>JBKPDO010000357.1:0-11121 GCA_046727955.1 bacterium | reverse complement strand
GAGGTGGCATCGTTGACCGGTGGCACACCGCCCTAGTGTCCCGAGTCACTGATGCGCTTCATATTCGTGGCGGTAAACCTTCCTGGTGCGGGGGCCGAGAGCCGCCCTGGAAACAGCAACGAATCAACGACTCGGGACACTGGCTGGGCGGCGTCCCGGGGCCGTCGAGGGGGATCAGGAGACGATCATGAGGGTGCTGGTGGTTGAAGACTTCGAGATCCTGGCCCGCACGATCGGGACCGGGTTGCGCCGCGAGGGCATGGCCGTCGACGTGGTCCTGGACGGCGACGACGCGCTGGAGCACCTGGCCGTCACCCGCTACGACGTCGTGGTGCTGGACCGCGACCTGCCCGGCACCCACGGCGACGAGGTCTGCCGGCAGCTCGTGGCCGGACGCGCTGAGAGCCGGGTGTTGATGCTGACCGCGGCCAGCACCGTCGGGCAGCGCGTCGACGGCCTCGGCCTGGGCGCCGACGACTACCTGCCCAAACCCTTCGACTTCGCCGAGCTGGTGGCGCGCACCCGCGCGCTGGGGCGTCGCTCCGCCCCGGCGCTGCCCCCGACCCTGGAACGCGGTGACCTCACCCTGGACCCCAGCCGCCGGGTGGCGGTGCGTGCCGGGCGGCGGCTGGACCTCAGCCCCAAGGAGCTCGCCGTCCTTGAGTGCCTGCTGGCCGCCGCCGGCAGGCCCCTCTCCGCCGAGGAGCTGCTGGAACGGGTCTGGGACGAGGCGGCCGACCCCTTCACCACCGCGGTCAAGACCACCATCCGCCGGCTGCGCGCCAAGCTCGGCGACCCGCCGGTCGTCCACACCGTCCGCGAGGGCGGCTACCGGATCGGGGCACCGTGATGGCCCGCCCCCACCAGCCGGCCTGGGTGCTGGGCGTTCCCCGGCCGACGCTGCGGCTGCAGCTCACCCTGCTCTACGCCGAGCCCTTCTTCGTCTCCGGCGCCGCCCTGCTCACCATCGTGCTCCTGCAAACCAAGGTCACGGTCCCGGCAGGCGTCCAGGGCGGCGCGAGCCCGAGCGCCCCGCAGGGCACCAACGTCCACCTACCGCTCACCGCCTCCGCTTTGGGCCTGGCCGTCATGGTCGTGATCGCGCTGGTGCTCGGCTGGCTGATCGCCGGCCGGTTCCTGCGGCCGCTGCGCACCATCACCGCAACCGCCCGGGCCATCTCCGCCAGCAACCTGCACCGCCGCCTCAGTCTGGGCGGCCGCGACGACGAGTTCACCCAACTCGCCGCGACGCTGGACGACCTGTTCGAGCGACTCCAGGCATCGTTTGCGTCGCAGCGGCACTTCGTGGCCAACGCCTCGCACGAGCTCCGCACCCCGCTCACCGCCGAGCGCACCCTGCTGCAGGTGGCGCTCGCCGATCCCGACGCCACCGCCGAGACCATGCGAGCCACCTGCCAGGACGTGCTGGCCCTCGGCCAGCAGCAGGAACGCCTTATCGAGGCGCTGCTCACCCTGGCAAGCAGCGAACGGGGCATCGAGCAGCGCGAACCCTTCAACCTCGCCGACCTCGCCGACCTCGCCGACCTCGCCGACCTCGCCGACCTCGCCGGGAACGTCGTCCTGGCCCGCCAGCCCGAAGCCCAGCGCCGCGGCATCCGCGTCGACACCACGCTGGCAACCGCCCCGGCGGCAGGTGACCCGAACCTGGCGGCGAGCTTGGTGGCGAACCTGGTGGGCAACGCCCTGCGTCACAACGCGGCCGGGGGCCGCATCGAGATCGCAACGGCCACGACCGCAGGACGGGCAACCATCACGGTACGAAACACCGGACCAGTGATCCCACCAGGCGAGCTCGAGCGGCTGCTCCAGCCCTTCCAACAACTCGGCAGCCAGCGAATCCGGGACACCGACGGCCACGGACTCGGCCTGGCCATCGTCGGCGCCATCGCCGACACCCACGCCGCCACGCTCATCCCCCGCGCCCGACCCGAAGGCGGCCTCGACATCGAAGTGAGCTTCCCCTGACACGGGCACAGGAAGCGCCACCGCCATACCGCGACGGTGACAGCGTCACACCGACAACCGTCGACCACACGCCGGCCGGCGTTCTCATCGAGCTGTCGTAAACGACAAGTAGACCGACATCCCGGTGAGACACGAAAGGATCTACTGAGAACCTACATCACGGACACCCTCAAGAACTCTTCAGTGCGCCGCACGCCCTCGCGTGACGCAATGCCGGCGTACAGACGAGTACGGCTTGCACCAAGTCACGAGGTCGTCTCGTGGTAGGAATCCGGTAGGGAATCGACAGGCCTTGCTGGGATGCCGGTAGGTATCCAGTAGGTCAGTTGGCCCCATCTCCTGGGCCTGCCCCGATCGACCGAGCGTGCTCTCCTGGCGTGCGGTGGCCGTCGCGGGTAGGGGCACCAGCTACCTGCGATGCCCCAAGCTGCCTCACTGCCGCAAGGTCCTGCCGGCTGCACACCTGTGGTGGGTGGTCGTGTCCTGGGCGGCTCTCCCATGTCGCGGAGGATGAGTAGGCTCTCCTTGTCTGCGTATGGGAGGTTCACGATGGCCAAGCTGATCTACTCGGCGATCACGTCGCTCGACGGCTATATAGCGGACGAGGACGGCAACTTCGACTGGGCTGCGCCGGACGAGGAGGTGCACGCCTTCGTCAACGACCTCGAGCGGCCGGTCGGCACCTACCTCTACGGGCGCCGGATGTACGAGGTGATGGTCGCCTGGGAGACCGCGCACACCTTCGCCGACCAGCGGCCCGTCATGCAGGACTTCGCGAAGATCTGGCAGGCGGCCGACAAGGTCGTGTACTCCAGGACGCTGGCGGCGGTATCCAGCGCCAGGACGCGGATCGAGCGAGACTTCGACCCTGCAGCGGTCCGGCAGTTGAAAGCGTCAGCGGGACGTGACCTCAGCGTGGGCGGTCCCGACCTGGCCGCCCAGGCGATCAGGGCCGGGTTGGTCGACGAGTACCACCTGTTCCTCGTGCCCTTCGTGGTGGGAGGCGGCAACCAGTCCCTCCCCGACAACGTCCGCCTGAAGCTCGAACTGCTGGACGAACGCCGTTTCGACAGCGGCGTGGTTTACCTCCGCTACCGCACCAGGACGTGAGACGACGGCGACGCTGACCGGACGTCACGGGCTAGGGATCGCTGGACGGGACGCGGTTACTGCTGGCCGTAGTCTTCGTCGGTGACCGGGTCGCCCCAGTTGGATTCGGGGCCTTCTTCGGGTGCTTCCCACATGGCGACGTGGGTCATGAAGTGGCCGGGGGCGGCGCCGTGCCAGTGCCATTCCCCGGGGGGTGTGGAGATGGAGTCGCCGGGGAGCAGTTCGATGATCTTGCCGCCGCGGGATTGGGCGAGGCCGCGGCCGTCGGTAACGTACAGGGTCTGCCCGACGGCGTGGGAGTGCCAGGCGGTGCGGGCGCCGGGGGCGAACCGCACCGTGTTGACGCGCAGGCGCGAGGGCGGTTCGCCCTTGGCGATGACGTCGAACCACACCTCGCCGGTGAACATCTCGGCCGGCCCCTTGACCGTCGGCTGCTTAGGCAGGATCTCCATGGTGGCTTCCTTGTTGATGCGGTGTTGCGAACTGCGAGGTTGGTTGCGGCTCACGTGTGGTCGGCTGGGTGGGCCGTCTCGGCCTGGTCCAGGGTGGCCGCCCAGCTTGCGAGGAGGTTCAGCGCGTCTTGGGATGTGGAGCCCGGTTCGGCGGTGTACGTAATGAGCGTCAAACCTGGGTCTGCGGTGAGCTCCATCGCCTCGTACATCAGGCTGAGGTCGCCGACGACCGGGTGATGCAAGTGCTTGATCCCGGTGCGATGGAGGCGCACGTCATGGGCGGCCCAGCGGGTGCGGAAGGTCTCGCTGCGGGTCGACAGCTCCCCGACGAGGTCGGACAGTGCCCGGTCGTACGGGTTGCGTCCAGCCTCGGCGCGCAGCACCGCGACCGTGTCGCTGGCCAGGCGTTCCCAGTCGCCGTAGAACTCCCTGGCGCGGGGGTCGAGGAAGATGAACCGGGCGATATTCGCCGGCCGGGCCGGGTCGGCGAATATCGGCGAGAAGAGCGCCTTGCCGAGCTGGTTCGCGTCGAGGATGTCCAAGCGCCCATTTCGCACGTACGCCGGCGCCGTGGTCATCGCGTCGAGGATGCGCCGCACGCTCGGGCGCACCTGCTGCTTGGCGGGGCGGCGACGCGTCCGTGCCGTGGTGTTTGCCGCGTGGACCAGGTCGAACAGGTGTGCGCGTTCGGCCTCGTCGAGCTGTAGCGCGCGGGCGAGCGCTTCCAGGACGCCGTCGGAGACGCCGCGCGCGTTGCCCCGCTCCAGACGGGTGTAGTAGTCGACGCTGACCCCGGCGAGCAGCGCGACTTCCTCCCGGCGGAGTCCGGCAACGCGCCGGTTGGCGCCGTAGGCGGGCAGGCCTGCCTGCTCCGGAGTGATCCTGGCCCGTCGGGAGGCCAGGAAGTCACGAATCTCGTTTCGGCTGTCCACGCCTACGACGCTACATCTGCCCGGGCCACGCTGGGAGGCCCTGTTGTTACCTGGATCAACCGACCCAGCCATCATCACGCGCATTTCGAAGGAGAGGCCGATGGCCGCGTGGACGAGCGACGAAATCTCCAAGATCGGGGCAGCGGAAGAGCTGCAGCTCGCGTCAGGGCGACGCGACGGCACGCTGCGAAAGCCGGTGACCATGTGGGTGGTTTCCTGCGGCGACAGCCTCTACGTGCGATCGGTGAACGGGCGCACCGGCGCCTGGTTTCGTGGCACCCGGGTGCGCCACGAGGGCCACATCTGGGCAGGTGGCGTCGAGAGAGACGTTTCCTTTGTGGACGCCGAGCAGGACATCAATGACCAGATCGACGCCATGTACCGCAGCAAGTACCGCCGATACGCAGCAAACATCGTCGGCGCCATCGTGAGCCCGCAGGCGCGATCCGCGACGATCAAACTCGTGCCGCGCTCAACAAGCTCTTGACTTGATTCATAGGTGGGGGCTTGGCTGCTGGTCCGGGCTGAGAGTTAGCAACGGTTCATGGACAGTCTGGTGGTGTTGATGGTCGGCACCATGGATCAGCAGGATTGATCTGCTCGTACGCCTGACCGAGCCCGATTGGCCGTCCCTGGCTTGTCATAGGTCATCGAGGATTCCGGGGAATCGGTCGGGGCGGGGTGGGGCCGCCGGGGCGCGGCCCCACCCCGCCGCCGCTGCTAGCTCATGACAGCGTCGCGGCGCTGAGCTTGTTGTTCACTGCGAACTCGGTCAAGGACAGGTAGCCGGAGAACTGGTCGAACTCGAAGTGGGTCACGCTCGCGTTGGTCACCGTCGGCTGGTTGTTCCACAGGTACGGGATCCACGGCACCGCCTGCTCCATGAGCTTGCGGTCCAGGTTCGCCCAGCAGGTCACGCGGCCGGGGTCGGTCGCCGGGATCTTCTGGCAGGCGTCGATGTCGCTGTCCAGGTTCGGGATCTCGGCCCCGGCGGGGATCTTGATCCCCAGGTCCGTGGCCTGACTCGAGGTCAGGCCGACCAGCGCGTAGTTGGTGTTGCCGGTCGGGATGATCGAGGTGCCGGCCATCAGCGGGATGAAGAAGGTGGACGCGTCGGCGTAGTCCTTGCCCCAGCGGGCATTCAGCGCGATTGGGATCAGGTTCTTGACGGTCTGGATGGTGGTGTAGGCGGCGCCGGTGGCCAGCTCGCGCGGTTTCACCTGGATGCCGATCTTGTTGAGGCTCGAAACGACCACTGGCTCCAGGTCGGTCCACGGGGTGACGTTGCGGTTGATCATCACCAGGTTCTTGCACTGCGGCGCGTCGCACATGCCGGTCTTCTTGGTGTCGTACTTGGACTGCTTCATCTCCGCCTGCGCCTTGGCCAGGTCACCGTGGAAGCCCGGCGTGGCGTAGGGGTCGTAGGACTGGGTGAGTTCGTCGTTGAGTACGATCGGCGGGGTGATGTGGGTGGCGATCTGCCCGAAGCTGGAGCCACCCCAGGCCTGCAGCATCGCGGCCTTGTCCATGATCAGGTTGGCCGCCTTGCGGACGTGGATGTCGTCGAACGGCGGCGTGGCCCAGTTCATGGTGATATAGGTCGTGGAGTCGTTCGGGTTGAAGTGGATCAGCTTCTTCTTGTCGGGCTGGGTCAGGTACTGCTGCAGGATCGGCTTGGGCGGCTGGTTGACAAACGAGGCGTCGAGCCCGCCCGACTGGACCTTGTTGAAGATGTCGTTGACGTTGGTGTCGATGGTGACCGAGATGCCGTCGACGTTGTTGGTGCGCAGGTCGTCGGTGGCCTGGGAGTAGTTGGGGTTGCGCACCATGAGGATCTTCTTGGTCGGGTCGAAGCCCGAGATCGGCTTCATGGCGGCGCACGACGAGGTGTCGAGCGCATCGGAGCCCTTGAGCATGTAGGGGCCGGAGGAGATCACGAAGCGGCCGTAGTCACCGGCCTTGGTGAAGCACTTGCCGACCTCCTGCGGGACCGGCGCGGCGGCCGCCATCGACAGGCGGAACAAGAAGTCCCCGGTCGGCTTGGTCAGGTGGAAGATGATGGTGGCGTCGTCGGGGGTCTCGATGCCGGAGACCGGCTTGGGCGCGGGCGCCTTGCCGTCCATCCCCTTGATCACGCCGAAGTACCAGAACCCGTACTGGGCGACCAGGGGCTTGGTGTTGATGCGCTCGAAGGCGTACTCGATGTCCTTGGAGGTGATCGCCCGGTTGACCGGCGGGCCGAACTTGATGCCCGGCTTGAGCTTGAAGGTGTAGGTCAGCTGGTCGCTGGAGACCGTCGGCATGGCCGTTGCCAGGTCCGGGTAGAGCTTGTTGCCGTCCGGGCCGGCAATGTGCTTGTACGAAACCAGGGTGCGCGTCAGCGCCTGGTATAGCGTGAAGGCGCTGGCCAGGTACTCCCCGGTGGGGTCGAAGGCGTTGGTGAAGCCGAAGTCGTCCTGCGCGGTGCGCAGCACCCCGCCCTTCTGGATGCTGCCGGTCTGAGTACTGCTCGTACCGCCGCCGCCGCCGCAGGCGGCGGCCAGCAGGGCGATCGCCAGGGCAAGTCCCACCATGCCGAGCAAACGTCGTTTCTTGCCCACTATTCCCACCTTTCAGTTATGGGATCCTCCACATAGTTGGCATGGAGGCGCGCGAGACCGCCTCACCAGACGTCCCAGAGCGCATGGCCACTGCCGCCGATGCGACGCGGCCACGTCAGGACTGGGCATCCGGCCCGCTTCTCCGATCGCCCTGCCGTTGGAGGTACTGCTCGACCTGGCGTCGCTCCCAGTCCGCTCCGAACAGCCCGCCCAGCCCGAACAGGACCAGGCCGGTCACGATCACGCCGAGCCCGGTGCCCAGCATCGGCCAGTAGAACCACAGGCTGTCCGGACCGTCCAGCATGTCGATCGCGAACCACATCAGGCTCAGCGCCAGGTAGATGCCGACGATGGTGTAGAAAATCCGCTTGCGGCGAACCCAGCGGTGCGCCGCGGCGCGCGCGCCGTCCCGGTCGTCCAGGGTCACGTGGGCCGGATCGACGCGCTGTCGGTGGCGGGTGTCGCTCGACTCGGACACGGTTTCTCCTGTCGTTCCGGTTTCAATTGCCTGGGATGCGGTCCTTCCGCGGCAGGATCCATGGGGATCCGGGCCTGAAGGCATATCGAAACGCGTTCCGACGGAGGCGCCAACGATTCGGTCTGGGCCTAATCGTTGCTTTCTCCCCGCACCGTCGGCCACGATCACCACGTCCGAGCAGCAGGAGCGTGGCGGAGTCCGGCCGTCCCTCCCGGCGGGTGGGCCGTCGGCGCTTCTCGCTCCGCGCTCGCCGTGGTTAGGATGGTCGATGATCGAAATCGTCCTGGCGAACACCGACCTTGCGCGCGTGCGGTTCGCCCACTCATCCGTCACCGAGTTGGTGGCCAGCCTTCGCGTCCTCCACGACCCCAACCGCGACTTCATGTACGGCAGGTGGCTGTCGGCCGTACGAGGCCAACTCGGTGGGCTACGGCTGGAGCTACTGCCCGCGCTGGCGCCGACCGGCCGGTTCCTGCCGGACTTCCTGGTGTCACCTCCGACCGAGCCGTGGGGGGTCCTCGCCGACGAGCTGGACGCGGTCGCCACCACCCCACCAGCCGTCGTCAGGGCCGACCTCGAGGAGCTATGCGACGGCCAGCCGCTGCCGACCGTGCTGCGACCCCTTTATGACGACCCGGCCGCCCACCTGCCTGCGGTTGTCCAGGAAATGCGCCGGTACTGGCAGGTCGCGGTCGAACCGGTCTGGCAGCGGTTGCGCGCGCTCAGCATGGCCGATCTGTCCTACCGCATGGAGCGGTTCGCCGACGGCGGCGTCGCCCGCGTCTTCGAAGACCTGCATCCCGACGTGGCGTTCGAGCATGATCGGCTCCAGATCGACAAGCCACAACACAACAGTCATCGTCACAGTCTGGATCTGGCCGGCACGGGCATCGTGCTGGTGCCGTGCGGGTTCACCTGGCCCGCGCTGATCGTTGGCTGCTGCGGCTTCCACCAGCCCGTCCTCATCTACCCCCCGCGCGGCGTGGCGGAGCTGTGGGAGGAGTCGCGGGCCGAGCAGACCGACCCGCTGGGTGCCCTGATGGGCAGGACCAGGGCGACGCTGCTGGCAACGCTGGGCCTGCCCGCGACCACCACCCAGCTCGCCGCGCAGCTGGACCTCAGCTCGGCCGCGGTCAGCGAGCACTTGAAGATCCTCAAGGACACTGCACTGGTCACCGCGCGACGGCGTGGGCGGATAGTGCTCTACCAGCGGACTGCGGCAGCCACCGGCCTGCTCGCCGCCATCGGGTCCGGCGAGGCCGCTGGTTGAGCGCCTACCACCGATGACGCGGCACTCCGCTCACGAGGCGGAATCAGGAGCAGGCGCCGGAACCGCGAGAGTTGCCGTATAAGGTCCGGATGCTGTGCGGTTGAGTCCACACCCAAGCGCGTTCGCGTCGGTCCGGATGGAACTATGGCACCCGAGTTCACGAGATCCCCCAAACGCGGACCCTCATCGGTGCCTGTACCTGCTGGAAGGTTGGTTTGACCGGGGGCGGGGGGAGAGCCGGTCAGGAAGAATAGGTCCAGTCGGGTTGCTTCTTTTCGTAGGCCAGGTCGTAGGCGAACCGTTCCGCCAACGCATCCCAATCGACAATCTTGTGGAAGGGCAGCTCGCGGGGCAGGGGACACGACCTGCCGAAGTGGCTGGCGAACTCGTCGCCGAATACCTGGACCAGGCTCTGCATGAGCAGGCTCTCCCCGGTTGGCAGGGCGCACTTCTGCCCGCCCGTGGAGCCCCTTGCCCGCACCAGCAGGTACAGATCCGGGCCCAGGACGATCTCCACGGCAACGCCGCCGAGCGCGTCCGCTTCCCGCATCTCCCCAAGCGCCCTGCTCAGGGCCTGGACCTCCGCGGTGAACGCCTCCTTCACGCCGACGTAGGCGCGCTCGGCTCCGACCGCATAGGCAGCGATGGCGAGGCCCTCCAGGACCTGATAGGGGTTGGTCCGAAGCAGCAGCCGGTCCTTGAAGGTAGCGGGCTCACCTTCTGCGGCGTTGCACACCGCGAACCGGGGGCCCGTGCCGACCGCGCGGATCGCCCGCCACTTCTCGCCAGTCGGGAACCCTGCACCCCCGCGGCCGCGGAGGCCGCTCCGTGCCACCTCCTGGATCACCGCTATGGGCCACGCGGCCAGGGCGGTCTGAAGCCCGCGTCCTCACCCCGCGGCCTCGTATTCGCCGAAGGATCGTGGCACCACGTCGAGAAGGGGCACGGCAAGAGCTTACCCCCTCGCAAGCCATTCCTTGCGCGGCAGTGGAACCGCTCCGTGCGGGCGGCGGTGTCGTTCAATAGAACGCCAGAACGCCAACTAGCCCTCGCCGCACGGGCGCGGGAGTGGAGAAGCGTCGGCCGCGGCGCTGACCCGGTCGAGTGGCCGGGTCCGGCTGCATGGTCCATCTGGATCATTCGGCCGGGCAACCGGCCGAATGATCCAGCCGGCCGATGTGGGCGGGACCTCCGGATGCCACCTTGTCCTCACACCTGTGACCAGGAGGCAACCATGAGCACCAACGAGCAGGCCACGGCCCCAGCCGAGCTCCTCGACGAGCAGTTCCTGCGCGACTTCGCCGCCCGCTAGCCGCAAAGAGAGCGGGTCTTAGTCCGGTGACCGGTCCGGTGACCGGCAGGAGCAGAAGGAGCACGCCGATGACCAGCGACATGACCAACCATCTGGACCTGACCGTGATGTGGGCCTTCCACGACGCCTTCAGGCGCGACCTGGCCCACCTGGCCCGCACCGCCAGCCGCCACCGCGCCCAACTGGAGGAGCCGAACCGCCACGCCGCCGTGCAGGCCGGCTGGGAGCTGTTCAAGACCCAGCTGCACATCCACCACACCGCCGAGGACGAGGACCTGTGGCCCCGCATGCGCACCCACATGGCCGATCGTCCCGACGAGCTGGCCCTGCTGCAAGCCATGCAGGACGAGCACGCCCACATCGACCCGCTGCTGGCCGCCGTCGACGGCGCCTTCGCCGACCGCGCCGGCGGCCACCAGCGCCTGGGGGACACCGTCGACGCTCTGGCCAGCTCGCTGCACGGCCACCTGACCCACGAGGAGCGTGACGTGCTGCCGCTGATCGACCTGTCCCTCACCCAGGCCGAGTGGCAGGCGTTCAGCGACGACCAGCGCCGCCGCGTCGGCATCCGCGGCGCCGCCCAGGTGTTCCCTTGGCTGCTGGATGAGGCCTCTCCCGAGCAGGCCAAGGCGCTGCTGGCGGGGCTCCCGCCGCCGCTGCGGGTGATCTGCCGGCGGATCTGGCAGCCCCGCTATGCTCGCCACGACCACTGGGAGCCATCCACACCGGCATAAACCCCAAGGCGCGACCAAGAGGTCCCGATCTCTGAGACTGCTCGGGGTCCGCGGCGACCGGCGGCCTGCTCGTCGAGCCGCCGCTCAGATCAGTCGAGCCGCCGCTCAGAGCAAAGGACGATGCCATGCGAATCGAGTCCTCGGTCACTTCTGTTTCGTGGCTCCCGCTGGGCGCCGTCCAGGCCCTGCCCGACCTCGCCTTCGCCAGCGGGGTCGCCCACTACGACCCGCCACCCCCCGACCAACT
>JBKPDO010000356.1:0-10893 GCA_046727955.1 bacterium | reverse complement strand
CCGGTCGACGGTGACGCCGAGCAGCTCCGCGCACCGCTCCAGCGGCGCGGCGACCGGCCGGGACCAGCCGTGCTCGGCCGCGACCCAGGGGTTGGTGCGCTCGTCAGGCATCGGATCGTCCAGTAGGATTGGCGGCGGTGGCGGCGCGATCCCCGGCTCGTAGCCGGTGACGGGCAGGCCAAGCCGCTTGGCGACCCGATCAAGCGCCCACTGCTTGTGGTGGGCACCATCGGTGGTGAGGCCCTGCTGGACAAGAGCGGTCAAGGCCTTTGTGTCCTCATCATCCTGGAGCGGAACGTAGAGACGCATGCCCTCGGCCAGGTGCTCGATGACAGCGGCGATGACGGCCACCTTGAACGAGTCCGGCTTACCGTCCAGCAGCTGGGCAAGCAACTCGTCAAGCTGGTCGGTTGCCTCGCGCTGGGCGTCGAACCACTGGTCCCAGGTCGGTTGCGGCGGGCTCAGCGGGCTCATGCGGCGTCTCCTTGTGGCAGGCCAGCGGCCTTGGCGAGCGGGTCGCTGGCGGCCTCGACCTCGGCGACGTGCTCAGTCCACGAATGGAGCACCGAGCGGCGGCACAGGTAGCAGCAGGGCAGGTCGACGCCGGCGCGGGTCGCGGTGGTCGGACCGCCCCAGGTCGGCTGCAGGCGCTCGCTCATGGCCGGCTCCAGTGCCAGAGGCCGAGCGCACCCCGGGCCGGGATCGGCTCCGGGAGCGGCTGGACGTTCGCGAGCAGCCAGGCGAAGCGGCCGGGCGTGAAGTCGCCAAAGGCGATCTCGTTGTCGCCGAGCGTGTGGCCGAGCGCCTCCGGACTGACGATCCGCCGAACGTCGACCAGCTCGGCGACGGCGATGACCGCGCCGAATGGCAGCCGCTCCAGGCGGAGCGTCGCCGGTCCCCGCAAGCCGCCCGGGGCGGCGGGGTCGGGGAAGTGCGGCGCGAGCGCGCGGTAGAACAGCGGGTCACAGGTCAGCGCCGGCAGCTCGGGCAAGCGCGTCTTGCCCGCGTGGATCGCCAGCGGACCGTGGTAGCCGGTCCCCCAGGAGCGCGTCTCGATCCGCTTGGCGCCGACCGCGATCAGGCTCTTCTCTGGGGGTCGCCGAACCTGAGGGAAGCTCTCGACGGAGTTTGCGCAGCTCAGTGGCAGTGCAGCGGACTCTATTGCACGCGACAGGTGTGGTGCAACTCGGCTCGCGGCGGTGGCCCGCTGCGAGGTGGTGGGCAGCACCTCGGTCAGCGGGGCGACCGCCAAGACCGCCTGCAAGCCCCGCGCACGGACCGGCTGCTGGCCGAGGCCCACCCCACTGGCAGGGACCCGCTCGAGCTCGCCCGGCTGTTCGACCTGAGCGCCGACACCGCTGTGCGGTACTGCGCCCAACTCGTCCCGCCCCCTCATGACGGCGACTCCACGCAATAGCGGGCGGCGTTGGCCGGTATGCTCCATCCAGCCGTTCCCACACTCACACCCGCTGGGGGCTGCATGCGCGTGGCATCGGGCCGGACGTTGATCGTGGCACTGGTGCTGGTAGGGCTTGCCGCGCTGGTCATCGCCAGCCGGGTCCTCCCCACGCCGCCCAGCGAGCGCCAACACGCCGCGGCCAGCCCCACCAGCGCGGCCACCCCGCCGCCCCTGCGAGCCGTGCGGCTGCCCGACACGGTCGGTCGCACCCTCAGCCAGGCCCAGCAGCAACTGCGCACACGGGGGCTGCAGGGCGTGGCAAGCGACCACGATCCCCACACACCCGACGCCGTGGTCGTCGCGCAAGAGCCACCCGCCGGCGTGCTGGTCCAGCCCGGCAGCGTCATCGGGTTTCGGACCCGAACCGACCTCCAACCCAACGGCGCGCCTCGCCGGCTGGCGTTGGGACGCGGTCCAGCCACCGCGAGATACCCGATCATCGCGTTGGATCCGCCCACCCACCAGCTGACGGTCGTGGTGCGCGTGCCGCCCAACACCGACCTCGAGGTGTGGCTCGAGCCCACGCCCGGCGACCACCTCCGCGTAGTGGCCAGCACACGCCGCGACCCCACCTGCCAGCCCCTCGACCTCCAGGTCAGCTGCTGGGTCTCCATCGGAGCGCTCACGAACGAGGGGCCCGGCGCGTGGACCACGCATGTCGTCAAGCGCTCATCCCCGCCAGCCAACGTCGAGATCACGGTCACCTTCGCGGCACCGTGATGCCGCGCCGCAGGCTGCGACCCACTGCGCTCGCCGTCATTCGGTGCGGCCACAGCCGGGCCATCTGCACACCGGTCGGACGAGCTGCCAGCCGCAAGCCCCTGCCCAGCGCCATGTGAGCCTGGAGTTGCGGGCCAACGCCGCTTCAGGACTCCCGAACTTGCGGCCTTCCCGGTATCGGCGCGCAACGCCAAGTACCGCGCCGAGGTCGCGACCAGATCGACCGTCGCATCCGCAAGCGGAGGCCGCCGCGCGTCCCCGCAGACCAGCGCCGCACCGGCCCATGCACGAGCCGGTGGCGGTGGTGCGAGTCGGCTCACGACGGATCCCCCGAGGTCCTGCTGCGAGGCCGTGACGTGGTGTTCAGCCGGGTGATCAGCTCGCGGTTGGCCGCGCGGGCGGCCTCGAGCTCTTGCTGGCGTTCCTCGAGCTGACCGGTGAGGTCGGTGACCTGCTGCTCGAGCGTGGTGATGCGGCGTTTGAGCTGCTCGATGTCGTCGGGCCCGCCCAGCCCGGACTCGGCCCAGGCCCGCTCGCCGAGCAGCTCGGTGAGCTTGGACTCCAACTGGCGGATGCGGGCGGCCTGGCGGACGGCGCGGTCTTGGGCGCCTGCGAGGTCGGCCTGCAGGGAGGCGCGGCTGGCCAGCGGCCCACCCATGGCGGCTGGGGTGGCCTCGGCGGCGTGGACCTTGGCCAGCAGGTCGCGGTGGCGGTAGAGGAACGTGCGGTCAACGCCGGCGGCGCGGGCGATCGCCGAGACGCTGATCTCGCCGGCGTTGCTGACGGCCTGGTTGAGGGCCTTGATGACGCGCTGGCGGCGGCGGGCCGAGTCGGCGCGTCGCCCCTGGATCATGTGGTTGGTGGTCATGTTGGCGCTCATGCGGTCCGGTCCGGTCGAAGGTCGATGACGGGGAGGGGTTGGCGGACGCGGGGCAGGCCCAGGCCGACGACGCTGTTGCGGGCGCGGCGGACCACACTGACGGCCTGCTGGATCTGGGCGCGGTCGTCGGCGCTGAGCTGCTCGACGTCTGCCTTGACGCGGCTGATGAGCTGGCGGACCCGAGCGATCTCCTCGTCGGAGGGCATCGCCTCGGCCTTGGCCCACGCGTCGGCGTCGACGGCCGCCCGCAGCCGCTCCCGGTTGCGCAGCAGGTCGGCGAGGTAGGCCTCCAGGTCGGGCAGGTAGGAGATGTCGGTGCGGAAGTGCCCGCAGCCCACACAGCGAAAGCGGACCGGGCAGTCCTGCCCGCCGGCGGCGACGTTGCTGGGTTCGGTGCACACCCCGTAGGGGACGGCGACCTCGCCGATGGCGCGGCGGGCGTGCTCGGAGTCCAGCAGGGTCTTGGCCTGGCGCCAGATGCGATTGCCGTGGCGGTCGAACTGCATGGTGGTGACGCGGTCGACGGCGTCGCGGCGGCGCTGCCCCCCGACGCGGTAGTACCGCTGCGTGGTGCTGATGTCATCGTGGTCCATCAGGTCCCGCAGCACGTCGGCGGGGACGCCGGCGTCGGCGTGGCGCTGGGCGTAGGTGTGCCGGTAGGCGTAGGGGAAGATCCGCTGCTTGTCGAACGGCAGCGGCTTGGTCTGTGGCCGGCCGTCCTCTTCGACCACGGTCGGCACGAGGATCTCCGGGAGACTGTCGACCCAGGCGCGGTGGCGGCCGGTGACCCAGTCGGCGCTGATCGGCTTGCGGCCGTGGGGGTTGGCGACCACCGAGGGCAAAAGCCGCAGCTCGCCCAGCGGCGTGGTGGGGAAGCGAGCGCGGACCAGCTGTTGCTGGGCGACGACGACGGTGGCGGTGGCCTCGGAGATCGGCAGGCGCCGGCCCGGCCGGTTGGCCTTGTGGTTGTCGTAGATGAGCACGGGCTTGCCGTCGGCGTCGCGGCCCAGGCAGTCCCAGGCCAGCCGGCAGACCTCCTCGGGGCGGCGGCCGGTGTCGATCAGCAGCTCGATCGCGGTGCGGACCTCGGCGGCACTGTTGCCGGCACCGGTGCCGCTGCCGTTGCCGGCGCTGGCCAGCGCGTCCAGGTGGGCGCACAGGTGGCGGATCACCTCCACGGGCAGGTCCTTGCCGGCCTGCTCGTCGTCGGGCTCATAGGGCATCTCCTCGCGGGTGAGCGCGAACTCCTGCGGCAGGCCGTGCAGCGGCTGGCCCGGCCGGGTCAGGCCCAGCACCCGCATCCGTTCCAGCAGCCCCTTGACGGCGTAGTAGGTCCGCCGTCGCCGCGCGGCGCTGATGACGCCCTGGTCCTGCAGGTAGGCCAGCCGGTTGCAGAACGCGACGATGTCGCCGCGGCCCAACGCGGCCGGGGTCTCGCCGCGGTCGGCGCGCTGCAGCCGCAGACTGTCCGACAGCAGCACGATCCCCTCGATGTGGGCCTGGACGATGCCGGCGACCCCGTCGCCGCGGCGTTGGGGCAGGTAGTCGAACGCCCACGCCTTGGTGGCCTCACGCAGCCAGGGCTGGTGGACGTCGGTGAAGCGGATGGTGCCGCGGTGGCCGAAGACGGCCAGGTCCCAGCGGTCGTGGTGCCGCTCGCTCTCGGGGGTGCGCAGCAGCAGCTCGACGTGGCGGACCAGCGCGTTGCGCAGCTTGCGGGGGTGCCCGGCCAGCGCCTCGGCCGGCACCTGGCTGAGCGAGGCGACCTCGGCCAGCCGGGCCTGGTCGATCAGCGGCCGGACCATGTTGAACCGGGTCTTGATGCCGGCGTGGCTGCGCTGCTGCAGCCCGTAGACGAACTCGGCCGCCACCCGCAGCGGCAGGCCCGCAGGCTGACCTGGTTGTCGTCGGCGATCACCGGGGCGGTGCGCCGCCACCAGCCCTCGTCCAGGCCGGGCTGGCGGCGCTGCGCCTTGCGCCAGCGGTCGTAGTGCGCCACGCAGTAGGCGCCGCGGCCGGCGCGCTCGCGGGTGCACGAGGCGGCCAGGCACGGCCCCAGCGACAGGTGTGGCACGACGTCCGGGTGGGACCGGAACGCCTCCAGCGAAATGCCGCCCAGCAGCACGCGCCGCTGCACCTCGTGCGCCTGGCACAGCGGGACCCGCTTGGTCTTCCACGGCCGCTGGCAGCCCGGCACCGTGCACGGCTGGACGCCGGGGGTGCGCAGGTAGCTCTTGGGCTGGGCGGTGAACTCCTCGATCGGTGGCTTGCCCTGCCGCTTCCAGCGGCACCAGCACCCCTGGCAGAGCCCGCTGGCCATAGTGCACGCCTTGCCGCACCCGGCGATCACGCACATCTTCCAGCCCAGCGTCGGATGGTCCTGCGGGAAGGTCACCACCCCGCCCTCAGGGGTCCACCGCACCGTGGCGGCGAACTGCGTGGTGATCGCCGCCAGCAGCCGCGCGGTGACCTCATCCTGGGCTGCGCCCTCGAGCGTGGGCTGGGCGGCGGGCACGACGGTCGCCGTCATCGGACGGCCTCCGCATCCGCACCCTCCAGGCGGGCGGCGATCGCCCGCGCCTTGCACGCCAGGACCGTGGCCGGGTCAAGGTCGAGGCTGTGCAGCGCGACCGGCGCCGTGACGACCACGTCGGCCAGCTCGGCGGCGACATCGTCGCGGCTGTGGGTGACGCCCTTGCGCGGGTTCTGCCCGAGCTGGCCGATGGGGGCCTGGGCGACCTCGCCGACCTCCTCGACCAGCTTGAGGATGCGGTGGGTGACCTCGTGCTGGCTGCGGCCGTTGTGGGCGTCCAGCCACGCGGTCGCGCGGGCAACGACCTCGAGCACCAGGGCCACCCGCTCGGACGCCGCCGGTGTGAGCATTGCCGCCTTGGTGGTCACTGGGCAACCTCCCCGCTCGGCACACGAGGGCTCCCCACCCGCTCGACCGCGGCGCGCAGCCGCCCGGCGTTGGGATGCAGGTAGGGCCGCGACGAGGACGGGTGGCGGTGGCCCAGCAGGACTTGCAGCACGTCCAGGCCCGCGCCGGCGTCGGCGACGTTGCCGGCAAACGCGTGCCGGGCCATGTGCGGGGTGAGCCGCCGGCCGATCCCTGCCTGACGGGCCAACCGGCTGATCAGCTCGTTGATCGCGTCCGGCTTGATCGGGTGGCCCAGCGGCGCCCGGAACAGGTTGACCAGCAGGAAGTCGCTGTCCAGCGCCTCGGGGCAGGCGTGGCGTTCGGCGACGTACTGGTCGATGGCCTGCACGACCAGGAAGTCCACCGGCACCGCCCGCATCCTGCGGGACTTCGCCCAGGCGCCGTTGGGGTTGTCGCGGCGCTCGACGTGCACGTGGGCGCCCTGGACCGTGCAGCCGAGGCTGCGGTTGTCGACCAGCAGGTGCAGGTCGCTGCGCCGCAGCCCGGCGACCTCGCCGCGGCGCAGCCCGGCCCTGGCCATCAGCAGCACGATCAGCCGATCCCGCGCCGAGCGGCACGCGCACACCAGCGCCACGATCTCCTCGTCGGTGGCGCGGTCGACCGGCGTCTCCGGCTCGTGCAGGCGATGCTGGGCGCGCAGCCGGTAGGTCAGCTTGGTGTTCTCGCCCAGCGCCTCGATCGGCAGGTCCCGGGTGTCGGCCAGCTCGTAGAGCTGCCCGAGCACCCACGCCGGCACCTGGTCGCTGGCGACCGCGAACGCCAAGAACCCCCGGACCGCGACCAGAACCCGGTTGATGCGCCGCTGCCCGCGGACCGGCACCGCGCCCGGCCCCTTGACCACCTGGTGGGCGTCCGCCCGTCCGGGCGTGAACTTCAGCCAGGTCATGAACAGGGCCAGGTCGCGGGCCGCCGTCCGCCAGTCCCGGCCGGTCTGGTCGCACCAGCGCAGGAACAGCGCGACCCCACCGGCGTATGCCTTGGTCGTCGACTCGGCCTGGTCACGCCCGAACCGGGCGTTGCGCAAGAACCGGTCGGCGGCCGGTACCATCTCCATCTCGTCGTCGAGGACCGTCCAGTACCGGGTCCCTGACGGCAGCTTCACGGGAAACGCTCGCACGAGCTCTGGCTCCTCCTCGGTTGAGGCAACAAGGAGCCACAGAGCTACACCCGAAGAGAACCGTTGCATAACCGGCCATACCGACCGCCTACGCAACGTCCCACAACAGGTGGCGGACCCAAGAGAAAGGCTCGCCCAGGGCTGGGTGACGGTGAGGGCGCGCATCAGCCGCCAGCCCCAGCCTTCAGGTTGAGGAACAGGCGAGTGTCAGGCCCGCCCCGATGGAGGTTCAGCTCCTCCAGCGTCTTCGAGCTGTACGGGTTAAGCCACACCCCAGCAGCGTCCCGGACCTCCCAGTCGCTTGCCGGGCGGCCGGTGTGGTTACCCTTGGCGAGCGCGTCAGCGACGAGCTGGTCCAGCGTGGTGGCTGGCGTCGCTGGGATCTTGTAGCTCCAGCCGTTCACCACGACATCCATGGCGAGCTGCTGGCCGACGGCCTGCTCCACCAGCTCGTAGGTCGCCTCGAAGATGTCCGGCTTGCATGGGTACGGCTCGCCCTTCACGCCACGGATGATCCAGTCACCCCTGGCGGCGGTCATGTTGCCTTCGAGGGTGCGGATGGTGAGCGACTCGCCGGAGCGGCCCATCGGGGTAATCGCCTTGAGGTCATCGGGGAACATGGCGGCGATCTCGCCCATGTTGGTGCCATCCCAGCGGACGGCGTCGACCTCGACGGGCTTCTTGCGGTACCTGGCGGCGCTCATGGCTGCCCCTCGTCATGGTCGTCGAAGTCCTCAAGGTCGGGGTCGTACTCCTCGGGTGGGCCGGCGCTGCCGGTGGGTGCGGGCAGCTCCCAGCGCTTGACCGGCCCCGGGTCGGTACCCTGGGCGACCTGGCGGGCCATCGCCTCGGTGGTCGGGGTGATGCAGTAGACCGCGCCGGGCCGGTAGTACTGCGTAGCGATCGGCTCGGTCGCGTCGCCCGGATACACGTCGAGGCGCAGGAACCCCTCCCCCGCGATCTCCTGCTCGCGCAGGCGGCCAGCGAGACGACGGTGTCCCATCAACTCCAGGATCACGAACTCGTCGAACACGGCGTCGCTGGTCTGGTCAGCGGTCTGGTCAGCGCTCACCGGGCGGCCTCCCCGACCGTGGCGGCCTGGAACAGCGCGTCGGCGATCGTGCGGATCTCCCGTTCGGGGAACCTGCAGTGCCCGCCCATGGTCTTGCCGTGCGGGAGCTTGCCCTCCTTCGCCCAGCGGCTCACGGTCTTGGGCGCCACCTGGAGGATCTCGGCCACCTCGGAGGTCGTGAGGTAGCGGGTCGAGCGGACGGGGCGGGTGGGGGTCGGGGTCTGCGTCATGCGGTCTGCTCCTGTTGGTGGGGTTCAGGGGAGGTCGGGTTGTCGATCGCCTCGGCGATGAGCGCGGCGACCATGTCGTGCAGGTGCTCGAGCTCGGCCCAGTCGTGCCACTCATGCCGGCGGCCCTCCGCGTCGCGGCAGCCCTGATTGCCGCAGAGCACGTACCAGCCGTCCGGCTCGACCCACAGCGAGTTCGCCCCGCAGTACGGGCACGGCAGGTAGAAGCGGCGGGACAGCGGGATGCGGGGGACCTTGCGGCCGAGGAGCACCGCGGCGCGGTAGCGCAGCCGCAGCGCGGCCCGCTCGATCTCCCGCTGCAGGTCGACCACGTCCTCGCGGACCGGCAGGCCCGTGCCGTTGCCGCCCGGGCCGTGTCCGCTTGCGCGCGCCACGATCGACTCCAGCGCCACGTAGTCGCCGACCAGCCCGCTGATCTGGTCACGGGCCCACTCCTCGTGGGTGCGGGGGCGGGTCATGCGAGCAGCCCTTCGAGGATCGCCCGCTCGCGCTCGTCCAGCCGTGAGCCGGGCGGCAGCGCCGCGTTGGTCTTCGGCGGCCGCAGACGGCGGTCGCGCCGTGGCTGCTCAAGGAGTTCTGGCGTGCCGTTCTTGATGGCGCGCAGCCGCCACATGTAGTCCGCGTTGGCCTTCCGGCACGCCGTGCAGCGGCAGCGGTGGTAGTCGTACTGCGCCTTGGTGCCGCAGTTGGCCGGGTCGAGCTTATCGCCTCGGGCGTGCTTGGTCCGTGCGTAGTAGCCCCGCTGGTAGAGCCGCTGCGCCGCGCGGCAGTCGTCGCAGCGGCAGCCGGCGTTGTAGGCGGAGCGCGTCCCGTGCGTCACGGCCCCACCTCGTCCTGGTCGGCGAGCATCGCGGCGCGCGCGTACAGCAGCACCAGGTGGCCGCTCAGGCACGGCGGGTCACCGAGATGCGGGTCCAGCTCGTCGGTGGCGTGCAGCACGCCGAGGGCGTACGCGGCGGCGGTCTGGGCGTTCATCGGGATGCCGAGCAGGGCGCAGCACTCGGCCATCCCGGCGAGGACCTGGTCGCCGATCGCGCGGTTCTTGGTCTGCTCAGCGTCGGTGCGCCCGGGCGCGTGGTTGGCGGTGCGGCCGATGGCGAGGATCTCGTGCACCTTGTCGGCGCGGGCGGCGTCGATCATGGCCGCGCTCCACCTCCGCCGTGCTCATCGAGGATGCGCTTGGCCTCCTGGAGCCGCGTGAACGCCTCGTGGCTGCCGCCGGCGTCGGGATGCAGGCGGCGCGCGGCGATCCGGTAGCACCGCTCCCGGGCGCCACCTTCGTCCTGGAGGATCTGGCGGACCCGGTCGGGATCGGCGAGCGGGTGCTGCTCGGCGATGAACCGGGCGGCCTGCTCGACCGTCATCGGCTCGGCGGCCGGCGCGGGCGGCGAGATGGCTTGCCACCCGGTGTACTGCTGGCCGCCCTTGGTCGCGCCGTACCGGTCGACGGAGCGGAGCGCCTCCAGCGTGAGCGCGATGGTGCGGAGGTTGATCTCCCAGTCGTGGTAGGTGTCGTTGGCGAACGACAGCGGCCCGTGGCGGGACTCGAACGAGAGGATCACGCCCGGATGGCCCGGGCGGGCGTGAGCGTAGGGCAGCCCGTCGCGGCGGATCTTCCGCTCGGGCAGGTCCAGCTGCAGCACGACGCTGCGGGCGTCCAGCAGCCGCAGCTCGCGCTCCAGCAGCTCGATCGTCGAGGACCAGCCGGCCTTGAACTGGTAGGTGGTGCGCCGCTCGCTCCAGGGGGTGCGCCGGCCGGGCCACTGCTGGATCGGCCGGAAGGTGACGCCGGGGATCGTGTTCACGGCAGCACCTCGGTGATCTCGGCGACGACGCTCGGGAGTTGGCCGTCCTGCGGCGCGAGGATGGGCATGTCGAGGCGCAGGTACGGCGGTCGGTCGTCGCGGAGGACCCGGGCGGCCACCAGGCCGTCGAGCAGGCCCTTGACGCTGGACGCGCTCGGGTAGTTCTGCGGGTCGGCGCGCCGCCAGTTGCGCAGGTGGATCGTCAGCGCGACACGGGCCTCAAGCAGCGGCGGGACGCGGACCCGCTTGGCCTCGTAGAAGGCGGCCTGCCTCCACAGCGCCCGCTCGGTGGTGACCGACCAGCGGCCGGTGCGGTGGTCCTCGTTGGCGCTGCGCACCCGGCCGCTCGGCAACAGGATCACCAGCATCCACGCGCGCGGCGCGGCCACCTCGCGCGGCGCGGCGCTCACCAGCGACGTCCCGCCTGCCGGTCACGCAGGACGCAGGCGACCTCTTCGGCGCGCTCCAGCCGCCGCGTCCGCACGGCGACCGGCTCGGGGTCGAAGGCGCCCGCGTACCAGGCCGCGCCGGCCAGCCACGCGAGGAGGGTGTCCCCGGTGACGGGAATGCCGGCCTGATCGAGGGTGGCCTGGAGCCCCCCGGCGGCCTCGCCCAGGATGATGCTGGCGTCCGGGGCGAGGCCGGCGAGCC
>JBKPDO010000355.1:0-13233 GCA_046727955.1 bacterium | reverse complement strand
CTGTGGCCCGCGGCCACCGTCTGATCTTTGGTTGTCCACATACCACCAGATGATCAGCGGTGGCCGCCCTTGTCTACTCGACGGCCGGACCTGCCCCAGCGCCCTGCCCAGCAAGATCACGATCTACGGCTGGAGTACTAGACCACGCCGATAACGGGATCACCTACCTTGGCTATTCACACGCGCGCTGTAACGAGTCCGCTGGCGGGCTCAAATCGGCACACAAGCCCGCGCCTGTCCATGTCGAGCATGTTTGCGCCGAGCTTGGCTGCCACGCTGGCGAGCGTTGCGCGTGCGGCGTGCATAGCCGGCCTTGGTGAACCCAAAACCTAGTAACAAACCTTGAAAGGGAATATGATGCTTCATTCACTACTCTCCAGGCTGCGCCGTCGCCACGCACCAAGCTCTGTCGTGATCCTGCAGCGCGGCAACGACGATGATGAGTCGCCGTAGGCCGAGCGCGACACGGCCGAGCAACCGTTCGACCGCTTGCGCCAGGCGACTGTTGCTGACCTGATGGAAGGAAAATACGAAGTGGAGGCGTGGTTGTGAACGACGGTCTTAACTATAACGAACTGTTCAGCCCTGATGGATTTTTGCTGCCGGCACATGAGCGCCGAGCGATCCAGGAGCGGCAATCCTTGCGGGCGGCTGGCAGGGTGGCGCTCGAGTTTCGCGCCTTCATGGAGCCGAGCAAGCGTCCGCGGAGGATGCGAACCATCTATTAAGGATTCCGGCAGGGTGGCCACTGTCGGGATACGGGCGGCGGGTAGCTTTTCATCATCTGCGCTGCCCGCCGTGCCCGTCCTATCTGAACGTCACGCGCACTCGTATCTCGCGTGTGCCACGACTCGTCTTCTGTCCCGTGGCAGGCTTCAGTACGCCGCGATCAACGATTAGCCTGAGAATCTGCCGGCGTTGCTCGGCCGGCATAGCGAGCCATCGCGCTAGCGGCGTATCAATCTCTTTACCAGTCTCATCCTCGAGCTGTTCTAGTTCATCAATTGTCAGATGCTCGTACTTCCTGAACGCTTGCAGCGCCGCGATGAGCGCCTGATTCGGCTGATTCGCCTGTTGCTCTTCTGCGGCACGAATGCGGCGCTCGATTGGCTCGCGCATGGCCAGCCATTCATCCTCGCTGAACTTGTTTTCGCCAAACTGCCGTGCCAGTCGCACGAGCTTTTGCCGATCCTCCGCCAGCCGCGCACCTAGTGAGGGATCACCGCCGGCCGCCGTAGCGATACGTTCGACAAAGGCGGGATCTAGGAGCTTGGGCAGAACCGCGATGTTCAAATCGCGCTCGAGCAACGCAGCGCTGATCGTGGTCTTGTGGCACTTCGGGTTGCCGCAGCCGTAGTAGATGCGCGATGCGCCGCGTGAGTTACCGATGATCCGTCCAGTCTTACAGACATCGCAAGTCAGCACGCCGGAGTAAGCATAGCGGACTGGCGCACCACCACCAACACCGCGGCCCTTGAAGCGCGGTAGCCGAGCGAGGATCGCGTCTCGTTCTTCGAGGCTGATGATCGGCTCCCAATTCCCGGGTCCGAGGATGGTTCCCTTATAGCTGTGGAGTCCTGCGAGTCGTGGGTTGCGTAGCAGCTCGCGCAACCCATAGCGGCGCCAGCTTCCGCCGGTTGCTGTGGGAATCTCGCGTGTGTTCAGGTCATCCACAACACTGTGGATGGACTCGCCAGATAGGACGCGACGAACAACCTCGTGGATGATGATGACTTCGTGCTCAATGTGCGTAACGCCGTCGTCTGCGAATCCGTAGAGTCTCGGACCCGTCACAACCTGTCCAGCCTCGATCTTTGTGCGAAGGGTTGTGGTGGTCCGTTCGATGGTCAGCTCGCGCTCGAACTGCGCCGCGGAGGCGAGCACGTTGAAGATGAATCGGCCGGTGGCAGTCGATAGGTCAAAGCCTTCGGTCAGCGATTTTACGACCACGCCGCGGTCACGTAGCGCCGTGATGGTATCGACAAGGTCTGTCAGGCTGCGCCCAAGCCGGTCATAGCGTTGGATGACGAGTGTGTCACCATGCTTCAGCGTTGCCAGTACCGCGTCACGCTCGCGCTTCCACTCCTTGCTGACGCTGGATAGTTCGCGTTCGATGATGTTTGCTGGTGGCACGCCGGCTTGCTCGAGCATGCGGCGTTGCGTCTCGGGATCTTGTTCCACCGTTGAGACTCTGGCCAGTGCAACGATCCTGCTCATGGTGCCTCCGTGGTGCGCGGCGTTGTGCGCTGTATCATAGCACAGGGGACCGGCCCTTGCCCCCCTCGCCCTTCTCCGCGGCGCGGAAAGGCGGCGCGGAAAGGGCGCTCTCGCGGCGTGGGCTCGCCGGCCTCCGGGTCGGTGAGCCCACGCGCGCCGGCGTGGTCCGCCGGCGTGGGTCAGGTTCCGATGGTCGCGTCAGGTTCCGCGGTGGCCGCTGCCCTCTTCGACCAGCTCGATCAGCACCCCGTGCGCGCTCTTGGGATGCACGAAGGCAACAATGGTCCCGCCAGAGCCGATGCGGGGGACCTCGTCGATCACTTCCACGCCAGAGTTCCGCAGGTCGTTGAGGGTAGTCGCGACGTTTGCGACAGAATACCCGACGTGATGCAGCCCCTCGCCCCGCTTGGCCAGGAACCTGCCAACCGGGGTGTCGGGCCCGAGCGGAGCGACGAGCTGCACCCAGGCAGGCCCCAGGCGATAGAGCACCTCGCGCACGCCTTGGTCCTCGATGACCTCCTCATGGGCCGTCTCCAGCCCGAGCACGTCCTCATAGAAGGCGCGCGCGGTGCGGAGGTCGTTGACCGCGATGCCGACGTGGTCCAGGTGATCGATCTGCACGGGACTCCTTCGCGGAGAGGGCTCAGGCTGGCAGGTCCAACATCCAGTCCTCGGCGGTGTAGGCGAGCTGGAAGCCGGCGGCGTCCGCGCCGTGGTCGCCGGCACCGCCGCGCTCGGTGAACAGCCACAGCGGCCGCCCCTGGGAGACCAGGCCGGAGGCGAGCTTCAGCATGCGACTGCCCAGCCCCCGTCCCTGCGCGTCAGCGGTGACGCCAAGGTGGGCGAGCTGGGTGGTGGTGCCGGCCGTGAACAGCAGGAAGGCGCCCTTCCCGTCGGCGCTCCGGTAGGCGCGGCTGCGCGCGTCCGCCAGCCGCCGCCGCACCACTTCGTCCCGCGGCGACGGGCCGGCCAGGCCCCAGGCCGAGTGGTAGATCTCCAGGAATTCGTCGTGGCGGTCGGGCCCGAGCTCGAGGAGGCCGGGAGCGCCCGCCTCCGTGCCCGGTGTCCAGCGGTACGACTGCGTCTCGGCCTGGCGGAAGCCGAGCCCGTCGAGCGCCTCGGGCAGGCCACGATGGGAGCTCGGCGAGGCGAGCACGTGGACGTAGTCGCGGCCGGCGGCCCGGAACGCGTGCGCCGCGCCGTCCAGGTCGAGGGCCCGGCGTACGCCGAAGACGAAGTTGTAGACGAACACCGGGTCGAGGGGGTTGGTGACCGCCTTGCCCGACTCCAGCTGGACCACCGAGCCGCCGCCGACGGTCGACAGGTGCATGTGGTTCTGCTCACAGGCGTGAACGAAGCCGAGTCGCATCGCCAAAGCCTACAGGGGCGGGCGGTAGACTCGGGGAGGACTCGAGGGACCGAGGACTCGAGGGACCAGGGAGAGCCGCACATGTTCGAGCGCACCCAACCCGTCATCTGCGCCGGCGCGCGCACGCCGATCGGCCGGTTCGGCGGGGCGCTGTCCTCGCTGCGGGCGGTCGAGCTGGGTGGTCACGCCATCGCCGCGGCCTGCGAGCGGGCTGGCGTGACCCCCGACCGGGTCGAGCACGTAGTGATGGGCCACGTGCTCCAGGCAGGCCAGGGCCAGATCACCGCCCGCCAGGCAGCGGTCCGCGCCGGGGTGCCGATGACCGTGCCCGCGCTCACCGTCAACAAGGTTTGCCTGTCGGGCAGCAACGCCATCGCCACGGCCGCGCAGTACGTCGAGCTCGGCCACGCTGGGCTGCTGGTGGCTGGTGGCATGGAGTCGATGAGCAACGCGCCCTACCTCGTGCCCGCCGCGCGCTGGGGGGTGCGCATGGGGCACGCCGAGCTGGTCGACGTCATGATTCACGACGGCCTCTGGGACGCCTTCGACGACGTCCACATGGGTGGGCTCTCCGACCGGGCCAACCAGCGGCTCGGCATCGACCGAACGGTGCAGGACGAGTGGGCGGCCCGCTCCCACGAGCGCGCCGCCACGGCGGCCAAGGGCGCGCTGCGCGAGGAGATCGCGCCCCTGCTGGTTCCGCGGCGCAAGGGCGAGCCGGTGCTGGTCGAGGAGGACGAGGGCATCCGCCCGGGCACCACCGTCGAGGGGCTGGCCAAGCTGCGCCCCTCGTTCTCGCCGGAGGGCACCATCACCGCCGGCAACGCCTCGCAGATCTCCGACGGCGGCGCCGCCGTGGTAGTCACCTCGCGCGAGCGCGCCGCCGCCGAGGGTCTGCCAGTGCTCGCCTCGATCGTCTCCTACGGCACGGTCGCCGGTCCCGACACCACCCTGCACTCCCAGCCCTCGCGGGCGATCCAGGACGCCTGCACCCGCGCCGGCGTGGGCGTGGCCGACCTGGACCTGGTGGAGATCAACGAGGCGTTCGCCGGCGTCGCGGTGCAGTCCACCCGGGAGCTGGGCCTGGACGAGGGCATCGTCAACGTCAACGGCGGTGCGGTCGCGCTCGGCCACCCGATCGGCGCGAGCGGTGCCCGGCTGGTGCTCACGCTCGCCCTCGAGCTGCGGCGGCGCGGTGGCGGCCTTGGCGCGGCGGCGCTGTGCGGCGGCGGCGGCCAGGGTGACGCGCTGCTGATCCGCGTCGGGGAGTGAACCGCGACCCTATGCGACTCCCGTGCCTCCCTCCAAACGTTTGCCCGGTTGGCGCCTCGCGAGGTGATACCGATAGCGCACGATGGTGACCATGGGAGCCCGGCGCCAACCGGGCAAGCCGTTCTCCGGGGTCGGCACGTTCACGACATCGGGCGGCTGATCGAGCGGCTGCGGAGCGGTGACGGCCGTGCGGTCGCGCGGCTGATCTCTCTGGTGGAGGACGGCGCGCGCGAGCAGCTCCGCGACGTGGCCGAGGCGCTCAACCCGGCGACCGGCAGGGCGCAGGTCATCGGCGTGACCGGTGCCCCCGGAGTGGGCAAGTCGACCCTGTGCGATGCGCTCGTGGCCGCCTACCGAGCCACCGGGCGCACCGTCGGCGTGCTCGCGGTCGATCCCACCTCACCCTTTACCGGCGGGGCGCTGCTCGGCGACCGGGTGCGGATGCAGCGGCATGCGGTCGACGAGGGCGTCTACATCCGCTCCATGGCGACCAGGGGGCACCTGGGCGGGCTCGCCTGGGCCACGCCGCAGGCGGTGCGGGTGCTGGACGCGGCGGGCTGCGAGGTGATCCTGGTCGAGACGGTCGGCGTCGGGCAGGCCGAGGTCGAGGTGGCCGGTCTCGCCGACACCACGCTGGTGGTCCTGGCTCCCGGCTTCGGCGACGCGGTCCAAGTGGCGAAGGCCGGCATCCTCGAGGTGGCGGACCTGTTCGTGGTCAACAAAGCAGACAAGGACGGCGCCGGCGACGTGGCCCGCGACCTGCGCCAGATGCTCCACCTCGGGCCGGCGCGGCCGTGGGCGGTTCCGGTGCTGATGACCGTGGCCGAGCGCGGCGAGGGCATCGACGAGCTGTTCGAGGGGATCGCCGCGCATCGCGCCTACCTGGAGGCCGAGGGAGAGCTGGAGCGGCGCCGCCGCCGGCGCGCGGCACGCGAGGTGGAGGAGATCGCGCTGGCGGATGTTCGCGCGGAGCTCGGCGAGGTCGGGCAGGGCGAGGCGCTCGACACCCTGGCCGAGCAGGTCAGCGCCGGCAAGCTGGGTCCCTACGCGGCCGCGGACCAGCTCCTCGGTCAGGTGCGGCGCCAGCCGGCCGAGCCGGCCGGGTAAGCGGCCAGGGTGCGAAGGGCGGCCAGGGTGCGAAGGGCGGCCAGGGTGCGAAGGGCGGCCAGGGTGCGAAGGCGGGCCGGCCGCGGGCGCTACTCCTCGAGGGCGGCGGCGCGGCGGCCGGCCTCGGCCGGGCTGAGCAGCTCGGCGCCGAGGGCCACGGCGGCGAAGTCCTCCAGCGGGACCGCCTCAAAGCCGGGGGCGGCCAGGCGGGCGAACACCACGGCCGGCACGAGCTTGACCGGAGTCGACACCACCAGAGTGGGCAGGCGCTCGGCCAGCGCGCGCGTCCCGGTGGCGTTGAGGAGCGCGTCCGGGCCGATCGCGTCCGACCCGACCACCGCGACCGTGAACGCGCCCGAGGCGCCGCGGTCGGGCAGGCGCTCGAGGGCCATGTCCACCAGCGAGCTGTGGGACACGGTCGCCACCCGCCCGGGCCGTCGCCGGAGCCACGCCGCCGCGACAGCGGCCGCCGCCTCCGCATCGCGGTCGAGCCCGTCGCGTAGGGCGGCCAGCGCGGCGGCCGGGTACTCCAGACGGGCTGCGCGGGCCAGGTGCCACACCGGGGCCATCGCCGGCTGGCCCTCCAGCAGCACCTCCGCCGCCACGGCCAGCAGCGCCCGGTCGCCGGCGATCTCGAGCAGGCCGTCCAGCGCCTGCCGCGCCACCTCGGTGGCGCCGCCGCGACGGTCGCCCGCCGCGGCCAGCAGCGCCCTGGGAAGGCGCTCGCGTTCGGTGCCCATCTCCCGACTCAGGTTATCGCTCCGAACGGTCCTGGGCCGATGGGCCCCTACAATGCGGAAATGGGGGGACCGTCACCGGCCACCCCGCCAAACCAAGAGGAGGCACCAGTGACCGAGCAGGAGGCCCATCATCAGGCCAGGCTCGAGCAGCAGCGCGCCCGCTGGCAGGAGCGCTACCGCGCCTCCGGTGAGCGCGACGCTGACTTCAGCACGATCTCGGGCGAGCCGATCCCGCCGCTGGTCTCGCCCCTTGACCAGCCGGACGGCGACCCAGCGGCGACCATCGGCTTTCCCGGCGAGTACCCCTACACCCGGGGCGTCTACTCGACGATGTACCGCGGGCGGCCCTGGACGATCCGGCAGTTCTCCGGGTTCGGCAACGTGCGCGAGACCAATGCCCGCTACCGCTACCTGATCGCGCAGGGGGGCGGCGGTTTGAGCGTGGCGTTCGACATGCCGACGCTGATGGGCCGCGACTCCGACGACCCCCGCTCGGCGGGTGAGGTCGGCCACTGCGGCGTGGCGGTGGACTCCGCCGCGGACATGGAGGTCCTCTTCGACGGGCTGCCGCTGGACAAGCTCACCACCTCGATGACCATCTCGGGGCCGGCGCCGATGCTGTTCGCCATGTACCTGGTGGCCGCCGAGCGGCAGGGTGCCGAGGTGGCCAAGCTGGACGGGACGCTGCAGACCGACATCCTGAAGGAATACATCGCGCAGAAGGAGTGGGTCTTCCCACCTGAGCCCCATCTGCGCCTGATCGGCGACCTGCTGGAGTTCTGCGCCGCCGAAGTGCCCAAGTACCACCCGATCTCGGTGAGCGGCTACCACATCCGCGAGGCCGGCTCGACCGCCGCGCAGGAGCTCGCCTTCACGCTGGCGGACGGCTTCGCCTACGTCGAGCTGGCCAAGCGGCGCGGGCTGGACCCCAACGTGGTCGGGGCGCAGCTCTCGTTCTTCTTCGATGCGCACATCGACTTCTTCGAAGAGATCGGCAAGTTCCGGGCGGCCCGCCGCATCTGGGCGCGCTGGATGCGCGAGCGCTACGGCGTCACCGACGAGCGCGCCCTGCAGCTCAAGTTCCACACGCAGACGGCGGGGGTGTCGCTGACCGCGCAGCAGCCGGACAACAACGTCGTCCGCACCGCGCTGGAGGCGCTGTCGGCAGTGCTCGGCGGCACCCAGAGCCTGCACACCAACGCCCTCGACGAGGTCTACGCGCTGCCGACCGAGCGGGCGGCGGGGATCGCGCTTCGCACCCAGCAGGTGATCGCCGAGGAGACCGGGGTCGCGAGCGCGATCGACCCGCTCGGCGGCTCCTGGTACGTCGAGCACATGACCGACCTGCAGGAGCGGCGCGCGGAGGAGATCTTCGCCCGCATCGACCAGTTCGGCCACGGCTCGCTGCTGGACGGGGTGCTCGCGGGCATCGAGCGGGGCTGGTTCCAGCAGCAGATGGCGGACGCGGCCTTCGCCTACCAGCAGCAGCTGGAGAAGGGCGAGAAGGTGATCGTCGGGGTCAACAAGTACGTCACCGAGGCCGACCAGGAGCTCGAGATCCTGCGCATCTCGGCCGAGGTGGAGCGCGAGCAGTGCGCCACCCTCGCAAGGCGCCGGGCCGACCGCGACCCGGCCAAGGTGGAGGCGGCCCTGGAGCGGCTGCGGCGCGCGGCCTCCAGCGACGACAACCTGATCCCGCTGCTGATCGACGCCGCCAGGGTCGAGGCCACCGAGGGCGAGATGGTCGGCGCCCTCAAGCAGGTCTGGGGCGAGTACACCGAGCCGCCCCGCTTCTGACGCAGCAAGCGGGTCGCCGTGATCGGCCGCGGCGTCAACACCGACCCCAGCGACCTGGGTCGGTAAAATCCGGACGCTCAAGGGCTGAAGACGAGGAGGGAGCGCTGTGGGGGAGCTCGTACGGCTCGAGGTTGACGTGGCCGGGAGGGTCGGCACGATCAGGCTCGACCGGCCGCCGATGAACGCCCTCAACGCGCAGGTCCGGGACGAGCTGCGCGAGGCTGCCTCCGAGGCGGGCGGCGACGAGCGCATCGGGGCGGTGGTGATCTGGGGCGGCGAGAAGGTCTTCGCCGCCGGCGCCGACATCAAGGAGATGCGCGGGAAGTCGTTTGCTGAGATCTCGTCCCACGCCGGTGAGCTGCAGCAGGCGCTCACCGACCTGGCCCGCATCCCCAAGGTGGTCATCGCCGCGATCAACGGCTACGCGCTGGGAGGGGGCTGCGAGCTCGCGCTCACCGCCGACTTCCGCTTCGCCGCCGCCGACGCGCAGCTCGGCCAGCCCGAGATCCTGCTCGGCATCATCCCGGGCGCCGGCGGCACTCAGCGGCTGCCGCGCCTGATCGGCCCGGCACGCGCCAAGGCCATGGTCTACTCGGGTCGCTTCTACCCCGCCGGGGAGTGCCTGGCGATCGGCCTGGTCGACGAGGTCCACCCGCCTGGCGAGGTCTACGCGAGGGCGCGCGAGGCAGCCGCCCGCTACGCCAAGGGCCCGGGGGTCGCCCTGCGCGCCGCCAAGCAGGCGATCGACGGCGGCCTGGACGCCGGCATCGACGCGGGCCTGCTGCTGGAGCGCCACGCGTTCCAGTCGCTGTTCGCGACCGAGGACGCCGCCGCCGGGATGACCTCCTTCGTCGAGCGCGGCCCCGGCAAGGCAACCTTCACGAGCCGTTGACCACAGCAGTTCCCACCGGGGGGCTACGCTCGGCTGTGCTGATCACCTCCGAGGGGGGATGGGCCTCGCTCTAGAGCCCCCCGGACCCCCCGCGCAGCCCCTCCGCGGCGTGGTCGGGATCGACCACGTTGATGATGATCCCGGTGGCCATCTCGAAGCCGCCGTAGGTGGTGAGGCGGGGGATCAGGTGCAGGTGCCAGTGGAAGTCGTCCAGCCCTGGCGGGGCCGAGTGCAGCACCAGGTTGTAGGGCGCGCTGAAGCCGACCGCGGCGCTGAAGCGGCGCAGCAGCCGGCCGAGCGCGCCGGCAAGGGCGAGGTCGCCGCCCTCGTCGCCCTGCTCGAAGCGCGGGCGGTGGGACGTGGGCAGCAGCAGGGCCTCGTAGGGCGCTGCCGACGCCCACGGGCAGATGGTGAGCAGCCCCTCGGCCTCCTCCACCATGCGCCCGCCACCCCGCTCCCGCTCCACCACGGCACAGGCGGCGCAGCGCGCGCCGCCCGACCGGCCGGACGCCCCCAGCCGCTCCACCTCCGCCAGGATCAGGTCCGGCCGCTCCGCGGTGGCGATCACTTGGCTGTGGGGGTGCTCCAGGGAGGCGCCGGCGGTGCGGCCCTGGTTGACGATCACCACGATCGATCCCAGTGGCTCGTCGCGGTGGGCGAGCAACCGCTGCCGGTAGGCGCCAAGCACCCGCGCCACGTCCTTGTCGCCCAGGTCGGCGAGGGTGGCGTAGTGGTCGGTCGAGTGGATGACCACCTCGTGCGCGCCGGCGCTGGGCGCCGACCAGTACAGCCCACCGTCGGGGTTGGGGGTGCCTGGGGGCCCGGCGAAGGCGGGGAACTTGTTCGGCACCACCCGCACCTGCCAGCCCGGGCCGTTGGCGGGACTGTCCGGGTCGCGCTCGACCCACAGCTCCGGCGGGGTCATGTGCTCGTTGCCCTGGCAGAAGGGGCAGCCGAGCGTGCCGCGCGCCGGGCCGACGTCGCGCATGAAGGCCTCGGGCCGCGCCGCCCGCCCGGCGGCGATCGCGACCTTGCGCCCGCTGAGCGGGTCCTCGCGAAGCTCGCCCGGGGCGGTGAGCGGTGCCGGCGGTGGAACGTGGACGGGCGCGTCCCCCATGAAGCCGGCGGACGCCCCCAGTGACTGTCGACTGCTCACGGATCGGATTCCTCACGTCTCGACACAGCGGCGTTTCCCTCAGAGCCTATGGTGTAGCGGGCCACACCGGCCAACCACGCGGTCGCGATCGTCGGTGCCTCCCCTCCAAACGTTTGTCCGGTCGACGCCTCGCCAGGTGATACGAATGGCGCAGGATGGTGACCTGGGGAGCCCGGCGCCGACCGGACAAGCCGTTTTCGGGGTCGGCGCGAGCATAACTCCGCAATGTTGCGGGGAGTTACGGCATGATGGGCCCGGTTTCCCGCGCTGTCCGGTCTGGAGGAGGAACGGGGTTGAAGATCCTGGTCACGGTGAAGCGCGTGCCGGACACGGCCGCGGAGAAGCGGCTCGATCCGGACGACAAGACACTCGACCGGGAGTCGGTCGAGACGATCATGAACCCGGTCGACGAGTACGCCGTCGAGGAGGCCCTGCGGCTCAAGGAGTCCGCCGGCGGCGAGGTGGTGGTCCTGTGCATGGGCCCGGAGTCGGCCCTGCCGACGATCCGCAAGGCCCTGTCGATGGGGCCGGACGCGGCCGTGCACGTGCACGACGACGCCCTGCACGGCTCGGACGTGCTTGCGACCGCCAAGGTCCTGGCCGCGGCCATCCGCAGGGTCGAGCCGGACCTGGTCCTGTGCGGCTCGGAGTCGACCGATGCCCGCACCGCCCTGGCACCGGGCGCTCTGGCGGAATACCTGCGCTGGCCCGGCCTGATCGGCGCGAAGAAGCTGGAGGTGGAGGGCGACACCGTGCGCATCCACCGCGAGACCGAGAGCGGCTACGACGTGCTCGAGGCCCAGGGCCCGGCCGTGGTGAGCGTGGTCAAGGGCATCAACGAGCCTCGCTACCCCTCGTTCAAGGGCATCATGGCGGCCAAGTCCCGGCCGGTGACCGACTATGCGGTCGCTGACCTCGAGATCGACCCTGGCGAGGTGGGCACGGCCGGCGCGACCACCGAGGTGGTCGATTTCAGCCCCCGCCCGCCCAAGCAGGCCGGCCAGGTCGTCAAGGACTCCGGCGACGGTAGCGCGGCGCTCGAGCTGGCCGAGTTCCTCGCCAGCCACAAGTTCATCTGACGGGATGCGGGGGGCAAGCCCCCCGCATGCCCCCCAATATCTCATCCTAGGAGAGTGAGGATGGCGACGATTCTGGTTCTGGTCGAGCACGACGGGGGCAACCTGCGGAAGGTCACCGCCCAGATGCTGACCAAGGCCCGGGAGCTGGGCGACCCCGCGGCGGTGTTCGTCGGTGACGGGCTCGACACGGCCACGGAGGCGCTGGGCCGCCACGGCGCCAAGACCATCTACACCGCCATCGGAGAAGGCTGGACCAACCAGCTCGCGCTGCCCGTGGTCGACGCGCTCGAGGCAGCGGCCGAGCGCGCCCAGCCGGCGGCGGTGCTGGTCGCCGCCACTCCTGGCGGCAAGGACGCCGGCGCGCGGCTGGCCGCCCGAAAGGGCTGGGGCATCCTCGCCGACGTCATGGACCTGGACGCCGACCTGGTTGCCACGCAGCACGTCTTCGGCGGCGCGACGATCGTCCGCTCCAGGGTCAGCCGCGGCACGCCCGTCCTGGCGGTCAAGCCGAACGCGTTCCCAGTGGAGGAGGCCCTCGTCGAGCCCGAGCTGGTGCAGCTCGGACTCACTCGGGAGGCCGGGCCCGCGGACGTCCGCATGACCGACCACGTGGTCGAGGAGCGTGGTGGGCGGCCGGACGTCGCCGAGGCCGAGATCATCGTCTCCGGCGGCCGCGGCTTGCAGGATCCCTCGAACTTCGCCCTGGTCGAGGCGCTGGCGGACGCGCTCGGCGCGGCCGTCGGGGCGAGCCGCGCGGCGGTTGACGCCGGCTGGTACCCACATCAGCATCAGGTGGGCCAGACGGGAAAGACGGTTTCACCGCAGCTTTACGTGGCAGTTGGTATCTCTGGAGCAATCCAGCACCGAGCCGGTATGCAGACCTCGAAGACCATCGTTGCGATCAACAAGGACGCCGAGGCCCCGATCTTCGCGATCTCCGACTTCGGTGTGGTCGGCGACCTCTTCAAGGTGGTGCCCCGGCTCACCGAGGAAATCCAGAAGCGAAAGGGTTGATGGGAAGCTCGCCGGCTGCTGATCTCGGCCGCGCGTGGCGCGGGTTCCTGCGCCACCGGGGCGTCAGACCGGCGACTTCGCTTCTGGGGACATTCGGCCGGATGGCCTGGCTGCTCGGGGCGGTGCCGGGACGCTGGCTGCGGCTGCGCGCGGCGCTGGCGTCGCTGGGCGCGACAGCGACCGAGCACTACGCCGATCGGGCGCCTCCCCTGCTGCTGGTGCGATGGCTGCTGGCGTGCGCTGTGGCAGAGCGGCGGCTCGAGGCTGTCAGCCCGCCCTGGCCAAGCGATACGACCGCTCCCGACGAGCGGGCGCGCGCGCTGCTGCGCTACGTGCTGCTGCGCTATGGCGGGCCGAGCCTGATCGCCCGCCGGCGCCTGCGTGCGGCTGAGGTGGCGCTCGGCGCCAGGGCCATCGCGGTGGACGGCCTGCCAGGCCCGGTCATGGCGGTGCGGGCGCACGCCGAGGTGGTCGCGGAGGCGCTGGCGGTCACCGGCGACGACCTCGTCGCCAGCCGCCACCAGGCGCGGGCGGCTGCCCGGCTGCTCGCCGCCGACGTGGCCGACCTGTCGCGGGCCGCGGCCCAGGCC
>JBKPDO010000354.1:0-18272 GCA_046727955.1 bacterium | reverse complement strand
CTAGCCGCCGCGCCCGCCCACCAGCCGCCACCGGCCACCGAGGCGCTGCGGCTGGTGGGCGCCCGGTCCACCGCCGACCCCGCGCCGGCGCTGCCGGCCGCACAAGGAGGTGAGCCATAGCCACCAGCCCGAGCCGCCCCGCAACACCACAAGGAGGACCCCCGCATGAACGATGACCTGATCCGCGCCGAGATCGCCGAGAAGACCCGCCGCCACCAGCACGAGCGCGAGGTGGCGCTGGCCCGTCTTGCCGCCACGCCACACCCGGGCCGCGCCGGTCGCGTGCTGGCCGTCGCGCGCCGCGTGGCGCTCGCCCTGGCCGTGGCCGCCGGCAGCTGGCTGCTGGTCGCGGCGTTCGTGGGCCGCCCGGCCGCCCCCGCGCCCACTGTTCCGCCCGTCACCACCGCCTACCAGTACCTGCCGACCCCGGCCGGGCCGCCCACCCCCGCCTGGCCGGTGGGCCAGCCCACACCCTAGAAGGGAGCGATTGCGGTGAAGAAGCTGCTGTACCCGGTGGTCATCCTCGGCGTGGTGATCGCCTACGCCAAGACCGCCCAGAAGGTGATCGGCCCCGGCGAGGTCAAGACCATCGCCGGGATGCTCACCGCCGACCTCGGCAAGCTCGTGGACGCCGTCATCGGGCTCATCGAGGGCTTCGGCCGGATGGTGCTGTCATGAGCGCCCACGCCGCCCAGGCCGCCCTGGTCGCGCTGGCCGCGCTGGCCGCGCACGCCACCAGCACCACCACGCCCGCAGCGGCGCCGGCAGGGCAGGCCGCGCCGGTGCCTGGCCGGGTGACCTACCGGGCCCGCTGGCGCGACCCGTCGGGCAAGGAGCGCAACAAGACCTTCACCCGCAAGCTCGACGCCGACCGCTTCCTGCTGTCGATCGAGGACGCCAAGCTCCGCGGCGCCTACGTCGACCCGGCCGCCGGCAAGGTGCCATTCGGCGAGTGGGCCGAGCGCTGGTACGCCAGCACGGCGCATCTGAAGCCCTCGACGCGCCACGACTACCGCGCCCTGCTCGACCACCAAGCCCTACCGCGGTTCCGCGACGTGACCTTGGCGGCGATCGACACACTGGCGATCAAGGAATGGCGCTCCGACCTGCTCGCTAAGGGGCTTTCCCCCAAGCGGGCCGGCAAGGCGCTCCAGGTGCTCTCCCAAGTCCTCGCCTCGGCGGTCGAGGGCGGGCGCCTGACCCGCAACGCCGCCGCCAGCGTCAAGCCGCCCAAGGTGCAGCGCAAGGAGATGCACTTCCTCGACGCCGACCAGGTCGAGGCGCTCGCCGAGGCGATCGATCCGCGCTACCGGCCGTTGGTCCTGTTCGCCGCCTACACCGGCCTGCGCCCCTGCGAGTTGGTTGCGCTCCGGGTCGGCCGCCTGGACCTGCTCGCAGGGACCGCCCGCGTCGTCGAGGCGGCCGTGGAGGTCAGCCGGCTCGAGTGGGGGCCGGTGAAGACGCATGAGGCGCGCACCGTGCGCATCCCGCGGTCGGTCGCCGAGGAGGTCGGCGCGCAACTCCTCGGCCGCCCGCGCGGGCTCGAGGATCTCGTCTTCACCGCGCCAAGAGGCGGCCCGCTCGACCGGGCGACCTTTGTACGGGCCTACCTCAAGCCAGCGATCCGCGCGGCGAACGAGGCCATCGTCAAGCTTCCCAAGGCCGAGCGCCCGGCGCTGCTGCCCGAGAGGCTGCGCTTCTACGACCTGCGCCACACCTGCGCGAGCCTGCTCATCGCCCAGGGCGCGACCGTGAAGGCCGTCCAGGCGCAGCTCGGGCATGCGACCGCGAGCATCACCCTCGACACCTACGGGCACCTGTTCCCGTCCGAGATGGAGGCGCTCGCAGAACGGCTCGAAGGGGTCCGGGACGCGGCCCGCGCGAGGCGCTTGCGGCCCCACGACGGCCCCGTCGTCGTGCCGCTCCGCGAAACCGCAGGTAGATGACCGGGTTTGGGGGCGGAGGCTGAGGGGTTCGAACCCTCGAGGAGGTTGCCCCCCTACACGCTTTCCAGGCGTGTGCCTTCGACCGCTCGGCCAAGCCTCCGCGCGCAGTCTACCAGCCAGATCTGTTGGGACCGGAGCGCTTGTGGAGACCGTGGCGGGCGTGACGCCAGCCGGGGCGCGTGGTCATGGTGGCGCGGCCTCCAGCACCCGGTCCATCCACCGGCGGAACGAGCTCGAAGACGTCACTTCGGCGCCCAGTTGGCGGACCCGCTCGACCAGTCGCCGGTCCGAGGTCACCACCCGGAAGGAATCCGGCTCCGGGTCCTCGGCCAGCATCCTCACGATCTCGTGGTCGGCCGCATCCCGCCCCCGCCACGACGCAAACGCCACCATGGCCGCGCCGTGACTGCCTGGGAGAACGTCGGGAGGCTGGCGATCGAACACCACCGTGACGTCCTCGCCGGTGGCTCGGGCGTACCGGTCCAGCTCCTGGATGAGCCTCCGGACGGCCCGGTCCGGATCGTTCCACCACCGGTCCGGGCGCGAGCCGATCAGATTCATGCCGTCGATCAGCCAGCGAACGCTCCGACCGTCCTCGCGGGCACGCTGGTCCTCACGATCCTCCCCCGTGGCCATCCTCCGGGCCTCCTCAGTCACAGAGGCTCGCGGGCAGCTTGACGTGGCCGGGGGTCAGCTCGGCGAGTGAGCGCACCCCGAGCAGGCGCAGCGTCCTGGTGATCTCCGCGGTCAGGATGTCCACCGCGCGCTGCGCCCCGAGCTCTCCGCCGGCCATGAGCCCGTACAGGTAGGCACGACCGACGAAGGTTGCGGTGGCGCCGTGCGCCAGCGCCGCGACGACGTCACCGCCGTTGAGGATGCCGGTGTCCAGGTATACCTCGGAGCGGTCGCCGATGGCGTCCACCACCTTCGGGAGCATGCCGAGCGGTGCCGGTGCCCGGTCCAGCTGGCGGCCGCCGTGGTTGGAGACGATGACCCCCTGAGCGCCGTGGTCGACGACCATCCTGGCGTCGTCGACGTTCAGGATGCCCTTGACGAGCAACGGCCCGTCCCACAGCTCGCGCAGCCACGTCAGGTGGTCCAGCGACAGGGTGGGGTCGAAGATGTTGTCGATCAGCTCGGCCACCGTGCCGCCCCAGTGTGTCAGGGAAGCGAAGGTCAGCGGCTCGGTGGTGAGCAGGTTGAGCCACCACGCCGGGTGCATCGCGCCGTCGAGGAAGGTGCGCAGCGTCAGCGCCGGCGGAATCGTCAGGCCGTTGCGCATGTCCCGCAGCCTGGCGCCGGCGACCGGGGTGTCGACCGTGAGGATGACGGCCTCATACCCCTGCTCCTTGGCCCGCAGCACCAAGTCCTTGCCGGCGTCGCGGTCCTTCCACAGGTATAGCTGGAACCATTTCCGGGCTGCGGGAGCGGCCGCGGCGACCTCCTCGATCGAGGTCGTGCCCATTGTGGACAGCGCATAGGGGACGCCGGCCCGCTCGGCCACGCGTGCGACCGCGCGCTCGCCCTGGTGGTGCATCAGCCGGGTGAAGCCCGTCGGGGCGAAGAGGAACGGCAGCTCCGAGCGGCGGCCGAGCACGTCGACGCCCAGGTCCACCTTTGCCACGTCGCGCAGCACGTTGGGATGGAATTCCACGCCGGCGAACGCCTCCCGAGCCCGGCGCAGACTCAGCTCCTCCTCGGCGGCGCCGTCGGTGTAGTCGAATACGGCCCGCGGTGTCCGGCGCCGCGCGATGTTCCGCAGATCGCCGATCGTGTACGCCTTTGCCAGTCGGCGTTCGGTGGGAGACAGCGGCAGCTGGCGGGGCTTGAGCAGCTCGCGCAGTTCCGCGGGGCGGGGCAGTCGTCTTGTCGTCACGCAACTCCCTCCCGCTCCCGCGTGGTATCTCCCGCGAACATTCTTGCCGCCGCGGAAACCTCGAGCAATGCCGACCATGCCGGGCCTCTTCGGCGTGTACACAAAACCAATCCCCCCAAATCGGCTCCGCTGGTGGACGATGGAAGGACGCCGGGGGACGTTCAGGAGGACGTGAGGAGGACGTGAGGAGGACGTGAGGAGGACGTTGGGAGGACGATGATGCCCACACGACTGATCGACCGGCTCGAGGTCGGCCGGCTCGTGGAGCGCGGCGCGCAGCTCGTCGAGGTGCTCCCCGAGGAGGAGTACGCCTACGAGCACCTCCCGGGCGCGGTAAACGTCTGGCTGCGTGACCTGGACCGGGTCGCGCCCCGGCGCCTGGACCGCGCCAAGCCGGTGATCGTCTACAGCACCGACTTCCTTTGAGACATGAGCCCACGAGCCGCGTGGCGGCTCGAGCAGCTCGGCTTCGCCGAGGTCTACAACTACGCCCCCGGGAAATCCGACTGGACCGCCGCGGGCCTGCCGCGCGAGGGCGAGTCCGCCGACATCCCGCAGGCGGGCGACATAGCGGACCGGCAGGTGCCCACCTGCGGGCTGAGTGAGTCCCTCGACGACGTCCTGCGCCGCCTGCCCGACGGCGATGATCGCCTGTGCGTGGTGGTCAACGAGGTCAGCGTGGTGATGGGGACGCTGTACCTCCGTGACAGGGGCGCCATGCGCCGCGCCGCTCAGAGCGGCGCCACCGCGGAGGAGGCGATGCGTGCCGGGCCGCCTACCGTCCGTGCCAACGAGCAGGTCGAACCGCTGGTCGAGCGCATGAGCGACGTGGGGGTCAGGCAGGTCCTGGTCACCGACCCTGAGGGGCGGCTGCTCGGCCTGTTCGACCGCCACCGCGCGGAGCGCACCCTCCGGTCGCTGTAGCCGCCCGCCTCCAGGGTCGCGTAGATGGCGACTCAGGTGCTCAGGCGCTCAGGTGCCCGCGAGGCTGAGCGCGGTGGTGGCGCGGTCGAGCGCGTTGCCGATGCCCCACCTGGTTCCCAGCTCGGTGAGCTTTGCGCCGTCTGGCGCTGTGTGCCCCAGCGCGGTGTCCACTGCGGGCAGCGTCAGCGTCCGGGCCGTCCGCACGACCTTCGGCGCCCGGGTGAGGTATTCCCTGGCCGCGTTGATCTTGCCTCTCACCTGGACCAGGCGGCGATCGCCCCGTGCGGCCGCCTCCAGGAGCGCCTCCAGCGTGCCGAACTCGGTGAGCAGGCCGGCGGCGGTCTTCTCGCCGATCCCCGGGACCCCGGGCAGGCCGTCACTGGGGTCTCCCCGGAGCGTGGCGAAGTCAGCGTATTGCGCGGGGGCGATGCCGTAACGCGCCTCGAGCGCGGCGCCGTCGATGATCTCCAGCTTGGCGACGCCACGGCCGGTATACAGCACACGGACGCTGCGGGCGTCGTCGATGAGCTGGAACAGATCGCGGTCGCCCGTGACGACGTCGACCGGCATCGTGGCGCGCTCGGCGAGCGTTGCGATCACGTCGTCGGCCTCGTGCTCGGGGGCTCCCAGGGTGGCGATGCCGAGGGCGGCGAGCGCGTCGAAGATGATCGGGACCTGCTCGGCCAGCCCAGGCGGCTCCGCCTCGCCAGGGGGCGCGCCCCCCAGCGGCGCCGGGTCGTCGGACTCGGCGAGCCGGTGCGTCTTGTAGGAGGGGATCAGCTCGACCCGCCAGGCCGGGCGCCAGTCCTGATCGACGCAGGCCACCATGTCGCTGGGGCGAAACCGTGTGATCAGCGTCGACACCATGTCGAGGAACCCGCGGACGGCGTTGGTCGGCGTGCCGTCCGGCGCGGGCATCGCGGCCTTCACCCCGTAGAAGGCCCGAAAGTACAGGCTGGCCGAGTCGAGCAGCATCAGCGTCACGGGCTTCGTCCCCCTATCGGTGGCTGCGCTCATGCGCCGGTTGGTGCTCGCCGGGCGGATCGGTACATCTCTACGACCTCGTCGACAGTGGTCGCGTCCTCCGCCGCCTTGTCGTCGCGCCAGCGGCCGGTGAAGCGCGGGAAGCGCAGCGCCAGGCCGGCATCCGGCGCGACGACGCCCCATCCTGCGGTGTGGGTGGGCGACGGGATCAGCTCGGCGCCGAGCACCTCCACCACCAGGGCGGGCTCGAACCACACGTCGGCGGTGCGGCGAGCATCGACACGCGCGGGCCGCTCGGGACGCGCCAGCGGCGCCAGCCGCGCGGGCAGCGCGGCCAGGTCGGCGTCACTGAACCCCGTGCCGCACTTGCACACCGTCTGGAACACGTCAGCGGCGGGGTCATAGGCGGCCAGCAGCAGCGCCCCGTAGATGCCGGCGCGGCGGCCCCGCCCGTACAGCGCTCCCACCACCGCCAAGTCCAGGGTGTCGCTCAGCTCGGTGCGGTATTCCCGCTTGAGCTTGATCCACTGCCAGCCGCGCGCGCCGGCGCGGTAGCCGGCGTCCGGGTCCAGCGACTTGCACAGCAGCCCCTCGCAACCGTCGGCCACCGCCTGCTCGAACCACGCCTCCAGCGCGTCGACCTCGCTGATCTCCTTGGCGCTGGTCAAGCGCAGTTGCTCCGACAGCGTGATCGCCTGCTCCAGCCGCGCCCGCCGCTCCAGGTACGGCAGGCGGGTGAGGTCCTGGCCGTCGGCGTACAGCAGATCGAAGCAGAACATGCTCACCGGCACCTCGGTCACCGCCTCGGCGATGCCGTACTTGCGGCGCCGGTACATCACGTCCTGGAACGGGCGCAGCTCGCCGCTGGCCGGGTCGAAGGCGACCACCTCACCCTCGAGGATCGCCTCACTGGCGCCCAGCCCGACCCTGAGCAGCTCCATCACGTCGGGGAACTGGGTCGAGACGCGCTCCAGACGGCGGGTGTACAGCTCCAGTTGCCCGTCGCCGGTGCGGTGGACCTGTACCCGGATGCCGTCGTACTTGTACTCGGCCGCGCAGGTCCCACCCAGCCTGGCCAGCACCTCCTCCGGGGTGGAGAGCCGCTGGGCGAGCATGGGCCGCACCGGGTTGCCCGGCCGCACCTGGATCCCCTCCACGGCGGCCAGCCCGCCGGCGGCCAGGGTCGAGGCGACCAGGCCCAGATCGGAGCAGATGTTGTAGGCGCGCTCGAGCACCGGACGGGCCTTGCGGCCGCCGGCGTAGACCGCCGCGAGCGCGTCGAGGATGGTCGCGGTCCCGATCCCGAGCCGAAGCGTGCCGGTGCACGTGCGGATCAGGTAGCGGGCCTCCAGCGGGGTGGCCTGCGCCAGCAGCCCCGCCAGCAGGTCCAGCTTGCGGGCCTGCGAGCCCGTCCCCTCCGCCGCGGCGATCTGGTGCAGGGTGTCGAAGACCATCCCGACCTCGAGGGTCGCCGGCCGCGAGCCGGCCTCGGCGGCCAGCAGGCTCTCGGTCGCCAGGCCCAGATCACCGACCTCGCGGGCGCTGGCCAGCACCTGCTCCCCGGTCACGCCCACGGCCTGGGCCACCGCCCTGGCGGCCATGCGCTCGGCCAGGCCGATCTCGACGCCGGCGAAGTCGGGCGCGATCTGGCCCTGGCACAGCAGCGCCACCGTGGGCAGCAGTGGGGTTGGCGTCTGCCTGAACAGCCCGGCGAGGCGGTCGATCAGCTCCAGGCGCGCGGTGGCCTGCTCCAGGTCTCGATACGCGGCGGCGACGATCTCGTACTGCACCGGCGCTCCCTTCGCTCGGCGGGTCCGCCCACCCGGCCCCCGCAACGTGCCGACGACCGTCCACCAAAGGATATCGGCAGGCTGCCACCACACTAAGGGTCTCCGCTCGACAACCTTGCCGGGGTGAACGTGACGGACCTGCGTGGGTTCGTGCTGTGAGGAACCTTGCTGTGCGGCGATCCCTAACGGCTGCGACGCGCTCGGTTTGACGCATCGATGGCGCCTGGAGGCAGTGGAGCGGCTGTGGCCAGCGGTTGACGGGTGCGCACGTCTACGGTTGGGTATGACCCGCAGTCCAGCCCCACCAAGGAGACGCCCGCCGTGACCTCGATCCCCCCAGCTCCGGGCCAGCAGCCGCCGCCCACGATCGACACCAGCGTGCCGCACTCGGCCAGGATCTGGAACTACTGGCTGGGCGGAAAGGACAACTACCCCGTCGACCGGGCGGCCGGTGACCAGTTCCGCGAGGCCTTCCCCGGCATCGTCGACGTCACTCGCGCCGCCCGGCGGTTCCTCACCCGCGCCGTCCGGTACCTGGCCGGTGAGGCGGGCATCCGTCAGTTCCTGGACGTCGGCACCGGCCTGCCCACCGCCGACAACACCCACGAGGTGGCCCAGCGGGTCGCTCCGGATTCTCGCATCGTCTACGTCGACAACGACCCCGTGGTGCTGGTGCACGCCCGCGCCCTGCTCACCAGCAGCCCCGAGGGCGCGACCAACTACATCGACGCGGACCTGCACGACCCCGGCGAGATCCTGCGGGGCGCGGGCGAGACGCTTGACCTGAGCCGCCCGGTCGCGCTGATGCTGATGGGGATCATGGGGCACGTTACCGACGACGAGGCGCGGTCGATCGTGAAGCGGCTGCTGGATCCCTTGCCGTCCGGCAGTTACCTGACGCTCTACGACGGGAGCAATACCAATCCGGCGGGCGTAGAGGCCCAGGAGCGCTACAACCAGAGCGGCGCGGTTCCCTACTACCTCCGCAGCCCCGAGCAGATCGCCGGCTTCTTCGAGGGTCTGGAGCTGGTGGAGCCCGGGGTGGTGTCGTGTCCGCGGTGGCGGCCCGATCCCGCCGACGTCAGCGGTGGCCTCCCCGCTGAGGTGGACGCGTTCGGCGGCGTGGGCAGGAAGCCATAGCTCCGCCTCGAGGCGAGCCGGCCGGCCGGGGGTGGCCCGACCGGCTCGCTCGCAACGCCTTGCCCTTGTCGCGCCGAGGCCAGAAGAGGCGGGGCCGGGTCGGCCGCGTTCCTCCCCCAGCGGGACGTCAGGGGGCGTGCGGGGTGGTCCCTACCCACAATCCGCCAGGGTAGCCTCGCTCGAGGCGAGTTCAGTAGTTCTACGCAAAGCAGGAGATCAGCTCGCACAATTGCACGATCACACTTTGGCGTGGCTGTTGCCTCAGTCGCCGGCCAGTTCGTCGGTGGCGGCCCGTCCGGCGTCGGTGGCGCGGCGCAGGAAGTCGGCGAGCAGTTCGAGCTGGTCGTCGCCGTAGCCGGCGCAGATCTGGTCAATCGAGGTGTTCATCCCCCCGTAGAGGCGGAACAGCTCCGCGCCGCGGTCCCGTAGGGCCCGGACGACCACCGCGCGGCGGTCGGACGGGTCGCGGTCGCGGGAGACCCAGCCGGCACGTTCGAGCCGGTCGAGGATGCCGGTCATGGTGGCGGGGTGCAGCCCGGCGCGCCGGGCCAGGGCGCTGGGGCTGAGCGGACCGTAACGGCTGATGAGGTCCAGGCAGTCCAGATCAACGTCCCTGAGCTCGACGCGGGCGCCGACCTGATGGTTGAGCAGGGACAGTTGGATGCGCAGCTCGCGCAATGACTCCTTGATCGCGGCGGTCAGCCGTCGTCGACGCCGCGCCGCGTCCGCGTCCGCCGCGTCCGCATTCCTTGTTGATATCGAAGTCATATGCTATGGTCTCCATATCTTCTGATCTACAGAAGAAGGATACCGGGGGAAGCGTTCCCCGTACAGACGGAAGGCTTGCCATGAAGCTCACGATCTTCGCAGCCACCGGCGGCATCGGCCGCCAGCTCCTCGAGCAGGCCGTCGCCGCCGGCCACGACGTCACCGCGGTCGTCCGGAACCCAAGCAAGCTGTCCGCGCAGGTGTCCGCGCAAGTCCGCGTCGTCACCGCCGACCTGGCCGCCCCGGACCCAGCGGCGCTCGAGTCCGCAGTCGAAGGGGCCGACGCGGTGCTCTCCGGTCTTGGCCCACGGTCGACGTCGGAGACCGGCATCGCGTCGCGGGGCACCCAGGCAATCGTCCAGGCGATGCAGGCGACGGGCGTGCGACGCGTCGTCGTGGTCAGCGCCGCGCCGATCGCCACCGTGCCCTCACCCGGCCGCCCCAAGCCACCCAAGCACGACCCGGGCGACGGGTTCCTTATGCGCAGCCTGCTCGCTCCATTGACCAAAGCCGCCCTCCGCAAGCCCTACGCCGACCTCGCCCTGATGGAGGACGTGCTCCGGGACAGCGGTCTGGACTGGACCGTGGTCCGGCCGCCGCGGCTGACCGACAAGCCACTGACCGGCGCCTACCGCACGGCGTACGGCCAGAACCTCCGCCGTGGCCTGCTGGTTTCCCGCGCCGACGTCGCCCACCTGATGCTTGGCGCGCTCGAGCAACCCGAGACGATCAAGCAGACCATCGGCATCGCCAACTAATCGAGCGCGTACCGGCGGGCGGTCCGGTGGGATCAGCGGACCAGTCCGGCGATGAGGTTGACGGAGCCTCCCACGATCACCACCCCGAACAGGTACGACAGGAGGGCGTGGGCGAGCACGGTGCGCCGGATACGGGGGTCGCGCACCGTCGTGTCGGACACCTGGTAGCACATGCCGATCGTGAAGGCGACGTAGGCGAAGTCACGGTAGCTGGGCCGCTCCTGACCGTCCGAGTCGCCGAAGCCGATGCCCGTGGCTCTCGATCTGAAGTGCAGGTCGGCGTAGCGCAGGGTGTAGACCGTGTTGACCAAGTTCCACGACAGCACGACGGTCAGCACGGCAACGCCGATGAGCAGGAGCCGCCCCGAGCCGCTCTCCCGGCCCGCAAGGGTGAGGGCGAAGCCCACACCCACGAGGCTGGCGACGCCCGCCCCGAGCAGCAGCAGCCTAGCGGAGCGGCGCGTCTCGTCCTCGCGCGTCGCCAACTTCTCGGCATGCGGGCCGTCCGCTCGGATAATGACCGGCCAGATGGTCGTCAGGAAGGTGAGCGCCGCGGCGTCCCAGCCTACGACCACCGCCAACCCCCAGGTCATGAACGGCAAGAGCACAACAGCGACGGTCAGGCCGATGGCGGCCACAGCGACGGCTCGCCGCATTTCAGGTGCGTGCCACCCCATCCATCGGTGGTACAGCGTCTCCGGCGGCATGGTGGTCATTGTCGGCTTCCGCGGAGCAGCACGATCGACCGGGGGCGAACGGTGACGTGGCCGCCGGCGGTGAGCGCTCCGGGCGCGGCCACGCCGGACGGTTCGTAGGTGTCGATCTCTGGATCCCAGAGCTGGCCCGGACGGATCGCGGGGACGGCGAAGTCCAGTGGCTCCCACCAAGCGTTGATCATCATCAGGAAATCATCGTCGGTGAGCAGGGTGCCGTCCGCGGCGCGGTCGGGGTCGTCGGCGCCGTCGAGGTAGACGGCCACGCTGCGCGCCCCCGGGTAGTTCCAGTCGGCCGGCGTCATCTGCGCACCCCCTGGGGTGTACCAGCGCAGCTCGGTGGCCTCCACGCCGGTGAGGAACCGGCGGCGGCGGAACACCGGGTGGTCTCGCCGGATCGCGATCAGCCGTCTGGTGAAGCCGAGCAGCCGCTCGTCGGGGGAGGACCAGTCGAACCAGCTTATCGGGTTGTCCTGGCAGTAGGCGTTGTTGTTTCCCCGTTGCGTGCGGCCGAGCTCATCGCCGCCCAGGAGCATCGGCACCCCGAACGACAGCAGCAGCGTCGTGAGCAGGGCGCGGCGCTGCCGAGCCCGCAGGTCCAGGACGCTGGGCTCGGTGGTTGGGCCCTCGGCTCCGCAGTTCCACGAGCGGTTGTCGTCGGTGCCGTCCCGGTTGGCCTCGCCGTTGGCCTGGTTGTGCTTGGAGTCGTAGGAGACCAGGTCGGCCAGCGTGAAGCCGTCATGGACGGTGATGAAGTTGACAGAGGCGGTAGGACGTCGCCCGGCCGCGCTGTAGAGGTCGGAGGAGCCGCTGAAACGGGCGGCGAACTCGCCGAGCAGCCCGTCGTGGCTGCGCCAGAAGTCGCGCATCACGTCGCGGTAGCGGCCGTTCCACTCGCTCCACAGCGGCGGGAACCGACCGAGGTCGTAGCTGTCGGTGCGGCCCACGTCCCAGGGCTCGGCGATGAGCTTGGCGCGAGAGACCACCGGGTCCTGCGACACCAGGTCGAAGAACGCCGACAGCCGGTCGAAGCCACCCTCCTGGCGGGCCAGCGTTGGCGCCAGGTCGAAGCGGAAGCCGTCGACCCCCATCTCGGTCAGCCAGTAGCGCAGCGAGTCCATGATCAGCTGGAGGCTGACCGAGCTGCCGGCGTTGAGCGAGTTGCCGCAGCCGGTCGTGTCCACGTAACGGCGCGGGTCGGCGGGATCGAGCCAGTAGTAGGCCGGGTTGTGCAGTCCGCGGTGGCAAAGCGTCGGGCCGAGGTGGTCACCCTCGGCGATGTGGTTGAACACCACGTCGAGGATGACCTCGAGGTCGGCGCCGTGGAGGGTGTCGACCATGGCCTGGAACTCGGCGACCTGCCCGCCGGGCCTGGAGGCCCGGACCGCGGCGGAGTAGCCGGCGTGCGGCGCGAAGTACCCGATCGTGTTGTAGCCCCAGTAGTTGGTCAAGCCGCGCTCGGGGAGGAACGGCTCCGGCACGTTGTGGTGTACCGGGAGCAGCTCCACCGTGGTGATCCCCAGGCCGACGAGATGCGCGACCGCGGCCTCGTGGGCGAGCCCCGCGTAGGTGCCCTGAAGCTCGGCCGGCACCGCGGGATTGGCGGCGGTGAAGCCCTTGACGTGGACCTCGTAGATGACCGTGTCGGCGTAGGTGTGGCGGGGCCGGGGACGATCGCTCCAGTCAAAGGAGGCGTCCACCACCAGGCTGCGCGGGACGTGCCCGGCCGAGTCCAGCGTGCTCGGGGCCTCGGGATCGTCGGCTCCGTGCCCGAGGACCTCCGGCCCGAACCGCACCTCGCCGTCGATGGCCCGGGCGTAGGGGTCGAGCAGCAGCTTCGTCGGGTTGCACCGTAGCCCGCGGCGGGGGTCGTACGGGCCGGTGGCCCGGTAGCCGTAGGCCTGGCCCGGCCCGACCCCGGGCAGGAACCCGTGCCAGACCTCGCCGTCGCGTTCCCGCAGCGGGACCTGCGTCTCGGTGCCGTCGGCGTCGAATACGCACAGCAGCACACCGTCGGCCACGGAGGAGACGGCGAAGTTCGTGCCGCCGGCGCCGGGGGTGGCACCGAGGGGGTACGCCGTGCCGGGCAGGGCCGGCGCGTTCACGGCCGCCCGCCCGGCTCGCCCAGCCTGAGCACGACGTCGTCGAGGGAGGGGACCATGCCGTGCCGGCGCCGGATGACGTCGGCCACGATCCCCGTCCACCCAGTCTGGTGCGAGGCGCCCAGGCCGGCCGCGTTGTCTGCGTGGAAGTACTCGTTGAACATCAGGTTGTCCTTCCAGTTCGGGTCGTGCTGCAGCCGGTCGACCCATCCGAAGCAGGGTCGCCGGCCGTCCGGCCCGACGAGGAAAATCGACACCAGCCGGGCCCACAGGTCCTCAGCCGCGGCGTCGAAGGTCAGCAGGCGGCCCGATCCGGTGGGGTACTCGATCGTCAGGTCCTCGGCGAAGAAGCGGTGGTAGCGCTCCACTGCGCTGGTGACCAGGAAGTTCAGCGGGAACCACAGCGGCCCGCGCCAGTTCGAGTTGCCGCCGAACAGGTCGGTGGTCGACTCGGCCGGCTCGTAGTCCACGGTGGCGCGCACCCCCTCGACGTCCAGTGTGTAGGGGTGGTCGCGGTGGAACGCGGAGATGGAGCGCAGACCGTAGGGGGACAGGAATTCCGCCGGGTCGAACAGCTTGCGGAACAGGCGCATGACCCGCTCGACGCCCACACCGCCCAGCAGCAGCCGCCTGCGCCCGGGATCGCCCCGCAGGACCCCGCGCTCAGTCAGCTTCTCGGGGTCCCGCGACCCCTCGCGGTCCAGGAAGTTGGCGAACTGCTTGCCCGGGAGGACGGACCGGTCCAGCAGCCGCTCGTCGATCACCGCGACGGCCAGCACCGGGATGATGGCGACCATGGAGTGGACCTTCACCGGCACGACGCCGCCGCTCGGCGTGACGATCCGGTCGTAGAACAGCCCGTCGGTGTCGTCCCACAGCCCCTGGCGCTCGATGGCGTCGCGGATCTCGGCGAAGTGCTCGAGGAACTTGTAGACCAGGTCCAGCGCCGGGCGGCGTCCAGTGCGGTGCAGGATCGCCGCGATCGTGGTCATCGCCAGCGCGTAGGAGGCCATCCAGCCTGTGGCGTCGGCCTGCTCCAAGATGCCCCCGACGGGAAGGTGCGACCGGTCGAGCGGGCCGATGTTGTCCAGCCCGAGAAAGCCACCCTCGAACAGATTGGACCCGTCGGCGTCCTCTCGGTTGACCCACCAGGTGAAGTTGACCAGCAGCTTGTCGAAGACACGGCTGAGGAAGTCGAGGTCACGACCGCCGTCGATGGCGAAGACCTCGAGCGCCGCCCACGCGTGCACCGGCGGGTTGACATCGCCGAAGTCCCACTCGTAAGCGGGGAGGGCGCCGTTGGGGTGCTGGAACCACTCGCGGCAGACCAGCAGCAGCTGCTGCTTGGCGAACTCGGGGTCGACGTGGGCGAGGGCTACGCAGTGGAAGGCGAGGTCCCAAGCGGCGAACCACGGGTACTCCCACTTGTCGGGCATGGACATGACGTCGAAGGCGTCGAAGCTGCGCCAGCGGGCGTTGCGACCGGTACGTCTCGAGGCCGGGGGCGCCGGCTGCCCGGGATCACCGTCCAGCCAGCGGGCCACGTCGTAGTAGTAGAGCTGCTTGCTCCACAGCATCCCGGCGAAGGCCTGGCGCATCACCATCGCCTCGTCCGAGGAGGCGGCCGGCGGGGTGAGGCCGGTATAGAATTCGTCGGCCTCCGCCCGCCTGATGGCGACCACCTGCTCGAAGTCGGATCCCAGCGCTATGGCGTGGTCCGTGCCGGACCCCGCGGGACGCAACCGCAGGCGCAGTTCCACCGTCGACCCGGGCGCGACGGCGACGCGGTACCAGGCCGCGCACTTGGTGCCCCGGCGGGTGGGGTTGACGGTGGCCGAACCCGACACGACGTGGTCGTTGATCCCGTCCTTGGGGTAGGGCGTCGCCGCGGCGGCACCATACAGGCGCTGCTCGTTGCTCTCGTTGTCGCAGAACAGCAGCGTCGGCCCGGTCCCGTCCGGACCCGGGGCGGCCAGCAGCTCCAGCTCGCCGAGGGACGGGTGGTGGACGCCGACGACCGCGGCCGCGGTCGCGGCGAGCTCCGGTCTCGGAGCGTCGGGGTCCCAGGACCAGGTGTTGCGGAACCACGCCGTCGGCAGGACGTGGAGCATCTCCTGGTCGGGTCCCGCGTTCGTGACCCGCACCGACATCAGCAGGTCGGTGGGGGTCGCCTTCGCATAGTGGACCTCGACGACCCAATACCGGTCCTCGTCGAACACGCCCGTGTCGAGCAGCTCGTACTCGGGGTCGTGCCGGCCGCGCCTGCCGTTCTCGGCTCGCAGGTCCTCGTAGGGGAAGGCGGCTTGCGGGTAGTGGTAGCGCCAGCGGTTCCAGGCATGGCTGGGAACGGCGTCCAGATACCACCAGTAGTCTTTGACGTCCTCACCGTGGTTTCCCTCGGGCCCAGTCAACCCGAACGGCCGTTCCTTGAGGATCGCGTCGCGCCCGTTCCACAGCGCCAGGGCCAGGCACAGCCGCTGCTCGACGTCGCTGAACCCGGCCAGCCCGTCCTCGCCCCACCGGTACGCCTGGGAGCGGGCGTGGTCATGCGGCAGGTAGCTCCACGCCCCACTGTCGGCGCTGTAGTCCTCCCGGACCGTTCCCCACTGGCGCTCGCTGAGGTACGGCCCCCACAGATACCAGTCGCTGGCCTGCTTCTCCACCCGCTCGCGCTCAGCTCCCAAGGTCTCCGGCCGGGCCGTCGCAGGTCGATTCGGGAGCACTGGGGACCTCCTTGGCTGCGGCGCGTGGACGGACCAATAGCAGAGTCCGCACCGGCTCCCTGGGATGAGCACGGAGCCGGCCATCCTTCAGTATCTGCCAGGCAGTATCGGTCATGGGGCGGAGTCCGTCAGCTGCACCAGGAGTCCGTCAGCTGCACCAATGGGCCGAGCGGCAGCGACTCGGGCACGAGCAGGCCGACGAGATCCACCGAGCCATCCTGCAGCGGCCCTCCGCATTGCCCGCAACCTGGTGGGGCGACTTCAGCTCTCAGATCGCTGCCGCGACCGATTGTCGGCTGGGGCTGTTACCGTAGTGAGCATGTGTGGACGGTTTACCTCAGCGGCCCAGCTGTCTCTGCTCGCCGAGCAGTTCCGTGCCGAGCCGGCCGGCGTCGAAGGCCACCAGCCGAGCTGGAACGTCGCCCCGGCCAGCGACATCCTGGTCGTCGTCGCCGGCAGCGACGGCGCCCGCCAGCTCCGCGAGCTGCGCTGGGGCCTTGTTCCCAGATGGGCTAAGGACCCCACGGCCGGCAACAAGATGATCAACATGCGCGCCGAGACCGTGCGCGAGAAGCCGTCGTGGAAGAGCAGCCTGGCCAAGCGGCGCTGCATCATCCCTATCGACGGCTTCTACGAGTGGCAGGACCAGGGCAAAGGGCGCCGCAAGCAACCGTTCTACATCGTCGCCCGCGACGAGCAGCCGCTGGCGCTGGCCGGGCTGTGGGCGACCTGGCGCGACCCAGAACGTGGTGGCGACGGTGAGCTGTGGACGTGCACGATCCTGACCACCACCGCCAACCAGCTCATGGCCCCGGTGCACCACCGCATGCCGGTGATCCTGGCGCCTGAGGCGTGGGATGCGTGGCTGGACCCCGGCAACACCGATGTCGAGCAGTTGGCCGCGCTGCTGAAGCCAGCCCCCGAGGAGTTGCTGGCCCTGTGGCCGGTGGAGCCGGCGGTGGGGAACGTCCGCAACAACAGTCCGGAGCTGCTGCGGCCGCTGGAAGGTCACCAGCCGGTCACCGCCTAGCACGCCTGGCACCGGATGCGGGACGCGTGCCCGACGCCCAGACGGAGCTGGGCGTCCACGATGCCGGCTGGGTGCGAGGAGGCTCTATCCCCAGGTCCCACCCGCAGGTCCCCGGGTGCTGGATACTGAAGGCATGGACCTGCCGGTGATGCCGCCGGTCGCGCCGATGCTGGCCAAGCCGGTCGCCCAGCTGCCCACTGGGCCCTACAGCTTCGAGCCCAAGTGGGACGGGTTCCGCACGATCGTGTTCCGCGACGGCGACCAGGTCCAGCTCGGCAGCCGCAACGAGCGGCCGCTGACCCGCTACTTCCCCGAGCTGGTCGAGGCGGTCACCGCCAGCCTGCCCACCCGCTGCGTCGTCGACGGCGAGATCGTGGTCCCCGACCCGGCCGGGCGGCGGCTGGACTTCGACGCGCTGCTGCTGCGCATCCACCCCGCCGCCAGCCGGGTCGCCCTGCTGGCCGAGCAGACCCCGGCCCGCCTGGTCGCCTTCGACCTGCTCGCCCTGGATGACGTCGACTGGTCTGGCCAGCCGTTCTCACGCCGGCGCGTGGCGCTGGAGCGCGCCCTCGCCAACGCGCGGCGGCCGGTCCACCTGACCCCTGCGACCACCGACCACGACCGCGCCGTGGACTGGCTGGGGCGGTTCGAGGGTGCCGGGCTGGACGGCGTGGTCGCCAAGCCGCTGGGTGGGGCGTACGAGCCGGACCGGCGGGCGTGGCTGAAGGTCAAGCACCAGCGCACCGCCGACTGTGTGGTGGCCGGCTACCGGCTGCACAAGCGCGGCCCGGCCGCGGTCGGCTCGCTGCTGCTGGGGCTGTTCACCGACGCGGGGGAGCTGGCCAGCGTCGGGGTGGTCGGCGCGTTCCCCATGGCCCGGCGCCTTGAGCTGCTGGCCGAGCTGCAGCCGCTGGTGACGACGTTCGCGGGCCATCCGTGGGACTGGAGCCGCCACGACGAGCAGGCCGACCGTCGCGCCTGGCGGGGGTCGGAGACCAGCCGCTGGAACCCTGGCAAGGACCTGTCGTTTGTGCCGCTGCGGCCCGAGCGGGTCGTGGAGGTCCGCTACGACCACCTGGAGGGCCGCCGCTTCCGTCACACCGCCCAGTTCGTGCGCTGGCGCCCCGACCGGACTCCAGAGTCCTGCACCTACGCCCAGCTGGAGGAGACCGTCAGCTTCGATCTCGCCGACGTCCTTGCGACCAGAGCGACCTGACCCCGACGTCAGTCCTCCTGCAACACCGCGCTGAGAATCTCGACGGTGCTGGTCGGGGGCTTGCTGTGGGCGGAGATCTGGTCCATGACGTGCAGGTACTGATCGACGTCCTCGCGCTTGTCCAGGTACAGGGCGTTGGTCAGATGCTCGAGATACACCACGTCCGGCAGCTCCCGCTCGGCGAACCGCAGGATGCTGAACGCCCCGACCATGGCCGGATGCGCACCCGCGCTGAACGGCAGGACCTGCAGGGTGACGTTCGGCAGCTCGGTAGCCTCGATGAGCCGCTCGAGCTGGGCACG
>JBKPDO010000353.1:0-17619 GCA_046727955.1 bacterium | reverse complement strand
GGCGGCGGCGCGCCAGCCGGCGAGCACGACGACCTGCCTGTCCGCGCCCGACTCCGGCTGCCCGCTGAGCAGCGGCCGGCCAGTTTCTTCCTCGACCTCCCCGCGCGCCAGCCGGGCCAGCGCCTCGGCCTCGCCGCCGGGCTCGGTCGGGAGCACGGTGGCGAACTCCGCCAGCCGGCCCGCGCGCGGGCCCACCGAAAGGACCTTCACCCCGCGCAGCGCGGCCTTGCGCAGCCGCAGGAACAGAATCGGCGACTCCTCGTGCGGGTCGAGGTCGACCACCACCACCGCTCTGGCATTTTCCAGGTCCGCGTAGGCCACCGCGCCGTCGGCACCGGGGGGGTCCGGGGAACCCCAAGGGCCGGAGGGGTCGGGGGAACCCCGAGGGGGTGCCCCGGTGGGTCGGGCCCCGGTGGGTCGGGGCCGGGTCCCCGCGATCCTGGCCGCCACGGCGGTCTCGGCCTCGCTGCCCGGCCAGGTGCGCGCGTCCACGTTGTTGCTGCGTAGGGCAACCCGCGCGAACTTCTGCAAGGCGTAGGCGTCCTGGTCCGTCAGGTGTCCCCCGACCAGCACCCCGACACCCTTGCTGCGTTGCGCCATGATGCCGTCGGCGGCACGCCGCAGCGCCTCCGACCAGGAAGCGGTGCGTAGCTTTTCGTTCTCGGCCAGGTGCGGGACGAGCACCCGCTCCGGGTCCTGGCCGTACGCGAATCCGTAGCGGCCGCGGTCGCAGTTCCACGCCTCGTTCACGTCGTCGTTGTCGCGCGCGAGCTGCCGGGTCACCAGCCCACGGCGGGCGTCGAGGCGCAGGTTGCAGCCGGCCGCGCAGTGGTTGCAGACGCCGTCCGCCGAGGTCAGGTCGAAGGGCCGTGCCCGGAACCGGTACGACGGTGACGTCAGCGCGCCCACCGGGCAGATCTGCACTACGTTGCCGGAGAAGTAGCTGCGGTAGGGCTCGCCGGCGTAGATCGCCACCTGCTCGAGCGAGCCGCGCTCGAACAGCTCGATGAACGGGTCACCGGCGATCTCGGCCGAGAAACGGGTGCAGCGGGCGCAGAGCACGCAGCGCTCCCGGTCCAGCAGCACCGTCTCGCCGATCTTGATGGGCTTCTCGTAGCGGCGCTTCTCCTCAACGAACCGCGTCTCACCCGGGCCATTGTCGAGCGTCTGGTCCTGCAGCGGGCATTCCCCGCCCTTGTCGCACATGGGGCAGTCGAGCGGGTGGTTGATCAGCAGGAACTCCAGCACGCCCTTCTGACCGGCGCGGGCGATCTCGCTGGTCTGCTGGGTCTTGACGACCATGCCGTCGGTGACCGTGGTGGTGCAGGCGGTGAGCGGCTTGCGCTGCCCAACGACCTCGACCAGGCACTGCCGGCAGGCGCCCAGCGGCGCGAGCAGGCGGTGGTCGCAGAAGCGGGGGATCTGGATGTCGATCTGCTCGGCGGCGCGGATCACCAGCGTGCCCGGCGCGACCTCGATCTCCTGGTCGTCGATGGTGACCTTCACGGTCGTCGGCGGATTGCCTACCATTATTTAGGTCTCCCTAATGCGCGCCGACGGCCACGCGCGCCTCACCGAAGGGGCAGCCGTGGCCCTCGACGTGCTGGTCGAACTCTGCGCGGAAGTACTGGAGGGCCGAGACGATCGGGCTGACGGCGCCGTCGCCGAGGGCACAGAACGAGCGGCCGAAGATCGAGTCGCAGATGTCCTTCAGCGTGTCCATGTCCTCGCGGCGGCCTTGACCGGTCTCCAGCCGGGTGAGGATCTTCTGCATCCAGTCGGTGCCCTCGCGGCATGGCGTGCACTTGCCGCACGACTCGTGCGCGTAGAAGCGGGTGAAGTTCAGGCAGGCGCGCACGATGCAGACGTCCTGGGAGAGCACGATCAGCGCGCCGGTGCCGAGCAGGCTGCCGGCGGCCGCGATGCTCTCGAAGTCCATGGGCGTGTCCAGGTGGTCGGCGGTGAGCAGCGGCGTCGAGGAGCCACCCGGCGTCCACGCCTTGAGCTCCTTGCCGTCCAGCATCCCCCCGGCGGCGTCCATGATCAGCTCCCTGGCGGGTACCCCGAGCGGGTACTCGTAGTTGCCGGGCCGCCGCACGTCCCCGGAGATGCTGAACAGCTTGGGCCCGGGCGACTTGTCGGTCCCCATGGAGCGGAACCAGTCCACTCCCTTGTTGAGGATCCACGGCACGCTGTCGATCGTCTCGACGTTGTTGACCGTGGTCGGCGCCCGGTACAGGCCCTCGACCGCCGGGAACGGCGGGCGCAGCTTGGGCTGGCCGCGCTGGCCCTCCAGCGAGGACAGCAGCGCCGTCTCCTCGCCGCAGATGTAGGCGCCGGCGCCGCGGTGCAGCACCACGTCGACGTCGAACCCGGAGCCCTTGACGTCGCGCCCGAGCAGGCCGCGGTCGTAGGCCTCCCCGATCGCGGCGGCCAGGCGCCGTCCGGCGAAGCCGCACTCGCCCCGCAGGTAGATGAACACCTCGTGGCAGCCGATCGCGTAAGCCGACACGATGGTGCCCTCGACCAGCATGTGCGGGTCGCGCTCGATCAGCTCCATGTCCTTGAAGGTGCCCGGCTCGCTCTCGTCGGCGTTGACCACCAGGTAGGTGGGCCTGCCCGTGCCCTTGGCCAGGAACCCCCACTTCATGCCGGTGGGGAACCCTGCCCCGCCGCGCCCGCGCAGGCCCGAGTCCTTGATCATCTGCACCAGCTCAGCCGGGTCCTTGGAGAAGGCGACGTCGAGGCTGGCGTAGCCGTCGAGCTCCAGGTAGCGGTCGATCTCGTGCGCGTGGCCGTCGCGCCAGCGGCTGGAGAGCACGCTGACGGGCTCGCTCACGGCGCCTCACCCCCTCCGTCCGGCGAAGGCTTGCCAGCGGCCAGCTCGGCCGGTGGCTCGCCAAGGCCCGCCAGGCGCCAGAACATGGCGGCGGTGGAGGGCTCGGTCGCTGCGCCCTCGGCGCTGAGGGTGGGTGGCGGCAGCTGGTCGCGCAGCAGCCGCTCCAGCAGCTCGAGGGCGGCCCGCTTGTCGAGGCGCTCGTAGTTCTCGGTGTTGACCTGGATGACCGGGGCGCCGTCACAGGCGGCCATGCACTCGACGTCCTCGACGGTGACCATGCCGCTCGGGTCGGTGCCGCCGAGCGGAACGCCGAGCCGCTCGCACAGCGCCTCGGTGATCTCCAGAGAGCCGCGGAGCTGGCAGGGCAGCGTGCGGCAGACCGAGACCAGGTATTTGCCCACCGGCCGGCGCTGGAACATGGTGTGGAAGGTGGCCACCCCGGCCACCTCGGCCTTGGTCAGGCCGAGCAGGTCGGCCACCTGGGCGATGCCGGCGGGCGAGACGTAGCCGTCCTCGGCCTGCAACAGAAACAGCAGCGGCAGCATGGCCGAGCGCCGCTCCGGGTAGCGGGCGATCAGCTCCTCCGCTCTGGCCAGGGTCTTCTCAGTCAATGGCACTTGGTCTGCTCCATCATCGATCTACACCCCCCATAACCGGGTCGATAGAGGAGACCGCGGCGATGACGTCGGCGAACAGCCCGCCCACGACCATGTCCGGGAGGGCCTGGAGGTTGACGAACGACGGGTCGCGCACGTGGACCCGGTAGGGCAGGTTGCCGCCGTCGCTCACCACGTGGTAGCCCAGCTCGCCGCGAGGCGACTCGACCGGCACGTAGACCTCGCCGGGCGGCACCTTGAAGCCCTCGGTGACCATCTTGAAGTGGTGGATGAGCGCCTCCATGGACTCGCCCATAATGTGGCGCACGTACTCTGGCGAGTTACCGAGCCCGTCCGGTCCCAGCGCCAGGCGCGCCGGCCAGCCGACCTTCGGGTCCGGGTACATGACCGGCCCGGGCGGCAGCGAGTCGAGCACCTGCTCGACGATCAGCAGGCTCGCGCGCATCTCGGCCACGCGCACCTGGTAGCGGGAGTAGACGTCGGCCCCGGTTTCGGTCGGCACCTCGAAGTCGTACTGCTCGTAGCCGCAGTAGGGCTCCGCCTTGCGGACGTCGTGAGCCAGGCCGGCGGCGCGCAGCACCGGCCCGGTCACGCCCAGCTCGATGCAGCGCTCCTGCTCGACGCGGCCGATGCCCTGGGTGCGCTCCAGCCAGATGGGGTTGCGGGTCAGCAGGTCCTCGTACTCGTCGACCTTGGCCCGCATCTCGCGCACGAACGCGCGGATCTTGTCCTCGATGCCCACGGGCACGTCCTGCGAGACCCCGCCAGGCCTCACCCAGGCGTGGTTCATGCGCAGGCCGGTGACCTCCTCGAGGATGTCGAGGATCTGCTCGCGCTCCCGGAAGCCGTACAGCGCCATCGACAGCGCGCCGAGCTCCAGGCCGGTGGTGCCAAGCCACACCAGGTGCGAGGAGATGCGGTTCAGCTCCATCATCAGCACCCGCAGCGACTGGGCCCGCGGCGGCGCCTCGACGCCGAGGAGCTTCTCCACCGCCAGGCAGTAGGCGGCCTCGTTGAACAGCGGCGAGAGGTAGTCCATGCGGGTCACGAAGGTGACGCCCTGGACCCAGGTGCGGTACTCGGCCGACTTCTCGATGCCGGTGTGCAGGTAGCCGACCACCTGGTGGCAGGAGACCACCTCTTCGCCGCGCAGCTCGAGCACCAGCCGCAGCACCCCGTGGCTGGACGGGTGCTGCGGACCCATGTTGATGACCATCAGGTCGTCGTCGCTGGCGGCGTGGTCGCGCGCCGTGACCTCGGCCCAGTCGCCGCCGCCTATGGCGATCACCTGCCGCGCCCGGTGCTCGTCCAGCAAGACCCGCCGGGCGGACGGCGTGGGCGGCAGGTCGAGCGCCTCGCCGGGCGCCACCACCGCCTCGGCGGCCAGCTCGCGGGCCTCCTCCGGTGCCGCGCCCGCGTGGAGCCCGAGCCCGGTGTCCCGGGCGGCCTCCCGCGAGCCGGGGCTGGTTCCGCGCTCGCTCATGTGCTGGTCCAGCCTCCCTTGTACCGCCTGGTGTCGGGGGGGGGGACGTGCGCGCCCTGGTACGGCACGTCCACCCCGCCGAGCGGGTAGTCCTTGCGGTGCGGGTACCCCTCCCAGTCCTCCGGCATGAGGATGCGGACCAGGTTCGGGTGCCCGTCGAAGCGCACGCCGAAGAAGTCGTAGACCTCGCGCTCGTGCCAATTGGCCGTCGGCCACACGCCGGTCACGGTCGGCACGTGCGGGTCCTCGACCGAGACCCGGACCTTGAGCCGCAGGCGGGCGTTGTGGTCGAAGGAGTACAGGTGGTAGTCGACCGAGATGCGGTCGGCGCGCTCCGGGTAGTCGGTGCCGGACAGGTCCGACAGCAGCCGGAAGCGCGCCGCGGGATCGTCCCGCAGCCAGGTGGCGACCTCCACCAGGCGGCCGCGGTCCAGCTCCACCGTGACCTCGCCGCGGTGCTCGGCGGCCTGGAGCACGGCTTCGGGAAAGCGCTCACGAAGTCCGGTGAGCACGGACTGCATGTCGTCGGGCGGCTGCATCGCTCGCTCAGGCCTCCTGCCCCACCGGGCCCCGACCCACCGGGGCACCCCCCTGGGGTTCCCCGGACCCCTCCGGCAAGACGAGCTTTGAGCGCGGCTCGCCCTTGATGATCTTCTGGTGGAGCTTGATGATCCCGTCCATCAGCATCTCCGGCCGCGGCGGGCAGCCAGGCACGTACATGTCCACCGGCACGATCTGGTCGACACCCTGCACCACCGCGTAGTTGTTGAACATCCCCCCCGAGGTGGCGCACACCCCCATGGAGATGACCCACTTCGGCTCCGGCATCTGGTCATAGATAGTGCGCAGCACCGGGGCCATCTTCTGCGACACCCGGCCGGACACGATCAGCAGGTCCGCCTGCCGCGGCGACGCGCGGAACACCTCCATGCCGAAGCGGGCCAGGTCGTAGCGGCCGGCGCCGGTGGCGATCATCTCGATGGCGCAGCAGGCCAGCCCGAAGGTCGCCGGCCACAGCGAGCCCTTGCGGGCCCAGTTGGCCAGCTTCTCGACGGTGGTGACCAGGATGCCGCTCGGCACCCTATCGAGACCGCTCCCGCTGCTCATGCTCACTCCCAATCCAATCCGCCGCGCTTCCAGTCGTACACGTACGCGATCACCAGCAGGCCCACGAAGATCCCCATCTCGGCCACGCCGAACACGCGCAGCTGCCGGAACACCACCGCCCAGGGATAGAGGAAGACGACCTCGACGTCGAACACCACGAACAGCATGGCGGTCAGGTAGAACCTGACCGGGTAGCGCTCGCCCTTGGGCAGGCGGCCCGGCTCGATGCCCGACTCGTACGGGGAGTACTTGGCGCGGCTGGGCCGGCGCGGCACCAGCCAGCGCGACACCAGGATCGACAGCGCCGCGAACGCGCTCGCGAGCGCCAGCATGATCGCGATCGGGGCGAAGGCACCGAGGTTCACAGGCAGCCTCTCAAGTCAGCGTGATAGTCGCGGCGGTCACCGCGGCGACCGCCGCGGTCCTGCGGGAGCGTATACCCCAGAGTCCAGCGTCCACGCGCACCGCTCACCTCGAAGGGGCCATTGCGGTCAACGCCCTGACGACCCGATCGGCCGCGTCCCCGCCGCGCGGCTCGTACAGGTTGGCCAGGAGCTTCAGGACGATCTTCATCAGGTATGGCCGCGGCAGCCCGTACCTGGTGGCGATCCGCATGACATTGGGCTCTCCGATCAGCTTGACGAAGACGCGGCCGAGCGCGAAGTAGCTGCCGAAGCGGCGCTCGACCGCCTCCGGGTAGCGGCGCAGGCGAGTGCGGTCGCCACTGGCCAGGACGGAGAGCCCAGCCTCGGCGGCCAGCTCGCCCGACTCCATCGCGTAGTCGATGCCCTCGCCGTTGAAGGGGTTCACCAGCCCCGCGGCGTCGCCCACGAACATCACGCCGCGGTGCAGTGGCGGGTGCCGGTTGGCGGCCATCGGCAGGGGGGCCGAGCGCGGCCTGCCGACGGCGTCGTCGAGGGCGAAGCCCCAGTCGCGGCCGGCGGTCGGCGCCCAGTCCTTGAGGAGCTGCCGGTAGTTCAGGTTGCGGAATTGGTCGGAGGTGTTCAGCAGCCCGACGCCGACGTTGACGGTGCCGTCGGCCATGGGGAACACCCAGCCGTAGCCGGGCAGCAGGTCGTTGTCGCGCCACAGCTCCAGGTACGAGTCGATCCACGGGTCGACGTGCCGCTCGCTGCGGAAGTACTGGCGGATCGCGACCCCGATCGGCCGCCCGGGGTCACGCGCCAGGGCGAGCGCCTGGGCGAAGCGGCTGGAGGCACCGTCGGCGGCCACCACCACCTCCGCCCGGACGTCGACCGGGTCCTCGCCCTCGCGCCGGACGACGGCGCCGCGGACCAGGCCGCCCTCGACCAGCGGGCCGACCACGTCAGTGGCAGCCCACACGGTCGCGCCGGCCCGCGCCGCCTGCTCAGCGAGGAGCTGGTCGAGATCGGTGCGCGGCCGGCACAGCCCGAACGAGGGCAGCCCCTCCAGCTCGGGCCACGGCAGCTCGATCACCACCCCGCCACCGTGCACCTTCAGGCCGGCGTGGCGCGACCAGCTCTGGTACTCCTCGTGCAGGCCCATGGCGTCCAGCGCCGCCACCGCCCGGGGCGTGAGGCCGTCGCCGCAGACCTTCTCTCGCGGGTAGGCGGCCTTCTCGCACAGCAGCACCCGCGCCCCACCACGGCTCAGGTGGTAGGCGGTCGCCGCTCCGCCGGGGCCGCCGCCGACGACAAGCGCGTCGTACCGATCGCTCAAAGGCTCGCTCCTCCAGGGATGCGCGCGTTTGTGAATCGATGCACAAATACGCCGCTCGGAGTGTAGGCCCGCCGTGGGCCGGCGGCAAACACGAATCTACAGCCCCCGAGGCGCGCACGTCAGAGGAAACCTTCCGCCTCGCCAACGGGATCTCCCTCCGGCGGCCGGAACAAGCAGCTGCGGAAGCTGGGCGGCTACCTGGATGCGCTCGACACCGTGCCCCCGACGGTGCCGGCAACCAGACGCGTCCTGCGCGAGTGTCACAGCACCTGCGCGCCGGAGCGGACCAGGTCGCGCTGAGCGTGTTGAGCGCCGGTCCGCCGGGCTCCCTCCCGGTCGAGCCAGTGGCGGCAACTGTCCGAGGCCGTCATCCCGTAGCCTGGCGGCCGCCCGGCACCTCGGCAGGTGCTTGCCGGCTGAGGACGTCACGCTGGTGAGGTCAGCGGCTCCAGCACGTGCCGTGGGCGGCTAATCAGGCGAGGCTCGCCGTCGTCATCTCTACCCCGCGACGGTGCCGCGGTGCAGGGCGACGATGCCGCCGGTGAGGTCCCGCCAGCGGACGTGGTCGAAGCCGGCGTCCCGCAGCCAGCGGGCCAGCTCCGGCTGGTCGGGCCAGGCGCCGATCGAGCGCGCCAGGTACTGGTACGCCTCGGGGTCGGAGCTGAGCTGCCGCGCGACCAGCGGCAGCAACCGGTCCAGGTAGCGGTCGTACACCTGGCGCAGCACCGGCGCGACCGGCCGCGAGAACTCGCACACCACCAGGCGCCCGCCCGGTCGCAGCACGCGCCGGAATTCGAGCAGGCCGTGACCCGGCTCCGGCAGGTTGCGCAGCCCGAAGGCGATGGTCACCACGTTGACCGAGGCGTCGCGCAGCGGCAGCCGCATGGCGTCGGCCACCGCGAGCCCCAGTGCCCGTCCCCCGTCGGCCCGCGGCGCCCGGCGCAGCATCTCCCAGGAGAAGTCCAAGCCGAGCACGGTGGCGGCCGGCTCGACCCGCGCGAGCTCGAGCGCCACGCCTCCGGTGCCGCAGGCCACGTCGACGGCGAGCTCGCCAGGGGCAAGCTCGGCGGCGGCGGCGGCGCGCTCGCGCCAGTGACGGTCCCGCCCCAGCGACAGCACCGTGTTGGCCAGGTCGTACCGCGGTGCCACCCGGTCGAACATCCGCCGCACCCCAGCCGCCGTCCGCTCCGCCGCCGGCCCTCCGGAGGTCATTGCGCTAGTCAACCTCAGGACCTCAGAGCTTGGCGAGCAAGAGCGCCTCGGCTAGACAAGCGCGCTCGAAGTCGCCGAGGTGCAGGCTCTCGTCGGGACCGTGGGCGCGACAGTCGGGGTCGGCGCCGGCGCTGGTGACCAGGATCGCCACGTCGGGGAATGCGTCGGCGAACTCCGCGACGAACGGGATCGTACCACCGCCCCCCATCTCGACGGCGTCGCCGCCGTACGCCTCGCGGAGCGCCGCACGCGCGGCGTCGAACGCCAGCCCCCGCGGGTCCACGGCGAACGGCTGGCCCACGTCGCCCTTGGCGATGGTCACCCGCACACCCCACGGCGCGTGCTCGCGAAGATGGCGAGCCAGCGCCTCCTGCGCGCGCGGCGCGTCGTCGCCTGGCGCCAGTCGCAGGCTGACCTTGGCCCGGGCCGCGGGGATGAGCGTGTTGGAGGCATCGGCGACACGGGTCGTGTCGATCGCCAGCACCGAGGCCGACGGCTTGGCCCAGACCCGCTCGGCGACGCTGCCGGTGCCGATCAGCTCGACACCATCGAGCAGGGCGGCCTCGGCACGGAATTGCTCCTCGGAATAGTCGATGTCTGGCGCCTTAGCGGTGACCAGCCCCCCGACGGCGACGTCGCCGTGCTCGTCGTGCAGGGTCGCGAGCAGCCGACACAGCGCGGTCAACGCGTCCGGCGCCGCCCCGCCGTAGGCGCCGGAGTGCACGCCGTACTCGAGAGCCCTCACCTCGACGACGCAGGCGGCCTCGCCCCGCAGAGTGGTGGTGAGGGCGGGCCTGCCGACCTCGAAGTTGGCGGAGTCGGCGAGCACGATAACGTCGGCGGCCAGCTCGTCGCGGTGACGCCGCAGGAACGCCCCGAGCGTCGGTGACCCGATCTCCTCCTCGCCCTCCAGCAGCACCGTGACTCCGACCGGCGGCTGTCCGTCGTACGCCCGGAGCGCCGCAAGGTGGGCGGCGACCCCTGCCTTGTCGTCAGCCGCTCCACGGCCGTACAGGCGCCCGTCGCGTTCGGTCGGCTCGAACGGCGGGCTCACCCACTCGGCCGGGTCGCCGGTCGGCTGGACGTCGTGATGGGCGTAGAGCAACACCGTGGGCTTGCCCGGGGGCGCCGGGTAGCGAGCGAGCACCGCCGGCTGGCCGCCCTCGACGTCGTCGAGAATCTCGACTTCAGGCGTCCCGACGTCGCGGAACAGCCCGGCCGCCATCTCCGCGGAACGGCGCACCGCCGCGGCGGCACCCGGGTCGGCGCTCACCGACGGAACCCGGACCAGTGCTTCAAGATCCGCCCGAACTCCCGGCAACACCCGCCGGACCGCCTCACGAAGGTCATCACTCATAGAACACGCCAGGGTGCTCCTCCATGCGCAACGCCTCATCCGCCACTCGTGGCACGCTACTCACGGCCACACCGTAGCCGATCTCGCCCTTCCACCGTGCTCGATATCGGTCGGGTTCGGCCCTTGGGGAATCGGGTTGCGGTGATGTGCGTCATCCCGTACATTAGCCGTACATCCCAGTGATTGAGGTTGCACATGGCTACCCGAACGTCCCGCCTGGAACTGCGCGCTGATCCGGAGCGCGAACGCCGGATCCGCTTCGCCGCTGAGCTGTGCCGCCAGTCCGTGAGCGCCTTCGTGCTCGACGCCGCTGGCGAGAAGGCCGAGCGCGTTATCGCCACATCCACCGCGACATCCGTGCCGTCTGAGTTCTTCGACCAACTCTGGCAGGCCCTCGACGCAGCGCCGCAACCAAACGAGGCACTCCGACGTCGCGCCGCCTCTCCCAGCCGGGTGCAGCAGCGCTGAGGTGGGCTCCTTCATCTCAGAGGCATTGGCCGAGCATCACCTGCTTGAACAGTTCTCGTCCGGCAACGACGCCCTTGACACCTGGCTCCGAAACTACGCGCATCACGCGCAATCAATGCGAACCGCACGGACATTCGTCTGGCATGCCGGGGACCGGGTCGTGGTCGCCTACTTCAGCCTCGCCGCGCACCTCGTCGTTCGAGCAGATCTTCCACCGAAGGTTGGACGCGGTTCGCCGGAGGCCATCCCGGCGGTGCTGCTCGCTCGACTCGCGCTCGATCGAAAGTTGCATGGACGAGGACTCGGCGGCGAGCTGCTCCTGGACGCGCTGAGCCGAGCCGTGCAGGCCAGTGAGGTCGCCGCAGCGCGACTTGTGGTCGTCGACGCGATCGACGAAGCGGCAGTGGCCTTCTACGAGCACCACGGCTTCATCACCGTGCCAGGGAACCGCCAACGACTGGTACAGAAGGTCAGCGACATCGCGGCGGCTCTCGACAGATAGCCTCACACCCCGCTGCCCCACCAGGAGGCGGCCCAGGTGGCGTCGGCGAGCTTGCGCTGGCCGTCGAGGTCGGGGGCCGTCCCCCGCTATACGGCTGGGCCGCGGTCGAAGGCGGTCGACAGCACCACGGACGTGCGGACACGGGCGACGCCTTTGATCCTGCGGACGCGCTGTAGGACCTCGGCCAGCTCGGCGATGCCGCGGGTGCGCACGATCAGCAGGTGACTCTCCTCGCCGGTGACGTGGTAGGCCGTCTCGACCTGCTCGATCTCCGCGAAGGCCGCCTCCATCGCGGCCGGCTCCGCCGCTCCGGCCGGGAGCACGCTGACCAGCGACAGCACGGACAGGCCCAAGACCTCCGGGTCCAGCCTGGCCTGGTAGCCCCGGAGCACCCCGCGTCGCTCCAGCCGGTGCACGCGGTCGTGCGCGGATGGCGCCGACAGGCCCACCGCCCTGCCGATCTCCGTGTAGGTGGCGCGGGCGTTGCCCTGCAGGACGCGGAGAATCGCGAGGTCGGTGGCGTCGAGCGAGACCGCGACAGCGTGCTCGCCCGCCGACCGGTCCAGAGACCGCCGCCGCGGCGACGAGCGAGCCCTCTTCTCGGCCATCTCCTCACTCCTCCCCAGTGACCCGACCGAGCCGATGCGCGCGTCCGGATGGATCTACCCGATATTTGAGTGTGGACCCGTCAAACGCCGTTCATCCACCGCTCGTTGAGCGGTCGCGGCGCAGACAGGCGCGGAGAGGCGCGGAGACGGGAACTAGGCCAGGCCGCCGTTGGCGCGGGAGATAACCAGCCGCTGGACCTCGCTGGTGCCCTCGAACAGGCAGTAGATCTTCGCGTCCCGGTGCCACTTCTCGACCGGGAAGTCGCGGATGTAGCCGTAGCCGCCAAGGACCTGGATCGCCTCGTCGGTCACGCGCACCGCGACCTCGCCCGCCTTGAGCTTGGACATCGAGCCCTCGGCGTGCGCGAACGGCATGCCGTTGCGGCCCATCCAGGCCGCGCGCCACACCAGCAGCCGGGCCGCGTCGATCTCGGTGGCCATGTCCGCCAGCTTGAAGGCGATCGCCTGCTGGGACGCGATCGGCCTGCCGAACTGGACGCGCTCGCGGGCGTAGTCGCGGGCGAACTCGAAGGCCGCGCGGGCGATCCCCACCGCCTGCGCGCCGACGACCGGCCGCGTCGCCTCGAAGGTGGCCAGCGCGACCGACGAGCGGCTCGAGGCCCTCTCGCGTGCGCGGGCCAGCTTCGCCTCGAGCCGCTCCTCCCCGCCGAGCACGCAGTCCGCGGGCACGCGGCAGTCGTCGAGCAGCACCTCGGCGGTGTGCGAGGCGCGGATGCCCAGCTTCCGCTCCTTCTTGCCCTGCCGCAGCCCTGGGGTGCCCGGCGGGATGATGAAGCTCGCCTGGCCGCGGTGGCCGAGTGAAGGGTCGACCGTGGCGACCACGATGTGGACTCCGGCGATGCCGCCGTTGGTGATGAAGACCTTCTGACCGTTGAGGACCCAGTCGTCGCCGTCGCGCACCGCGCGGGTTCGCAGCGAGGAGACGTCGGAGCCGGCACCAGGCTCGGTCACGGCGAAGGCGGCCACCTTGGGGTCCTCGGGCGTGCCGAAGACCTCCGGCACGAAGCGGCCGATCTGCTCCGGCGTGCCCTGCAGCATCAGCGCCATCAGCGGCAGCCCGGTACCGAGGATCCCAAGGGCGATGCCGGCGCACCCCCAGGAGAGCTCCTCGGCCAGGGCCGGCTGCAGCACGCCGCTCTCGTCCTCGGCGACCATCTGGTAGTAGTCCTTGCCGTAGAGACCGATCTCGGCGGCCTTGCGCACCACCGGCCAGGGGAACTCCTCGATCTCGTCGTAGTGCGGAGCGACCGGCCTGATCTCCTTCTGCGCGAACTCGCGGACCCACTTCTGGGCGGCGACTTGGTCTTCGCTGAGCGTAAAGCCGATCATGACCGCATCCTTTCAGGACATGGATCGCTCCTGACGGCGGTTACCGGGCAGTAACCTACTGTGCGGTAGCATGCGCCTTCTCGAGGCACGAAGCAAGGGAGGCAGGGGTTGAACAGCTCCGTCAGTGCCAGTCCCCGCCTGCCGGCGGCCGAGCGCCGCGCGCAGCTGCTCGGCGTGGCCCGCCACGTCTTCGCCAGGGACGGCTACCGGGGCACCTCCATGGAGGCCATCGCCGAGGCGGCCGGCGTCACCAAGCCGGTGCTCTACCAGCACTTCTCTTCCAAGCACGCGCTGTACGCGTCGCTGCTGGAGGCCGAGCTCGGGCAGCTCACCGAGGCGCTGGAGCGGGCCTTCGACGTCGCCGAGGGCAACGAGGAGCGCCTGCGCCTTGGTTTCGGCGCCTACGTCGGCTTCGTCGAGGCGCGCGAGGACGCCTTCCGGCTGCTGTTCACCGAGGGCCTCGGCCTCGACGACGACTTCCAGGGACGCATCTCGCGGTTCCGCGAGTGGGTGGCCGACCGGATCACGGCGATCATCCGGGCGGAGGCTGGCCTTCCGGAGGCCCGCGCCCGCGCGCTCGCCGTCGCGATCGTGGGCATGGCCGAGAGCGCCGCCACCTGGTGGCTGAGCGAGCGCCCCTCCCTCGCCGGTGCCGACCTGGCCGACGAGCTGGCCGGGCTCGCGTGGAAGGGCTTCGCCCGCTATCCGGCCCCTCCGGGCGAGCAGACCGGACGCGCTGCCCAGTCCGAGGAAGCTGGTCAGACCACGGTGTAGCTCAGCGGGCGGTTGCCGGGGCGGCGACGATGGCCTCGACGGCGAGGAGGTCGGGCACGGTCGCCACGTCCGCCGGGACCGGGAGGCCGTCGCGGGCCATCACCGCTGCCTGGAAGCCGAGCCGCACCGCGGTGTGGACGTGCGGCGGCCAGTCGTCGACGAAAAGGATCTCCTCGGCGGGCAGCCGCATCCGCTCGCGTGCGACCGCGAACAGCAGCGGATCGTCCTTCAGCCTTGCCTCCTCCGCCGAGATGACGAAGGCGTCGAAGAAGCGGCGCAGTCCCAGGCGCTCGTAATGGAGGCTCAGCGACGGCCAGCCGTCGGCGAGGACACCCAGGCGGAACCCGTTCGCCTGCAGCCGCGACAGCGTCCCGGCGACCTCGGGGAAGGGCTCCATGGTCTGGCCGTCGACCCATGCCCTCGCGAGCGCCGAGGTCAGCTCGGGCAGCGGGTCGCTCGCGCCCATCGTCTCGAGGACGATCTCATAGAAGACCTCGAACAGCTCCCGCTCCTGGTCGACCGTGACGATCGGCTGCTGGTGCCGCTCATCGAGGTAGCCTATGCCGACCTCGAGGCCGCGCTCCAGGTTGACCGGGTTCAGGCCTGGCAGGTAGGAGCGGACGAGCTCGTGGAAGCGGGGGCCGGGGAACCAGCGCCTCCACGTCTGCACTGACGGAGCGGTGGTGCCGTCGAGCGGCCGGACGAGCACGTCGGCCGAGTCGAGCAGCACTCCCCGGATCTTCCCTTCCATCGCGGCCTCGCCCCTCCTCGCGGCGGCAGAGGGAACAAGGTAATCCCTGGGCCCTGGGAGCGGGACCATCCTGGGATCGGCAGTCCTTCGTAGAATCAGACGCGGCTGGGGGTGCGGCCCTCAGCCCCGGCCGTTCGTGGGGCGACGCCGAGCGGACGACGGCGCTCGGCCGCGCCGAGGCCGATGAAATGGCCCACCGCCAGCACCAGCGAGATCGCCATGACGATCAGGCTCGGCAGGTAAGGTGCGCCCGGGTCGCGGTAGGCGAAGAAGGTCTTCGGCGCGAAGGTGGGCTTCAACAGGCCCGAGCCGGCGGGCGGCTCCTTGCCGCTGACCACCACGGCCGCCAGCTCCGTGCCGCCCTGATTTGTGTAGAAGACCTTCGGGTCGAGGTTGGTGACGTCGAGCTCTTTGCTGGAGTCCTTCACGTTCTTGTTGAACCCGGTGATGAGGTTCTGGAGGATCGCCTGCTTGGCCGTCTCCAGGTCCCCGCGGAGCTTCTCCTGGTCGGCTGGGAGCTTGGTGCCGACGGGCTCCGCCGGCTCCGCCTGCCAGCCGTTGCCCTGGCTGCCCTGGAACTGCCGCGCGGCGCTGTACCTGCTGGCCTGCGGACTCGACAGGTCGAGCTGCTTGAAGGACGGGTCGGTGCCCTTGGGGCCGGTCAGCGCGGGCGTGCCTGGCAGCCCGAAGGTCCAGATCAGCGACAGGATGAACACGAAGCCGAAGAAGGACGCCGCGCCGATCAGGTACCCCTTCAGGGCGCCGAGGTTGGCCGACAGCAGCATGATCACCGACCCTGGCAACACCAGGACGCCGGTGACGAGAGCGAGGGTGCCCTTCACGGGACCGCCTGCCTCCTTGTCGAGACCTATCCGGACCGGAGCGCCCGCACCAGCGCGACCGCGTCAGGCGTGCCGAGGGCCTTGAATTTGAGCTCCGGGCGCTTCTTGTTGTCGCTCTGGATGGACAGCAGGTAGTTGACCAGGTTGGTGATCTGCTGGTCGTTCATGGCGCCGCCGTAGCGCACCCCCCAGGTGGGCATCGGCGACGGCGGCCTGCCCTGCTGGATGGTCTGCCAGGCCACCTGGGCCACGTCCTGGCCCTGGTGACGCTGCCAGATCTCGTGCAGGTTGGGCGCGGGGTAGTCGGCTGGCTTGGCGCCCTTGACGCCTGGGATCACGTAGCGCTTGACGACCCCGCCGGTGGCGTTCAGACCGTGGCAGCGAGCGCAGAACGTCTGGAAGGTTTCCTTGCCGAGCACCACCGACTCGGTGGCCTCCTTGGCGGTCGCTTCGCGCTGCCTGGTCGGCTCGCGGATATAGAGGAACGGGAGCAGCACGGTCAGCAGCACGGTGAGCACCACGCCGGCGGCCTGGTAGCCCTCCAGCAGCGGGCCTTCGAGCGCCGCGTCGGTCGGGCCGGGACGGCGCGACGGCGGCAGGTACCCGGCGGCGCTCGCCTTCTGACGCGCGGAGTAGAGCGCCACGATCAGCATGGTCAGGACGATGAGCGCCGCGGCGAACAGGAGGAGGAGGACGACGCCCTTGCTCATCAGCTCTTCTCCCCTCCGCTGACGTTGCCGCCGATGCAGTGGGGGCCCTGGAGTTCTTGGCCGGTGGTGTTGGTGCCGCGCGGCGGCCCGGTCACGATCTTCGAGGTGTCGACGGTGACCTGCCCACCCTGCATGGCAATGGCGAAGCGGTCGAGCCCGCGCGGGGCGGGGCCCTCCTTGTACTCGCCGGCCTGGTTGTACTTGGAGCCGTGGCAGGGGCACTCCCACCATTGCGAGCTCTCGCACCAGGGCACCCGGCAGCCCAGGTGCACGCAGCGCTGGTACAGCGCCATGTAGCCGCCAGCGGCCACGCCCCTGTAGAGGCCCTGCCTGTCGTTGGCCTCGTCGTAGGGGACCAGGTAGAAGCGGCCCTCGGCGTTGTAGGCCTGCCCGTTGCCGGCCTTGATGGCGGCGTCGATCTGGGACTTGGTGCCGGCCTTGATCTTGGTGCCGAACCCCTCCAGCAGGTTGGGCCACAGAAAGTAGACGCTCCCCAGGCCGAAGCCGGCCAGGCTGGCGCCCAGACCGGCCAGCCACGCGGTGCGCAGGAACGAGCGCCGGCTCACCCGCGGCTTCTTGGCCGCCGGCCGAGGGGTGGCCGGCCGGAGGCCGGTGGTAGTTGCCATTGCTACGGTGTCCCCCTTCTACAGGTCGAAGAACAGGCAGGCCTTGCTCGGGTGGGTGATCGACTGGCACGTCTCCTGCCAGGGCCAGACCCAGTTGAACCCGGGGCCCCGGAAGAACGACCCGTTGAGCACGAGCACGGCCCAGAACATCAGGAACATCGTGAACAGCAGGATGGCGAATTTACGGTTCTCTGGCCGCATCGACGGGTTCTTGTCGAAGTAGGGCGTCGCGGCCAGCGCCAGCAGGGCGACGCCGGGGATCGTCACGCCGGCCACCATCGGGTGGAAGTACCGCAGCAGCTCCTGCAGGCCGAGGAAGTACCAGGGCGCCTTGGAGGGGTTCGGCGTCAGGTTGGAGTTCGCCAGCTCGCGCAGGGGCGCGTTGACGAAGACCGAGAACAGCGTCACGAAGGCGAACATGGCGAAGGCGGCCACCGCCTCGCGGATCAGCAGGTGCGGCCAGACGTTGACCTTGTCCTCCTGGCGCGGCTCGGCCCGCTGAATGCCCTCGGGCGGGACCATGGCGAGAAGGCGGTGCGTCTCGCCGAACTTGCCGGAGGCGCCCACCTGGCCGGGCACGCCCCTGCTGGCCACGGCCGCGGCCACGCGGGCCGCGCGCTCCTCCGGAGTGAGCCGGCCGCCATTGGCGGGCGCCGCCGGGCGCGCCGGCGC
>JBKPDO010000352.1:0-16705 GCA_046727955.1 bacterium | reverse complement strand
TCGCGACACCTGCGCTGCGCCGTCGCCGACCGGCCCTGCCGCGTCGGCGTAGTAGCGCAGCAGCAGCTGTTCGAGCGTGGGCGGATGGGCCACCAGGGAGCGCACCCCGTAGCCGGCGAGCTCGCGCACGGCCCCGTCGAGGTGCTCGGCGTCGACCTCGAACTGGAGCTGGCCGTCTTCCACGGTCAGGTTGTGGACACCAGGGAGCCGGGCGAGCCGGGCGGCAGGCCGGTCGACCTCGGCGCTGACGGTGGTGCGGCTCAGGTGCCGCAGCTCGGCGAGGCTGCCGCACTCGACGATGCGGCCCAGCCGGATGATCGACACGCGATCGGCGAGGACCTCGACCTGGGCGAGGAGATGGCTGGACAGCAGCACGGTCCGGCCGGCGGCCTTGGCCCCGCGGATGCACTCCTGCCCTTGACGATCACGGATCGTGCCGTAGGGTTCCGGCATGCCGACAACGTCCTTCTCCCGGTGGTCCAGACACAAGAGCAGTTCGAGGCTCCCCGCCGGGATGAGGCACGCCCACGGGCTGGTGTGACGGCGATCCCGCGCCTGGAGGACTCGGAGGAGATCGCCGCCCGGGTCGAGCAGGCGGCCGCCCACCATCCCCGCGAGCGGCTGGCGCTGTCGACCCAGCGTGGCTTCGCCACCGAGCTGGAGGGCAACCAGCTCACCGAGGCCGACCAGCGCGCCAAGCTGCAGCTGGTCACCGACCTCGCCCACCAGCTGTGGCCCTGATGAGCGGTGGACTCGGCTGGCGCCACGCATGCATCCGGCGAGGGAGTCAGCTCGTGAGCGCGGAGACGTTGGGTTTCCGGGTTTGGTGCTCGTAGATGAGCATCGTCTGCACATGCTCGATCTCGGGCCGGGTGAGGAGGCTGTCGAGGACGAAGCTGCGGAGGGCGGAGGTGTCGGCGACGGCAACGTGGAGGAGGAAGTCATCGGCGCCGGTGACGTGGAACAGGCCGAGCGTCTCCGGCAAGGAGAGCATCGCCTCGGTGAAGGCTTCGACCCGTCGGCGTTGGGCTTGCCGGTAGCGGATCGCGATCAGCGCCTGCAGCGGTCGATTGACCCGGCGCAGGTCAAGCTCGGCGTGGTAGCCGCTGATGACGCCATCGCGTTCGAGCCGGCGGACGCGGGCGAGGCAGCTCGACTGCGAGAGCCCGACGCGGGCGGCCAGCGTCTTGTTCGCGACCCGCGCGTTCTGCTGCAGCGCCGCCAGGATCTCGCGGTCGATCGCGTCGATCTTCGTCTGATGCATCGGTTCAGCGAATTCCCTTCGGAGAAGTTGCCGTAATATGCACCATGATCATAGCTTTCCGGTCATGGATTCTCCGAAGATTCGGTCGAGGACGCTGGCGGTGCATGCGGGACGCAGCGACCTGCGAGCGCTCGGCGTCCACGCGCCTCCGCTCGACCTCTCCACCACCTACCCGCTCGGCGACCCCGACGAGGCGGTGGCGACGCTCGACCGCTGGAGCGAGGGGGCGCGCGACGCCGGGAACCCGATCTACACGCGGGTCTTCAACCAGACCGTCGGCCGCTTCGAGGAGGCGGTCGCAGCGCTGGAAGGCACCGGCGACGCGGTCGCGTTCGCGTCGGGAATGGCCGCCTTCTCGGCGGTCCTGCTCGCGCTTCGCGAGCGGGGCGGGCACGTGGTGGCGCTGCGACCGCTCTACGGCACGACCGACCATCTCCTGACGACCCGGCTCTTCGGGCTCGACCTGACCTGGACGAGCGCGGAAGAAGTCGCGTCCGCGCTGCGTCCCGACACGGTCGCGGTCGTCCTCGAGACGCCGCAGAACCCGACGCTCGCGCTGGTGGACATCGCCCAAGTGGTCGCGCGGGCAGGTTCGGTGCCGGTGCTGGTCGACAACACCTTCGCGACCCCGGTGCTGCAGAACCCCGCCGCCCAGGGCGCGGCGTTGGTGCTGCACAGCGCGACGAAGTACCTTGGCGGCCACGGCGACGCGGCCGGCGGGATCGTCGCCGCCGACGCCGCCCGGGCGGCCGCGCTGCGGCGCATCCGGCTCGCCACCGGCGGCACCCTGCACCCCCTCGCCGCCTACCTGCTCCACCGCGGGCTGCCAACCCTGCCCCTCCGCGTCGAGGCCGCGCAGGCGACCGCGAAGCGGCTCGCCGCCTCGCTCGAGGGCCATCCGGCGGTCGAGCGCGTCCTCTACCCGAGCCTCGACCCCCGCGCCCCGCGGCTCCTCCGAACCCAGATGCGCGGCCCCGGGGCGATGCTCGCGATCGATCTCGGCAGCGAGCGCCGGGCCAAGCAGGTGCTCCGCCGGCTGCGGCTCGCCACGCACGCCGTCAGCCTCGGCTGCGTCGACACGCTGGTCGAGCACCCGGCCAGCCTGACCCACCGCATCGTCGGCGACGACGGCCTGGCGCACGGCGGCGTGACGCCCGGCCTGATCCGCATCTCGGTTGGCCTCGAAGACCCCGACGATCTCGCCGACGACCTCGTCTCGAGCATCGAGGGCGCCGCGGCAGCCGACCGCCGCCGCAGTCGAGCACGAGACGCCCCAGGAGCAGCTGGATGACCGACAAGAGCACGCAGGCCACCCAGCCCGAGGCTGACGCCAGCGGCGTCGCGGCCGACTACGACCGCGTCGCCGACGAGTACGCCAAGCACCTCTACGGCGAGCTCGCAGGAAAGCCGTTCGATCGCGAACTGCTCGACCGCTTCGCCAGCCAGGTCGGCGACGGCCGCGTCTGCGATGTCGGCTGCGGCCCCGGCCACGTCACCCGGCACCTCCACGAGCGCGGCTGCGACGCCTTCGGCGTCGACATCTCGGCCCGCATGGTCGACGTCGCGACGATCCGCAATCCCGGCACCGAGTTCCGCGTCGGCGACCTCCGCGCGCTCCCGGTCGACGACGGTAGCCTCGCTGGGATCGTCTGCTTCTACTCACTCATCCACCTCGAATCCGACCAGCTCGCCCCGACGCTTGTGCGGCTGCGGCGCAGCCTGCGAGCCGGCGGGCGGCTGCTGTTGGCCGTCCACGAGGGACGCGAAACCCGCCAGCCGGGCGAGCTGTGGGGCATCCCCGTCGCGCTGCGCTTCAACTTCTTCACCCACGAGCAGGTCACGGTAGCGCTACTCGACGCCGGGTTCGCGATCGAACAGCTCACCCGTCGCGCCCCCAATCCCGATGTCGAAGTGGAGACCGACCGCCTCTGCCCGTAGACGTGGCCCTCGTCCGCGCCGCACCGACCGGTCGTGCCCCAACGCTCCGCGGTTCTGATGAACGAACGTGCCGATGTCATTGCCACTGGGGACTGACCCACGAGCGATGCTTGAACCTGGTCGGCGCCGGCGTCCGCTTCGTGCGCAAACTGATCGAGCGGGAACCACGGACGGCACGACGCGGCGGCCGCAGACAATGCCAGCCCTGCCGCCGGCAGACCAAGCAAGCGCGAGGTACAGCGCTGATGATCGCGCGGGTATGGCGAGGATGGGCCTCGACAACAACGGCCGACGACTACCTGCACCACGACCAATCCGAGGTAGCCGAGCATCTCCAGCAAGTGGCCGGCCTCTGCGGTGCGCGCCCGCTCCGTCGACAGGGAGGCGGCGCGGTCATGTTCACCTCCATCACGTTCTTCGCCAGCATGGACGAGGTGCGCGCATTCGCCGGCGAGGATCCTGAGCAAGCCGTCGTCGAGGACACCGCCCGCCGCGCCTGACCCGGCGGGACAAGCGCGTCACCCACCACCAGGTCGCGGTCGACCTCCAGCAGTGACCAACCGACCCAATCCACAGGCCTTGACAATTTCTCCCTTCGCCGAAGACGCCTGCCAGACCCGCACCGGCAACGCCCCCCGCGCAATGGCCAGCCTGCGCAACCTCGCCATGGGCATCCTGCGCGCCCGCGGCGACCGCAACATCGCCGCAGCGCTGCGACGCAACGCCCGCGACGCCACCCGAGTGCTACCACTCCTGGGCATCACCAGCCCATGAACCAACACTCCGGCACGTTGCCGAGGCCCTGCCACCGGGCGTGGGCTTGCCGCAGTCGACCCGACCAAGCGTCAGTAACCCCTCAGCTTGGGTCAGGGTGCTGGAGACGGGCCGTTGTGGCTTCTCCGGGGCGCCAGGCTGCGGGAGGTATGGAGGCGGCAGATCATTGGGGTTGGCAGCGCCACGAAATCTGGGAGGTGGGACCCAACGAGCCGACCGAGGTGCCTGAGATGAACGCCGCTTCGCTGGTCGTCAACGCCGTCCTCGTCGTCCTCACCGGCGGCGCCCTCTTGGTGGGGCTCGCCGTGGGCGCACGGCGCCTGCTCGGACTGCAGCTGGGTGTGGTGCGCACCGTGCTCGCCGGCCTGGTCGGGACGGCGGCCTGGTTAACCTTCGGCATCACCGTCCAACGGCCGCAACACCGCCCCCTGGTGCTCACCACCGTGCAACTCGGGATCGCGCTGCTGGCCGCGATGGCGTTCCTGGTCCTGGCCGAGGCGGTCCTGCCAAGCGGGTCGGTCCGGCCGCTGGCGTGGGCGCGAGCGTTACGGCACCGGCTGGCCCGGGTCCGACGATACCTCCAGATCAGCCAGATCGCGGCCCACCACGGCCTACGCCCCCACCTGCGCGGCCGCCGACCCCTCGACGCCGACATCCCTACCGGGCGCGCCGGGCTGGCCCGATCGGTGCGGCTGGCACTGGAGGAGGGCGGCGTCAGCTTCGTCAAGCTCGGCCAGCTACTGGCCACCCGCCGCGACCTGCTCCCCACCGAGTTCATCGACGAGCTCGCCAAGCTCCACCATCAGGTCACCCCGGCCCCGTGGCCGCAGGTAGAGCACCTGCTCGGCGAGGAACTCGGCGGCCCGCCCGACACCGTCTTCGCCCAGCTCGACCCCCACCCCCTGGCCGCCGCCTCCATCGCCCAGGTGCACCGGGCCAGGCTCCGCTCGTCGGGGACGGACGTGGCGGTCAAGGTCCAGCGCCCCGGCATCCGGCCGGTGGTCGAACGCGACCTGGACATCGTGGACCGCATGGCGCGCAGGCTACTGACCCGCACCCGGTGGGGGGCCACCATCGGCGCCGTCGAGCTGGCCCGTGGCTTTGCCGCCGCGCTCCACGAGGAACTCGACTTCCGCGTCGAGGCGCGCAACATGGCCGCAGTGGCAGCAGCGTCGGCCACGCCCGCAACCGACGCCTCGGTGCGGCTGCCGGCCCTGCACCCGCGGCTGTGCACCCAGCGGGTGCTGGTGATGGAGCGGCTGGACGGGCTCCCCCTGGACGCCGCCGGGCCGCTCATCGACGCCCGTGGACTGGACCGGCAGGCCCTCGCGCGGACGCTGCTTGGCTGCCTGCTGCGGCAGATCATGCTCGCCGGGGTCTTCCACGCCGACCCCCACCCGGGCAACATCCTGCTGCTGGACGACGGCCGCCTTGCCCTGCTGGACTTCGGCTCGGTCGGCCGGCTCGACGCGCTGCTGCGGTCGGCGCTGCAGCAGTTCCTGCTCGCCATCGACCGCGGCGACCCGGCCGGGCTGTACGACGCCCTGCTGGAGGTGGTGGTGCGGCCCGACGACCTCGACGAGCAGCGGCTGCAACGCGCCCTCGGCCAGTTCATGGCCCGCCATCTCAACCCTGGCGCCGCTCTCGACGTCGAGCTGTTCACCGACCTGTTCCGCCTGCTGGCAAGCTACCAGCTCATGGTGCCGCCCGAGGTCGCCGCCGTGTTCCGGGCGCTGGCCACCCTGGAAGCCACCCTGGCCCAGCTCGCCCCCGGCTTCGACATCGTCGCCGAGGCGCGGGCGTTCGCCGCCGCCCAGCTCACCAGCCAGCTGCAGCCCACCTCCCTGCGGCAGGCGGCCAGCGACGAGCTGCCCGCGCTGCTGCCGCTGCTGCGTCGCCTCCCGCGCCGCGCCGACCGGATCACCAGCGCCCTCGAGCACGGCCGGCTCGGCCTGGGCGTGCGGCTGTTCGCCGACCCACGCGACCGCCGGTTCCTGACCACCCTCGTCTACCAGATTCTGCTGGCGTTCCTGGGCGCCGCCACCGGCATCATGGCCGTGGTGCTGCTCGGCACCACCGGCGGGCCGAACGTCAGCCCCACCCTCAGCCTGTTCGACCTGCTCGGCTACAACCTGCTCGTGGTCAGCGCCGTGCTCATCCTCCGGGTCCTGGTCACGATCTTCCGGCCGCCACGGTGACGTGGGCAGGCTCGTGATCAGCCGGAGACAGCCAGGGTGCTGCTGCTGGACGCGGTCGAGGCTCACCACGACGCCGGGTTCCAGCATTGCCCGCGCCAGCGGATCGCCGCCCCAAAGAGAACCGGGGCGCTCACACCGCCAATCCTGCTCGCAGCAAGGCCTGCCCAGCCAGTGTCGGTGCCTGTCCCACATTGCCTTAGATAGGCTCTCACCTGACTATGCAGACAATTCCGCACTATGCCGAGGCCCTGCCTACCGGTCCCGCAATGACAGCTGTCGTTGCGCTCGATTCGTCAGCGCCCTTCGCACGCTCGCTTCGTACTGCCAAGCCGCTTCTGGGCCAGCGGCGAAAGTGCGCGCAGATGCCCCTGTACATTCGCTCATCGGTCACCCGCATCCCGAGTGTGCCCAAAGCCCCGGTCCCTGATGCACGCGCTGCAACAACGCCGCCAGCCTGCTGCCCGAGCGGGTACTGGTCAGTCGCGCTTGAGCACCCCGGTCAGGCCGGCGACCACCGCGGTAGTCAGCACCCACCCGGCCAGGGTCAACATCCAGAAGGCCACTGCCGCCCAGCGGTGAGGCACCCAGCCGCCCTCCTGGCCGAGGTTGACGATGGGCAGCAGCAGATCCAGCGCGTAGACGAAGGGGTTGAAGTGCTGCAGCTCTCGGATCGGCTTGGCCGCGGTCAACAGCTGGTGACTGTGGGCGACGGCGAACATGATCGTGCCGGCAAGCAGGAACCCGGCCAGCCACAGCCCGGCCAACCAGGTGCGGTAGCCATAGCCGACGGTCAGGTACAACAGCCAGTTCCACACCTTTCCGGCCGGGGTGAGCACCTGGCGGCGCCGCTGCTGGTTGGCGATCGCGATCCGGCGGGCAGCCTGCTCGTCCCCCGCCCGCCGGTACACAGCGGCGAGCTGCTCGTGCGGCTGGGGGCTGTAGCCGGCCGGGTCACGGTGCAGCCACTCCAGACGCTCGCGGACGGTCACCCGATCATTGTCGAGGTGGTCGTAGACAAAACCCGCGCAGGAACAACATCTCCGGCCAACTGTCCGGGTCGTCGTACAGGCTGCCGACCCGGGCGTGGATGAGGCTGACGATGCCCTGCGGCGGTTCTGCGAGCAGCAGCCACAGCTCATCAGCACGCATGCCCTGCAGCTGCAACGCCATGACGCCATCGTGATTGGGATGGCTGAGCGTTGCGCTGAGGAAATTCAGCTGGTTGCTGATCTCCGCGCCGAGAAGGCGGATTTCGCCCTCGGCGCGGAAGCGCTTCATGAAGAACGCGCCCCCTTTCACAGTCAGTCCATCCGCCCAAAGAGCACGCCCGTTCGGTTTGAGGAGTTCAGCTGAGTTGCAGGTGAATACCCCTCCAATGTGCGCCGACCGCAAGTGGACCTCACCTCGAGCACAGAAGCGCCGATGGCAGCGCATGCTCTGATCCACGCGGAGGCCGTCCGCATCCAGCGCCGGTGTCCCGATGCGCGATGAGCGCGAGACACGCAAACCCGGCCGTCTGCAGGATGAGTCCGGCGAACATGAAGGGCGGGTCAAGAAAGCGCAACCGGATGTTGCACGATCAGTTACAATAGCGCAACCGTTAGTTGCGTATCGACGAAAGGAGAGATCGAGATGCTCACCGACCGCATCGAGCGCGAGATCCGGATCGATGCCCCGATCGACGTCGTCTGGTCGATCGTGACCGAGCCGGAGCAGATCACCCAGTGGTTCAGCGACAGCGCCGAATTCGAGCTGCAACCAGGGGCCGAGGGCACGCTCACGTTCCGCGGATCGCGGAAAGGGAGCCGGCCGAACGACTCGCAGCACGAGGCCGTCATCAACTTGCGCGTCGAACGGGCCGAGCCACCTCGCTACTTCTCGTTTCGCTGGGACTACCCGCACGGTGTAGAGCCCGATGAGTCGAACGCGCCCCTCGTCGAGTTCACACTGACCGAGGACGGCGAAGCCACCACGCTCAAGCTCGTCGAGAGCGGGCTACAGCGGCCTGACTGGACGGACGACCAGAACGAGCGCTACGTCGCGGATCACGAGCGCGGCTGGGACCATCACCTCGGCCTGCTACGCGCGCACGCCAACACGTTCGAGCCGACGCTCGGCCCGCAGCAGGGGCGCCCCGCATGACCGGTACGAGGACAGCCGGCACGGCTGCCGTGCTGACTGCGACGCTCGCGCTCGCCGCGGCGGCCTGGGTCGTCGCGGTTCACCAGATGCGGGGAATGGACATGGGCGTTGCGACCGACCTCGGTTCGCTTCAGTTCTTCGTCGCCGCCTGGGTCTCGATGATGGCGGCGATGATGCTGCCGGATGCGCTTCCGGCGCTCATCCGCCGCGCTCGCGCCGGCGGGTCTGTGCTCGCCGTGCCGCAGTTCGCCGTTTCGTACCTCGCCGTGTGGACCGTGGTCGGGCTCGTCGCCTACGCGCTCTACTACCCGCACGGCACGGCGATTGCGGGCACGTTGACGGTTGCGGCTGGCCTCTACGAGCTCACGCCGCTGAAGCGAGCCTGCCGCCTCCGCTGTCGCCAGAGCGTCCGATCGGGATCGCGGTTCGGGCTCTACTGCATCGGCTCGAGCATCGGACTCATGCTCGTCCTGCTCGCGGTGGGCGCGATGAGCGTCACGTGGATGTGCGTCATCGCCGTGATCGTGGTCGCCCAGAAGCTCCTGCCGCCGAGACCATTGCTCGACGTACCGCTGGCGCTGGCCCTCGTCGGGCTCGGAATCGCGATTGCGGCCGCGCCCTCGTCAATCCCCGGTATCACGTGAACGAGAGGAGAGAAGCAAATGACCGAACACGCCAAGGGAACGCGTGAGGAGTGGCTCGCGGCCAGGCTCGAGCTGCTCGCCGCCGAGAAGGAGCTGACCCGGCGCGGCGACGAGCTCGCCCGACAGCGACAGGCGCTGCCGTGGGTGCAGGTCGACAAGGACTACCGCTTCGAAACGGACGAGGGAAGTGCCCTGCTGGCCGACCTCTTCCGCGGGCGCTCACAGCTGCTCGTCTACCACTTCATGTTCGGGCCCGACTACAGGGCGGGCTGTCCCGCCTGCTCGGCGATCGCGGACGGCTTCAACGGCTTCGCGATTCATCTGGCCAACCACGACGTGATGCTCTGGGCGGTGTCGCGCGCTCCGCTCGAGAAGCTGCAGGGCTACAAGCAGCGGATGGGCTGGAGCTTCCCGTGGGCCTCCTCGTTCGGGAGCGACTTCAACTACGACTTCGACGTCTCCCTCACGGAGGAGCAGGAGCGTTCGGGCGCCTTCGAGTACAACTTCCGCGAGTCGTCCGTGTGGTCGCCGCCGGAGGACGTACGCGGGCCGTTCGATGCGTGGGCCGCGACGACGGGCACGGACTGGGCGACCTACACACGCGAGCGCCCAGGCATGAGCGCGTTCGCACTCGAGGACGGCGGCGTCGTCTACCACACCTACTCGGCCTACGCGCGCGGCCTCGACGGCCTCTGGGGCATGTACCAGTGGCTCGACCGGGCGCCGCGAGGGCGAAACGAGACGCGCGGCCCCGACGACCCGCTCAACTGGTTCCGGCGCCACGACGAGTACAACCGGTGAGTTCGTCCCGCGTCGATGCCGTCGAGCTCGTCGCCGCCGTCACCGAACCAACCCGACGGCAGCTTCTCGATCTCCTGCTCGAGCGTGGCGAATCGACACCGACGTCCCTCGCTGACAGCCTGCCCGTCACCCGGCAGGCTGTCAGCAAGCACCTCGCCGTCCTCGAGCGCGCCGGCCTCGTCGACGGCGAACGATTAGGCCGCGAGATGCACTACCGAATCAACATCGACCGACTCGACGACGCGACGAGATCGCTGAGTGAGCTCGCCTCGACCTGGGATCGCCGGCTCCTGCGCATCAAGCGGCTCGCCGAGGCAGCCCACGCCGAGAGACGCCGCAGGAGCCGGTAGGCATGCGCGGGTCGCCGGATCGGCGACCGTGAGCGCGGACGACCGGAGCGGTGTCTCGCGCAGCTCTTTCCCCGACAGGTCCTCCTCGCGGATTGAGCTCGAGCCGTAGATCCAGCAGGACGTCCTCCACGCGTTTCGCTGACTTTTACCGCAGCCTCGGCATCCACCTTGAATGCGTCGATCATCGTCGAAGGGTTCGCCGCTTACTTTAAGCAGCAATCTCAAGCGCCCAAGACCAGACTGTGGCAATCTCCTGGGGCGGTGTTGCTGTGACCCCTGAGACCGCCCTGATTTTCATGCTGCGACCTCGTAATACTCATGGATCTGGCCGCCGAGCACATCGCGACGCCTGACCTCACAGGGTTGACCTGCCGTGAACGTGAACGCTGTTCCCGCGCCTCAGGCTGGGGAACGGCCAACGCAAGGCTGCGGTGCGGTCGTTGCTCGTTGTAGTGGCGGACGTAGCCGCGCAGCAGCCGCAGCAGATGGCGCCGCCCGAGCAGCAACGTCCAGTCCAGACACTCTGCCCGCACGGTCTGGACCCACCGCTCGGCATGGGCGTTCGCCTTCGGCGCCTCGATCGGCGTGCGCAGGACGCGCCCACCCTCGCTCCTGAACACGTCATCGAAGGACCGAGTGAACTTGGCGTCGTGGTCGCGGAGCAGGAACCTGATCGACCCTCCCCGATCGTTGAGATCCATCGCAGCATTCCTGGCCTGCTGGGAGACCCACGCCGAGTCGGGGTGCGCCGTGACCCCGACCGCGACGACCTGCCTGGTGCTCAGCTGGATGAAGAACAACACGTGGAGCGTCTTGAGCCAGATCGTCTCCACCGTGAAGAAGTCGCAGGCCACGATCTCCTCGGCCTGGGCTTTGAGGAACTGCGTCCAGCTCGGCCCCGAGCGTCGTGGCGCTGGGCCCAGCCCGTGTCGTCGCAGCAGCGTCCTGATCGTCGTGGCGCCCACCCGGATCCCGAGCTTGCGCAGCTCCCCGCAGATCCTGACGCAGCCCCAGCGCGGGTTCTCCCTGGCCATCCGCAGCACCAACGCGACGACCTCGGCGTCGAGCGGCGGACGGCCAGGCTGGCGCTTGTTGCGGTAGGTCCACTTGCGTCGCACGAGTTCGCGGTGCCAGCGCAGCAGCGTCTGGGGCGTGATCAGGAACACTGACGTCCACTGCCGCCTCGGAAGCGCGCGGCTTGCCGCGGCGAGCAGGACGCGGTCGAGCGGGGTGAACCTGGGTCGACCAGCCTGGCGGCGGAGTACACGCAGCTGTTGCTGGAGGACCAGGATCTCTAGATCCTTGGTCGCGTGGTCAGTGGCTGAGAGGACGAGCAGGCGGGCAAGCACGCGGACGACCAACGAGAGTAGGAACAGCATCGGCGGATGGTACGGAGTCCCTGGTCACGACGCGAATCCGCGTTTTCGCGCCCCACAGGCCACGCCGCGCCGGGCGGCGCGGCGTGGCCGCGGCTGCCCGAGCCGACCCGCCAGGAGCTGCGCGACGCCAACCTGATCGCGCACGCACCGCAGGACCTGCTGGCTGCTGGCGCTGGTGGAGCGGCTGGCGCGGGACCTGGCCGCGAGGGGGTGTGGCAAAAGGATGCCGGGTTGCGCCAGTTATGGCAGCATGCCGACCATGAGCCAACAGGGGAATACACACAACGCCATCGTCGTGGAGGGTCTCGCCAAGCGATTCGGCGAAGTGGTGGCCCTTGACGGCATCGACTTCGAGGTTCCCGTCGGAACGGTGTTCGGGCTCCTCGGCCCCAACGGCGCCGGCAAGACGACCGCGATCCGCATCCTGGCGACCATCCTCCGCCCCGATGGTGGTCGCGCGGCCGTCCTGGGCCGTGACGTGGTCCAGGACCCCGACGGGGTCCGCTTCCTGATCGGGCTGGCCGGCCAGTACGCGGCGGTGGACCCGAACCTGACCGGCCAGGAGAACCTGCGCCTGACCGGGAGTTTGGCGCAGCTCTCCAGGAGCGAGGCGAGGTCGCGGGCTGACGAGCTGCTCGAGCGGTTCGACCTGACCGACGCGGCCAACCGGCCGGTGCGGACCTACTCGGGCGGCATGCGCCGCCGCCTCGACGTGGCCGCCGCGCTGGTGCAGCGCCCACCGGTGGTGTTCCTCGACGAGCCGACCACCGGCCTCGACATCTTCAGCCGGAACGAGCTGTGGAACATGATCCGTGAGCTGGTGGGCGATGGCGCCACGGTGCTGCTCACCACCCAGTACCTGGAGGAGGCCGACCGCCTGGCCGACCGCATCGCGGTCGTCGACGGAGGACACGTGATCGCCAACGACACCCCGTCCACCTTGAAGGCCGAGCTCGGCAGCACCGTGATCGAGCTGGGGATGGGCGACGGCGCCAAGGCCGCCCGCGCCCAGGACCTGCTCTCCCGCGTGCTCGATGCCCGCGCCGAGCGGGACGGGACAACCGTTCGCCTGACCTCCCACGACGGCTCACGCATGCTGATGGACGTGCTTCGCTCCCTCGATGATCACGACCTGGCGCCGGCGACGCTCGCGGTGCGCGAGCCGAGCCTGGACGACGTATTCCTCGCCCTCACCGGCCATCGCGCCGAGGGCGCCCCCGCTCCTGCCGCTCCCGAAGGCGCTCAGCCCACCCGAGGTGGAGGTGCCCCATGACGACAGCCACCACCGTTGCCCAGGCAGAGGTGGATCGCCGCCCGAGCCCGCTGCGCCCCGTCCGAGACTCGCTCGCCATCGCCGGGCGGAACCTGATCGCCTACCGGCGCGTGCCGCAGCTGCTGGTGTTCTCCACCATCCAGCCGGTGATCTTCGTGCTGCTGTTCCGCTACGTGTTCGGTGGCGCGGTGCAGTCCATCCCCGGCGTCCCGTACGTGGACTACCTGATGCCGGGCATCTTCGTCCAGACCACGGTGTTCGGTGCCATCGCCACCGCCGTGGGCCTGGCAACGGACGTCAAGAGCGGGCTGCTCGAGCGGTTCCGCTCCCTTCCGATGGCACGGTCGGCGGTCCTGTTCGGCCGCACCCTGGCGGATCTCTTCCGCAACGTCTTCGTCGTGGCGCTGATGGCGCTGGTGGGCTTCGCGGTCGGGTTCCGCGTGCACACCAGCGCGGCGGAGTTCGTCGGCGGCATGCTGCTGGTGCTGGCGTTCGGCTATGCGATGTCGTGGATCTTCGCCACCGTCGGGCTGTGGGTCGGCGATCCCGAGACGGCCCAGGCCGCGGCCTTCCCGGTGATGGCTCCGCTGGTGTTCGCCTCGTCCGCCTTCGTGCCGGTCGCCACCATGCCCAGCTGGCTGCAGCCGTTCGCCGAGCACCAGCCGGTGTCGGTCACCGCCACGGCGGTCCGGGCGCTGTGCATCGGCGGTGACGCCATCGGCGTGTCCACCGCCTCCTACGTGCTGCAGGCCCTAGCCTGGGATGTGGCGATCCTGGTGGTGTTCGCGCCGATCGCGGTCTGGCGCTACCGCCGGGCCACGTAGGCCAGCGCCTGGCCCGGGCTGGGAGGGGCCATGACCGGTGGCCTCGCGAGGACCGCGGCGAGCCTGCGCGAGTTCGCCTTGGTGCTGCCCGGGCCTGGGAGGATTTCCCCTGGGAGGGCGACCGCACCGCCAAGGTGGGCAAGAAGGTATTTGCCTTCCTGGGCTCCGAGGGCGAGCCCGGCGACGACTACCGGATCTCGCTCAAGCTGCCGGAATCCGCCGAGCAGGCGCTGGTGCTCGCCTGCTGCGAGCCGACCGGCTACGGTGTTGGTGCCGAAACCCATCCGTGACGTTTGACCTGAGGCTTCGCGCCAGTCGCGGATGTCCGCGACGATCGCCAGCCATGGAGACGTTGAGACTGCTCTACATGATCCTCTGCCAGCTTATCGGCTGGCTCGCGCTGCTCAGCCGCGGCCAGGCGTCCAAGAACGCCGAGCTCCTCGTACTACGGACACGAGGTCGCGGTCTTGCCGTCAGGTCGCCCGGCCACGCCTCTCCTGGCCAGACCGCGCTGTCCTGTCGGCGTTGGCCCGGCTGCTCCCCACGCAGCGCCGACACCATCGGTTGGTGGCGCCGGAGACGCTACTGCGCTGGCATCGGCAGTTGCTCAAGCGCTACTGGCTCAGGAAGTCGGCAACCGCGGCGTCGGGAGGCACGGCGCCTGGCTCCTCACCGATACTCGGGAGGAGCAGATCAACAGGCAGGGAAGCTGGACCGGATCGCAACGAACGCCCCCCAATGCCGTGACGAGCCGCACCCACCGGGGATACAGCCCTTCCCCCGGTCGATTGGAACAGACACCGATAGAACGGTCATGTCACAAAACAGTAACAGTAACGTTCAACCCGGGGATACATGACCGGGCGAACTGGCGACGCCACTGCGGCCGCGATCACCCAAGCGGCCGCCCACCTCCTGGCATCGCACCAGGACGCGACCGTGGGCGCCGTGGCGCAGGCCACCGGCGTTGCCCGCGGCACGATCTACCGCTACTTCCCCACCCGCCAAGCCCTGCTGACCGCCGTCCTCGACCGGGCCCTCCGCAACGCCGAACACCACCTGACCCAGGCTAACCTTGCGACCGTGCCGGTCGCCGAGGGCCTCGCGCGCGCGGTGCGGGCCCTGGTCGCCCTCGGCGACGACTTCCTGGTGCTGGTTCGCCAGCGGCTGCTCACCGGCCAGGACATCCCGGCCTTCTCCGCCGTCGTCGCGCTGCTGGAACGCGGACGCCAAGCGGGCGACCTTCGCAGCGACCTGCCCCTGTCATGCCAGGTCGAGGCGCTGTATGCGCTGGTCCACGCCTGCCTGCGCGCAAGCGAGCTGGCCGCTACCGGACCAGAAGACATCAGCGCGACCGCGCTGCGGCTCTTCCTGGAAGGATCCAAGCCACCGCCGGCCCGCCCTTCACGCTGAACCGCGTGTTGCAGGGACGCGGCGACCGTCGCCCGGTAGCCACTGCGGCAGAGCACCCACACCTGGCCTGCTGGCAGCTCGTGGACCCGAGCCGTCAGCTCGTGCGGCGGGACGTGGACGGCGCCGGCGATGTGGCCCTCCGACCACTCCAGACGGCGACGCACGTCGAGCACGACCACGCCGTGCCGGGACCGGGCGGCAGCCAGCTCCCGCAGCGATGCCGGGCGGAGCCCGGCCAGGGGCGTGCCGCCGGCCCGCGCCCTTGGCGTGCAGCACCCCGACGAGGGTCCCGTACGGAGCGGGACGAACAGCCCCTGACGAGCGCCCTGCCAGGGAGCACGCTCGGGGTCGGACGGCATCCCGCCGCCGGCGGCGGGCCGGTCAAGGCCAGGAGGTCGCCGTGAGCAGCACGGTCGTGCAGGCGCCAGCCCACGTCGGGGAGCCGGTCACCTCTAGTGGACGGTGCGCGCAGACTCCGAGCAGACTCCGAGCAGACTCCTGTCCACTCCGCTGGACAACTTCTTCAGTTCCCCTCTGGCTGATGCCGCCCGAAGCCGCCTGGCCGGGGGGGCCAGCCGACCGGTGCCGCCGTAGAGGCCAAGGGGCACCCTGACGCGCGGAGAGCCGGGGTGCGCCGACCAGCACGCAGGGGGTTGGAGCCGTGGTCGACCTGCGCGCGTACTATCCGGGACTCGACCTGCGCAGCCCTGGTGACAGCAGCGACGCCGCGGTGCTGTGAGCGGTGCGGTGAGGAGAACTCTGGAGCACGACGAGGAGGTGAGCGTCATGAGTGCGTTGGTTGATCTCCTGATGCAAAGCGTCATCGCGAAGAACCCAGGGGAGACCGAGTTCCATCAGGCGGTCCATGAGGTCGTGCGATCGGTCGAGCCGGTGCTCACGCGGCAACCGGCATACCGGGAAGCGAAGATCCTCGAGCGCATGGTGGAGCCCGAGCGGGTGATCGTGTTCCGCGTTCCGTGGTTGGACGGTGCCGGCGAGATCCAGATCAACCGTGGCTATCGGGTGGGGATGAACAGCGCCATCGGCCCCTACAAGGGGGGCTGCGGTTCCATCCGACTGTCACCCTCGGGCTTTTGAAGTTCCTCGCCTTTGAGCAGGTGTTCAAGAACGCGCTGACGACGTTGCCGATGGGAGGAGGCAAAGGAGGGGCGGATTTCGATCCGAAGGGGAGAAGCGAGTCCGAGGTGATGCGCTTCTGCCAGTCGTTCATGACCGAGTTGTATCGCCACATCGGACCCAATACCGATGTGCCGGCCGGCGACATCGGCGTGGGCAGGCGCGAGATCGGGTACCTGTTCGGCCAGTACAAGCGGATCCGCAACGAGTTCAGTGGCGTGCTCACCGGCAAGGGGATCGGGTGGGGAGGCTCGCTGATGCGCCCCGAAGCGACCGGGTACGGCTTGGTGTACTTCGCGCACGAGATGCTGTCGCAGCGCGGGACGCGCTGGAAGGCAAGACGTGCCTGGTCTCCGGGTCAGGCAACGTGGCCCAGTTCACGGTCGAGAAGCTGATCGCGATGGGCGCCAAACCGGTGACGCTCTCGGGTGAGGTAGGCCGCTGGTTCCCCACGCTGTAGGTGTCTGGGCTCAGGCCGGCGGGTTTCCCCGCCGGTGCTCGAATCAGCTCACCATGGCGTGGTCGACCAGCGGCCCCCTGTCAATCCGTGCATGCAGTTCTCCCGCAC
>JBKPDO010000351.1:0-11878 GCA_046727955.1 bacterium | reverse complement strand
CCGCTGGCCTGGCCCTCAGCACTGCCGCCGGCCGGCGCCGGGGTGAGCGCGGCGCGGGCCAGCCGCACGATACGGCCGACGCCGCGGCCGACCGCCGCCACCGAGGTGCGCGTGCTGATCAGCAGGCCCAGGAACAGCAGGCAGGCGAAGGCGGTCCGGGCCCCCCAGACCGACAGCAGCCGGGCGGTCGGATGGGCGATGGCCGCGCCGACCCAGCCACCGGAGCCGTGCAGGGCGTCCATGGCATCGGCCCTGGTCGAGGCGGGCGGGTTGCCGCGCGCCAGGTGGATCAGGCCGAGCCCGCCGAGCAGGACGGCCAGCAGCCCGATGGTGACCCTGACGGTGACCGGGTCACCCGCCGGCGCCACCGTGCGCCGGAACATCGCCACGCCGAGGCCGGCGACCAGCACCGGCACCGCGTAGGCTCCGTAGCCGAACAGGCCACGCAGGAACAGCTCGAGGAACCCCCCCACCTTCCCGCCGTTGTGGAACCACACGCCGAGCGCCAGCAGGACCGCGATCAGCACCAGGGCGACGCCCTGGATGTCCCCCTTATGAGGGGACAGCGCCTTTGCGGTCTGGCTCGGCCGTTGCGTCCGCGTGGCGGCGGTGCTGCGGCGCTTCTTGGCGGGAGGCCGCCGGCCAGAGGGCCGGGTGCGCGTCTTGGCCAACGCTAGACCTCCATCACTGTCGGAATGATCACCGGGCGGCGCTGGGTCCGCTCCCGGAACAGCGCGGACGCGGCCTCGCGCATGCGCTGCTTGAGGATGGTCGGGTCGCTCACGCCCTCGGCGGCGGCACGGTCAAGGCTCGCCAGCACCTGGGCGCGGGCCTCCTCGATGAGGTCGGACGATTCGGGCTCGTAGACGAAGCCTCTGGTGACGATGTCGGGGCCGGCCAGCACCTTGCCCGTCTGCGCCTCGATGGTGGCCAGCACGTGGACGAAGCCCTCGCCGCCGAGCCGGCGCCGGTCGCGTAGGACCGCGTCGCCGACGTCGCCGACGCCGAGTCCATCGACGAAGACCATGCCGGCGCGGACCTCGCCCGCCCGCCGCACCTCGCCGCGGTCGAGCTCGAGCACGTCGCCGTCGTCGCAGACGAATACCCGCTCGCGCGGGATGCCAGTCTGGCCGGCCAGGCGGGCGTGCTGGGCGAGGTGGCGGTACTCGCCGTGGACCGGCACGACGTTGCGTGGCCTCAGCGTGGCCAGCAGCAGGGTCAGCTCGCCCTGCGCGGCGTGCCCGGAGACGTGCACCTTGGCGTTGCCGCGGTGGAACATCTCGGCGCCCTGGCGAGCGAGGTCGTTCATGGTGCGGTACACGGCCGCCTCGTTGCCCGGGATCAGCGAGGACGACAGCACCACGGTGTCGCCCGGCTCGATCCTGACCCACTTGTGCTCGCGGCCGGCCATCAGCGTGAGCGCGGAGAACGGCTCGCCCTGAGAGCCGGTGGACAGCACCAGCGTCTCCTCCGACGGCAGCGAGCCCAGCTCCTCGACGGGGACCAGCAGGCCCGGAGGGATACTGAGGTAGCCGAGGTCGCTCGCCACCCGGACGTTGCGCAGCATGCTGCGGCCTACCAGGGCGACCTTGCGACCGACCTGGTTGGCGGTGTCGAGGATCTGCTGCATGCGGTGGACGTGGCTGGCGAAGCAGGCCACCACGATGCGGCGGCGGGCCGCGCCGAAGATCTCGGCGAGGGCACGCCCGACCTCGACCTCTGAGGGGATGAAACCGGGCGTGTCGGCGTTGGTCGAGTCGGAGAGCAGCAGGTCGATGCCCTCGCCGGCGAGCCTGGCCAGCCCGCCGAGGTCGGTGGGGCGGCCGTCGATCGGCGTGAGGTCCAGCTTGAAGTCGCCGGTGTGCACGATGGTGCCGGCCGGGGTGCGCAGCGCCACCGCCATGCCGTCGGGGATGGAGTGGGAGACGGCGAAGAATTCGAGGTCGAAGGGGCCGACCCTGGTGCGCTCGCCGGGCGAGACCTCGACCAGCGATGGCGCCAGGTCGTACTCCTCCAGCTTGGCGGAGAGCATGCCGAGCGACAGGCGGGTCCCGTACACCGGCACGTCGAAGTCACGCAGGAAGTAGGGCAGGGCGCCCATGTGGTCCTCGTGGGCATGGGTCAGGACCACGCCGATCACCCGCTCGGGCTCCTCGGCCAGGTAGGCGAAGTCGGGCAGGATGATGTCGACGCCGGGCTGGTCGGCGTCGGGGAAGGCGAGGCCGCAGTCGATCAGCAGGCGGGCGTCGGCTAGCTCGACCACGGCGCAGTTGCGCCCAATCTCGCCAAGACCCCCTAGAAAGACGATCCGCGCCGATTCATCCCGGTGGCCCACCCGGCCCGCCCCCTCAGTCACCTGACCTCCCCGGGCTCCGCCCCGGCGCCCCCGGGGTCCCTCCAGCTTCCCTTGGCAGTCCCTGGCTCCCGAGGCTCCCCTGCTCCCGTGGGGTCCCCTGCTCCCGTGGGGTCCCCTGCTCCCGTGGGGTCCCCTGCTCCCGTGGGGTCCCCCGGCTTCCGGGGGTCCCCTGCTCCCCGGGGGGTCCCCCGGATCCACGTCCCTTCCGCAGCTACCGGCGCCATTCCCATTCCGTTCCTCAGCCGCCCGGGCGCTCCCCGGCGGGGACCAGGCCGACGCGCTCGAGCAGGCCGCGGACAAAGGTCACCTGCTCCGGTGTCGCGTCGATCAGCGGCGGGCGCAGTGGCCCGGCCGGCAGGCCGAGCAGACCCAGGGCCGCCTTCAGCAGGATCGGGCTGGTGGTGGCGAACAGCCCCTCGAACAGCTCGAGGTGCCCGGTATGAAGCTCGAGCGCCCTGTGGGTGTCGCCCCGCTCGAACGCGGCGACGAGCTCCTGGAGGGCCGGGCCGACCAGGTGGGCGGCGACGCTGACCACACCGACCCCGCCGACGGCGAGCAGTGGCAGCAGGTTCTTGTCGTCCCCGGAGTACTGCTCCAGCGCACCGCCGGTGTCGCGGTACAGGCGACTCGCCTCGGCCATATCGCCGACCGCGTCCTTCACCGCGACGACGTTGTCGATCTCCGCCAGCCGCAGCAGGGTGTCGACCTCGATCTTGCAGCTGGTGCGCGAGGGGACGTTGTAGAGCATGCAGGGCAGGCCGGTGCTGCCGGCGATGGCGCGGAAGTGGGCGTACAGGCCCGCCTGCGGTGGCTTGTTGTAGTAGGGGGTCACCAGCAGCAGCGACCCGACCCCGGCCTTCTCGGCGAGCTGGGTGAGCTCGACCGAGTCGGCGGTCGAGTAGGTCGAGGTCCCCGCCATCACCCGGCGGCCGTCACCAGCCGCGTCCACCACCGCTGCCCACAGGCGGCCCTTTTCGTCGTGGGTCAGCGTCGGCGATTCCCCGGTGGTGCCGGCGATCACCAGTGTCTCGGTGCCGTGCTCGAGCAGGTGCCGCGCGAGGCGCTGGGCACCGTCTACGTCGAGGGCGCCGTCCCGGCTGAACGGCGTGGCCATGGCGGTCAGCACACGGCCAAAGCGACCAGTCATATTGGTCCTCCCAACACTTCTCGCAACCGTGCACGGCGGTGCCGGGCATCGCCGCACCTGCCGCCCGCCTCGAGATGCGGGGGCCGTCCGAATTCTACCCGGGCCACCAACGCCACCCGCCGGTTTTCCACAATTTCGCCCGCGGCCCGGTTCGCGTTCGGTCGGTGGAACGGTCCCGTTTCGGTGGGACGAGGCTCGGGGATGCGGACGATGTCGCGGGAAGCGGCTACGATCCGGCCCGTGCGCGCCGCCGAAGCTCCGCTCCAGACCACGCTCAGGCCAAGGCTCCCGGTGAATATCGGCCTGACGCTGGGACCGCTGCGCCGCGGCACCGGCGACCCCTGTATGCAGGCCGAGAGGCCGGACGTGTGGTGGCGCGCGACCCTGACCCCGGCCGGCCCGGCCACCGCCCGCTATGCCGCCCGCGGCGCGCAGGTCGACGTCCTGGCCTGGGGTCCTGGCGCGGAGTGGTGCCTGGCCACCGCGCCCGAGCTGCTGGGTGCTCGGGACTCGCTCGAGGGCTTCGCCCCCGACGGCCTGGTGGCGCGCCTGCACCACGCCATGCCGGGGCTCAGGATCACCCGCTCGCTGGCGGTGTTCGAGGCGCTGGTCCCCTCGATCTTGGAGCAGAAGGTGGCGGGCGCGGAGGCCCGCTCGTCCTACCGGAAGATGGTGCGGGCCTGGGGAGCTCCCGCGCCCGGCCCGCCGCCACCCGGCCTCCCACCGGGCCACGCTTTGTCCGGGGCCTCGCGCGGGTCCGCTCGGTCCGGGTCCGGCCCTGGTGGGCCGCGACCGCTCAGCCTGCCACCCGGCCCCGAGGTGCTGGCGGCCAAGCCGTATTGGGCGTTCCACGGCTTCGGGGTGGAGATGCGCCGCACCAACGCGATCCGGATGGCGGCCTGCCACGCGACCAGGGTGGAAGAAACGGTCGCGATGGCGCCCGCCGAAGCACATCACCGCCTGCGGGCGCTCCCCGGCGTCGGCCCGTGGACCTCCGCCGAGGTGGCGCTGGTGGCGCTGGGGGACGCGGACGCGGTCTCGGTCGGCGACTACCACCTCCCGCACCTGGTGAGCTGGGCGCTCGCCGGCGAGCCGCGCGGGACCGACGAGCGCATGCTCGAACTGCTCGCCCCCTACCCGGGCCACCGCGGCCGGGTGCTGCGGCTCCTCTCATATTCCGGCCTGGGGGCACCCCGCTTCGGCCCGCGCATGCCCCTCCGCTCGTTCACCCGCTTCTGACACCCCACACGCGGCAACGTGAAGCGACCATAAGGTGCAGGCGCCCCGAAGTTGCCCGCAGCGGTTGGCCGAATCGCTGGTGCCTCCAGGAGAGCGCGCCAGTGGAGAGCGCGAGTGGGAGTGCGTCAGGTCCAGGGAAATGAGCCGCGCTCGGCCCAGTACCGCTCGGCCGGCTCGGCGAGGCTGTGCAGCTCCTCGAGTTCTCCCGAGGTCAGTTCCAGCACGGACGCAGCGAGGTTGCTGTGCAGCTGCTCCGGCGTGACCGCGCCTGAGAGCACCACGTCCGCCCACGGGTTGACGAGGACCGCTGCGAGCGCCACCCCCGTCCGCGGTGGCCGCGTGCCGCCGCGCGACCCTGTCGAGCGTGGCCCGCTCCGGGCCACGGCCGTGAGCCGTGAGCCGACCGTTGGCCAGCGCCTCCTTGACGATGACCCCCCAGCCGCGGTCGTGCGCCGCGGCCAGCATCGACCCTACCGACGGCTCCAGCAGGTTCCATGTCGCCTGCACCACACCGAACGGGTTCAGTCCGTCCACCTCGACCTCCAGCGCGCGCTGCACCACCGCCGCCTGCCGCGGCCCGCTCGTCGTCAGCCCCACCACCAGACCCTCTTCCCGGAGACGGACCAGCTCGGCCAGCACCCGGCGGTCCTCGAGGACCCCGCTCTCCAGCGTCGCCGAGTGGATCTCGTAGAGGTCGAGCCAGTCCCCGAGCAGCTCCCGGGTCTCCGCGAGCTGCCGCCGCAGGGTCGCCAGCGAGTGGTCCTTGACCTCTTGCACCTCCGCCTCGAGCCGCCACCCGCCGGTGTAGGTGTAGCCCCACTTGGACCCGACCGTGACGGCCGCCCGCGCCAGGTCGCGGCCCCGTAACCAAGAGGCGAGGAACGCCTCGGCCAGCCCGTACGAGCGCGCCGCGTCCAGGTAGCGGACCCCGGCCCGGTAGGCAGCATCCAGGACCTGGTGGCAGCGCCGCTCCATCGCCTCGACACTGCGCTCGCTGCCGAGGTCCTCCTGACGGCCCAGGTTGATATAGGCCGGCCGCCCCAGCGCGGCCAGCCCGAGCCCGATGGGCGAGACCGCCAGCCCGGTCGCTCCCAGTGTCCTGGAACGCATCGCGGTTACCGAGCCTATCCGGCCGGTCAAGGCCGCGGGGCTGCCAAGGGCCACGAGCGCGGTCAGCGCCGCGACCCGGGTCAAGGGCCCGTGGGACCGATCAGGGCGGAGCGGCGTTCGAGGGCCATGGGCGGCGGGCCACCGCCGCGACCCGGTCAGGAGCGGCCGGGTCGATCAGGCAGGCGGCGGTCAGAGGGCCGGGCGGCGCTCGGGGCTGAGGGGACCGACCGCGGATTTGGCCGTTCGCGCGTGGGAGGTCCGGGGCCGGGCTGGCAGGTCGGGCACCAGTAGGTGACCCGCTCGAAGTCGCCTGTGGCCTGCGCGGCCCGCCGGATCGGCGCGCCGCAGCGCAGGCACGGCTCGCCGCCGCGCTCGGCGACCCAGCGCTTGCGCCCACGGCGCGGGTCACCTGTGGTCACCTGATGGCCGATGTTCCGGTTGACCTCCATCATCTGCTTGAGCAGCGCGAGCATGCCCTCGAGGTCGACGACCTCGAGGACCGGGGTCCAGGGATTCACCCCGCGGAGGAAGCAGACCTCGTTCTTCCAGTTGTTGCCCGGCCCCGCGATGGCGCGCTGGTCGAGCAGGGCCACGCCAATCGGCCGGTCCGGCATGGCTCGCAGGCGCCTGGCCGCCTCCTCGAGGTCCCAGTCGGGCCCGAGCACGTCCGGCCCGAGATGCCCAACGATCTCGTGCTCGCGCTCAGTCGCCAGCAGCTCACAGATGGCGAGCCGGAACCCGACCGCGACCCACGGCTCGGTCCGCAGCACCGCCCGCACCTGAAAGCCCGGGCCGCGCCAGCGCTCGCCCTGGCGGTAGAGATGCCAGGCGCCCTCCATCTTGAGATGGCTGTGTAGGGTCACACCGGCGTCGGTGCGGAGTAGCAGGTGCTTGCCGCGCGCTACCACCTCTCGCGCCACCTGACTGTTCAGGTCGGCGGTGGCGAAGGATGAAATGGCGGCCAGGTAGCGCTCGCTGCCACGACGGACGGGCCGCGGTACGCGGAGCTCGGTGCCGAGCAGCCTCTGGCCCGCCAGGGCGCGGTGCAGCCGTGCCGCGGTCAGGTGGACGGTGTCGCCCTCGGGCATCGCAGCGCCTCCCGACCACCTCAGCCGTGCGGTCCCGGCCTGCCGGGATCGGCAAGGCGAAGGCCGCGGGCGGTCGGGCGGAAGCCCGCAGCTGTCAGGGCCCGGGCCAGCGGGCTCGAGTAGACCTCCTCGCCGTCCGCGCGCTCCACCGCCATCCGGCCGAGCACACCGTCGCGCACCGCGAGCGCCAGCGCATCGGCCGCGCGGCCGAGCCGGTCCGGGTCGTCGCTGAAGGTCAGCAGCGTGCGGCCACCGCGCTCCACGTACAGGACCAAGTCGCCGTCGACCAGGATGACCACGGCACCAGCCTTGCGCCCCGGCCGGTGCCCGGGTCCGGGTCGCTCCCCCGCGATCTGGCCGTCCGCCGCGGTTGCCGACCGGTCGGGCCACGGCAGGGCGGCCCCGTAGGGATTGGCCGGGTCGGCCGCCGCGAGCACGACCGTCCGCGGCTCCCCACCCGTGCGGTCCCGCTCCAGCGCCGGTCCCCGGTCGGCGAGCGAGCGCATCCGGTCGACCGCCCCCGGCACCGCGAACTGCGCGCCGCCCAGGCCGTCGACGAAGTAGCCGCGCCGGCAGCGGCCCGCCTCCTCCATCGCCTTGAGCACCGGATAGACACCGGCGAAACCGCCCGGAATCCGCTCGGCCATGACCGCGCCGCGGGTGACCACCCCGTGACGCTCGAGCAACTGCTCCGCGGCCGCGTGCAGTCGTCTGGTCGCGTCGGCCGCCCGCTGTGGCGCCAGGCTCCAGCGCCCGGCGCCGGCGGGCGGGCCCAGACGGCTCGGCATTGCGGGACGGCGCGGCCGCCCGCTGCGGCCGCGGATCGTGCGGCTCGCCGGCCGCGTGCCGCCGGCCAGCAGTCCGCGGAGCGGCGCCATGGTGTCGTTGCTGACCAGGCCGGCCCAGACCAGCTCCCAGATGGCCAGCAGCAGCTCGGTGTCGCTGGTCGAGCCCACGGCGTCGGAGAGCTGCCGGAAGAACATCGCTCCCCGCTCGGCCAGCGCGTCGCCCACCGCCACGGCCAGCGCCGACGGCTCGACCGGGAGCGGCTCTGGCATGAGCAACGGCACCTGGTCGGCCACGTACAGGCTGACCCAGCCGTCATCGGAGCCCAGCGGCCCGGCACCGACCCAGACAACCTCGCCGGCGGCGCAGAGCTGATCGAGCAGCGCGGGGCTGTAGTCGGGCAGCCGCGCCGGCAGGACCTGCCGCTCCAGCGCGGACGCAGGCACCGCGGCGCCCTGGAGCTGCTCGACCACCTGATAGAGGGCGTCGAGATTGGCCCGGCGCGGCCCGCTCGGCCCAACCCCCTGCCAGGCGAGCAGGAAGCGGGCCAGCGCCTCCTGCGGCACCGGCTCGACCTCCTTACGGAGCGCGGCCAGCGACCGGCGCCGCAGCCGTCGCAGCACCTCGGCGTCGAGCCACTCGCGCCCGGACCCGCCCGGACGGAACTCGCCCTCCACCACCCTGCCCGCGACCTCTAGCCCGACCAGGGCCCGCTCCACCACCGCCACGCCGAGCCCGAGACGCCGCGCGGGCTCCTCCGGCAGGAACGGCCCGTGGGTTCGGGCCCAGCGCCCCACGAGATCGCCGACCGGGTCGGCCACGGGCTCGAGGAACGCCTTGGGCACCCCGGGCGGCATGGCCGTGCCGAGGGCGTCCCGGAAACGGGCCGCGTCCTCGATCGCCACCCAGCGCTCCTGACCGGCGATGCGCAGCCGCAGGGCACGCCGGGACGCCTCCAGCTCGGCCAGCCAGCCCGCCGCCGCGGCCGGGTCGGCGGCGCGCGCCGCAACCTCGTCCACGGTAAGGTCACCGAGCAGGCGCAGCCCGTCGTGCATTGCGTCGGGGCCGGACACCCTGCGCTCCGGGGTGAGCAGCTGCAGCTCCAGCTCTAGATCGGCCAGGGCCGCGGGGTCGATCAGATCGCGCAGCTCCTCGCGGCCGAGCAGCTCGGCCAGGATGGAGCGGTCCAGCGAGAGCGCCTGGGCGCGCCGCTCCGCCAATGGCGCGTCGCCGTCGTACATGAACGCCGCCACGTAGCCGAACTGGAGCGAGCTGGCGAACGGCGATGGGAGGGGCGTGTCCACCTCGACCACCCGCACCTCACGACGCGCGATGGCCGCCATGATCTCGGTCAGGCCCGGCAGGTCGAACACGTCCTGCAGGCACTCGCGCACCGTCTCGAGCACGATCGGGAACGAGCCGTAGCGCGAGGCCACCTGCAGCAGCCCGGCGCTGCGCTGGCGCTGCTGCCACAGCGGCGTGCGCTGGCCCGGGCGGCGCCTGGGCAGCAGCAGCGCGCGGGCCGCGCACTCGCGGAAACGGCTGGCGAACAGCGCCGAGGTGCTCACCTGGCCGACCACGAGATCCTCGACCTCGTCGGGGTCGAGCAGCACCGAGTCCGACGGCGGCGCCTCGTCGGCCTCGGGCAGCCGCACCACGATGCCGTCATCGCTGTACATGGTCTGGACGTCGAGGCCGAGACGCTCGCGCACCCGGGCCTCGATCGCCTGCGCCCAGGGGGCGTGGACCTTCGCCCCGAACGGCGAGTGCACACAGACTCGCCAGTCGCCCAGCTCGTCGCGGAAGCGCTCGACCACGATCGTGCGGTCGTCGGGCAATGCCCCGGTGGCGTCGAGCTGCTCGCCGACATAGTGCAGGAGGTTCGCGGCGGCGTTGGCGTCCAGGCCCGCCGCGGTCAGGCGCTCCGTGCGAGCCGGCGGGGCCAGCGAGAGCAGCTCGCGCAGGAAAGCGCCGAGCGCGCGGCCGAGCTCCACCGGCCGGCCGGACGCGTCCCCATGCCAGAAGGGCAGCTTGCCAGGCTGGCCGGGGGCAGGACTGACCAGCACCCGGTCGTGGGTGATCTCCTCGATGCGCCAGCTCGAGGCGCCGAGCGTGAACACCTCACCGGCGCGCGACTCGTAGACCATCTCCTCGTCCAGCTCGCCGACGCGCGCCTCACGCTGTCCCACCAGGTAGACGCCGAACAGGCCGCGATCCGGGATGGTGCCGCCAGAGGTCACCGCCAGCCGCTGCGCCCCCGGCCTGGCGCTCAAGCGACCCTCGACCCGGTCCCAGACCAGGCGAGGCCGCAGCTCGGCGAACTCGTCCGAGGGGTAGCGGCCCGAGAGCATGTCGAGCACGCCCTCGAGCGCGCTGCGGGGCAGCTCGGCGAACGGCGCCGAGCGGCGGACCACAGCCTCGAGCCGCTCCACCGTCCAGTCGTCCATGGCCACCATCGCGACGGCCTGCTGCGCCAGGACGTCGAGCGGGTTGCGGGGATAGCGCATCGCCTCGATCGCGCCGTCGCGCATGCGCTCGACCACCACGGCGCATTCGACCAGATCGCCGCGGAACTTGGGGAAGACCACGCCGCGGCTGACCGCGCCCACCTGGTGCCCGGCCCGGCCGATGCGCTGTAGGCCCTGCGCCACCGAGCTGGGCGCCTCCACCTGGGCGACCAGGTCGACGGCGCCCATGTCGATGCCGAGCTCCAGCGAGCTGGTGGCGACCACTGCGCGGAGCCTGCCCGCCTTCAGGTCCTCCTCGATCTGCACCCGCTGCTCGCGGCTGACCGAGCCGTGGTGGGCGCGGGCGATCTCCTCACCGGCCAGGTCGTTGACGCGCGCGCAGATGCGCTCGGCGAGGCGGCGCGAATTGGCGAACACGATCGTCGAGCGGTGTGCGCGGATCAGCTCGAGCAGCCGCTCGTCGATGTGCGGCCAGATGCTCCGCTGCTCCGGGTCGCCGTCGGTCGGGGGGTCCAGGTCCCCCTGTGCCGAAGCGGCCACCGCGGGCTCGGCCATGTCCTCGACCGGGACGACCACCTCGAGATCGAAGGATTTCGGGCTCGGTGGGGCGACCACCGTGACCGGCTGTCGCCCGCCGAGGAAGCGGGCGACCTCGTCGAGCGGGCGCACGGTGGCGGACAGGCCGATGCGCTGCGCGGGGCGCGGCAACAGCTCGTCCAGCCGCTCCAGGCTCAGGGCGAGGTGGGCGCCGCGCTTGGTGTCGACGACCGAGTGGACTTCGTCCACGATCACCGTCTCGACCTGTCGCAGGGCTTCGCGCGCCTGCGAGGTGAGCAGCAGGAACAGCGATTCCGGCGTGGTGATCAGGATGTCGGGCGGCTTGCTGGAGAAACGGCGGCGCGCGTCCGCGGGGGTGTCGCCGGTGCGCATGCCGACGGTCACCTGCGGCAGCGGCAGGTCGAGCCGCGCGGCCACCGCCTGCAAGCCCGCCAGCGGGGTTCGAAGATTTCGCTCCACGTCGGCGGCGAGCGCCTTCAATGGCGATACATAGAGGATGCGGAGACGCCGCTTGGACTCGACGGGCGGCGCGGTGGCGAGCCGGTCGATGGCCGATAGGAACGCCGCGAGGGTTTTGCCCGAGCCGGTCGGTGCCACCACCAGAGCGTTCCCGCCCTTTGGGATCGCCTCCCAGGCACCGACCTGGGCCGGGGTCGGTGCGGCGAAGGCGCTCTCGAACCACGTCCGGGTGAGCGGTGAGAAGCGCCCCACCGCCCGCTCGACCGCGACGGACTCTGCTGTTGGTTCCATACGGCGATGCTAGACCCTGCTCCTGACAGCCGCCGGGTGTCGTCCACAGGGGGGTTGTCCACAGATTCACGGAACCCTCTCGGAGCGGCGAGCGGGAGGTGGCACACTGGGGTCGGACGCCATTCGCGCTGGTCTGAATGGGTATGCACTGGTCGGAAAGGCGTCGGTGAGCTTGAGTTCTTAGGGGTGTTGTAAGGACATGGGATGGTTTGACAGGCCGGAGTTCGGCCCCAACGTGGGGCTGATCGACGAGATCTACCGGCAGTACCTGGACGACCCGTCCTCTGTGAGCGAGGCGTGGCGGGAGTTCTTCGCGGAGCACGAGCCGGAGGAGCCCGAGGGCCTCGAGGAGCCCGCGCCGCGCGCGGGGCCGGCA
>JBKPDO010000350.1:0-15133 GCA_046727955.1 bacterium | reverse complement strand
CGTCCCTGGTGGCTCGGCGATCGGCATCGGCATGACCTACACGATGCTGGGGTCGTGGGGCTACTCGCGGTCCAAGTCCACCACGGCGGTGCTGGTCTCTGGGGTGTGGAACAGCTTCATCAAGCTCGGCATGCCGGTGCTGGCCCTGGCCCTTGTCGCCCTGCAGGGCGGCGCCACCGGCGGGCGGGTGGTCGCCGCCCTGCTCGGCATCGCCGGTCTGATCGGCGCGATCGTGGTGTTCGCGCTGATCCTGCGCAGTGAGCAGGGCGCACGCCGCTTCGGGCTGCTGGCGGGCCGGGTCGCCTCGCGGGTGCTGGGGCTGGTGCGCCGGCCGCCGGTGCACGGGTGGGAGCTGGCCACGGTGAAGTTCCGCGCCCGCACCATCGACCTGGTGGAGCACCGCTGGGTCGCGATCACGGTGACGTCGCTGGTCAGCCACCTGTCGCTGTACCTGGTGCTGCTGGTGGCGCTGCGCGACGTCGGCGTCAGCAACGCCCAGGTCGGCTGGGCGGAGGTGCTGGTCACGTTCGCGTTCGCACGCCTGGCCACCGCGATCCCGTTCACTCCCGGTGGGATCGGCTTCGTCGAGGCGGTGCTGATCGGCGGGCTGACGGCGGCGGGTGGCGACCGGGAGCAGGTGACCGCCGCGGTGCTGGTGTATCGCGCCCTCACCTGGGGGCTGCCGATCGTGGTCGGCGTGGCCTGCTACCTGTGGTGGCGCCGGAGCTCGCTGCTGGTCCCGACCCACGACCGGGCATCAACCGCCGAGGCGCAGCCGCCAGCAGGATGATCCACCAAGCGGGCATGCCCGGCCGGCCCTGCTGCTTGCGCTACCCGGGCCGCACGCTGCTCGAACGACCGGAGGGTACTGGAAGGGACCTCGTTGTCTGGTCATGGGATCGGCTGGGGGCAGCTGCCACGGCTGGCCGGCTCATCATGCTTGGTTGGGGTCCAACTGGAGTCGTCCGCCGGAGCGCTGGCTGAGCGCCTGGCGCAGCCCATCGCGGCTGGTGAACCCCAGCAGCACCGGCAGCTCTGCGGCGAACGACCCCTCGACGTCGCTGGTGGAGTGCAGCCGGGAGGTTAGGCACCCGCCCGGGAACCGGTCATACCAGGTCGCCCCGAACGCGTCGGTGGCCTGGTCGATCCGCTGGTAGCGTCGCACGCCGGACGCCGGCGACGGCGTCTCGATCGCACCGGCGGTGTCGCAGGCGGCGGCCAGGCGCAGCACGACCGCGCCGCTGCCGGCCCGGTCGTGGTTCAGGGTGATGACCGAGCGGTCGTTGTTGACGGCCACGTCGGCGACCGTCCAGCCGGGCACCCGGGACCGCACACACGGCACCAGCGACGCCGACGGCACCGACTGGGCCATCAGCCACAGCGGCTCCCGCTGCGCGCAGTCCAGGCTGTGGATGTCCAGCGAGGTCCTGACAGCCATCCTGTTGTCGAAGATGACGGTCGGGTTCAGGGCGACCAGGACCAGCAGCAGCGCGATCGCCGCCCACAGCCCCAGCCGGCGGGCGCTCCACCGCTGCACCCGGATCGGCTGCGGCGCAGTGGGCAGCAACTTGACGAACTCGCCGTGCAGGTCGCGGCCCTGCGCGCGCAGCATCCGGCGCAGCTGGGACGGCAGCGCCAGCCCACGGGCGGCCGCGAACCCCTCGCCGATCTCCTCCACGCTGAACTGGCGCAGGGCACGCTGGTACACCTGTTCGGGGCTGGAGCGCAACCCCAGGCACAGCATCATGTTGGCCAGGTCGACCGCCTGCCGCCAGGGGCTGGGCCGCGCCTCCACAAACGCCACGTCGATCAGCAGCAGGCGGCCGTCACGCACCAGCAGGTTGGCCGGCTTGATATCCCGATGCGCCAAGCCCGCGTCCCACAACCGCCGGATAATCGAAAGGCCATCGTCGATGATCTGCTCGTCGACCCGGGCCTCGCCAAGCTCAGTCGCATCCTGGAAGAACTCGGTGACCAGCAGGTACTCCCGGTCCGGGGTCAGCTCCACGAAGCCGTAGGGGGTGGGGCTGGGCAGCCCGGCAGCCCGGCACAACCACAGCGCGTAGTCCTCCTGCTGCACCAGCCGCCGCACCGTGTTGAACGGCTTTTCGTCCTCAAGCCGCCCGTATAGCAGCTCGCGGCCGAGCTTGTACCAGCGGTCGGCGCGCAGGTGGCTTTGGGCGTACAGCTTGGCGAACAGCTGCCTGGGCGGGTCGCCCTTGACGGTGACCCGCAGCGGGGTGGAGCCGGCCGAGCCGGCCAGCCCGAACGGCTTGACCTCCTCGACGACCAGGCCGAGCTGGTCCTGTAGCCCGCGCCGGATCGCCGCCCCCCGCGCGCCGCCCACGTCCAGGTGGGCGCTGCGGCCACGCTTGTAGACGATCGGGAAGACCTCGCTTGGGGTGAACCGGCGGAAGGCCAGCAGCGGGATGCTGACCCCGATGCCCACCGTGAGGAGCACGTCGCTGGGGGCTTCGGTGCCCAGCGCGACCCGGGCGACGACGACCACCGCCACCAGCCCGGCCGCCACCCACTTGCCGGTGTTGCGCCAGCGGCCCTCCGGCACCAGCGTGTACAGCACGCCCACGAGGATCAGCGTCAGGTGGGTGACCTCCATTGACGGCATTGCCCAGCCGCCCCAGCTGGTCCGCTGGGCCACCCCGAAGGGCCGTGGCCGCCGGGCCACCGGGTTCAGTATCTCAACGAGGATCATGACGACATTCCAGACGACCAGCCACACGATCAGATGCCGCCAACGCCGCAGGACCACCAACGCCAGCAACAGCCCGAACTGCAGCACGATCAGCGTCCACCAGGAGCCGACGTGCGCCAGCCCCTGCCACAGCGCCTCCAGGCCGGGCGCGTGCAGCCCGCCAAGCCAGCGCACGACCGCGTCGTCAGCGACCGTGGCCGGCACGGCGGGACCGCGCAGCCCGCGGGCGAACACCGCCAGCTCCAGCCCGACCAGCACCACCGCGGCGACCAGCCAGCCGATGCCGCTGGTCTGCAGCCGATAGGGCAGCGGCGGTGGCGCCCCGGTCGGCCGCCGCCGACGCGGCGACCGGACCGCCTCCCGCAGAGTGGAATGGACCAGCGGGGAACTTGTTGGCGTCGCCTGGTCTGCGGGCACGTCCATAGCCCCTCCCAACCTGGGGCAGCTCAGCCGGCACGAAGGACCTTCCTTGCTGGCTGCTGGCTTGTCAAGGCGTCGAACGCACCAGGATCAGCCGCCGGCAGGCCATGCCTTTCGGGGCTTGCCGCGTACCGGCGGACAGTTGCTGGTCCGGCTGGATGCCCATCGTCACAAGGTCCTGCGGTGGCTGGAGGACACCTGTGAGCCGTTCACCAACAACACCTCCGCGACCAGCCGCGAATGCCGCACCGCCGCCCGGGCGGTCGCGGCTACGCCAGCCGCGACCAGGCCCGCGGCGACCGCATCCGACACGACCCTAAGACCCGGCATCACCCGACGGTGGCACCGCGATCCGTCCCCGGCCGGGTCGCGCGTTCGATCACACGCGCCGTGTGGGCGTCGCTACGCGGGCTCGCTCGGGCGCCGATGTTCTCTCACCCAAGCGGCAGCGCCAGCAGCAAGGCAGCGCGAAACCGCCAACAGGACCGATACGACGTCTAAGGTAAGGGCGGGAAGGAATCCTTGTGGTGCTATCAAGCGAGGTCAGCGGCCCTGCACCGCTTGCTTTTCTTGCGTCGCCGGTAGCTCGGTGACAGGGTGCCCTCATCCGCAAGGACCGCAGCAGAGGAGGAGGACCGCCCGCATAGGGGCTAATCGGGTCCTGGTCATAACCCTGGGCATGTCACCGTTGCTCGACCGCAACCACCAAGGAGCAGCAGCAGACGCAACCTGGATGTCTGGGGTGGGGCGTTGGATGCAGGAACGACCAGGAGGGTAATGATCATGCAACACTACACTCGACCCGACCCACCGATGACGGCCACCTCGTTCCCCACCGACCCGACCGGGCTGCCCGAGGCCGGCCGGCCGGAACTGCTGGAGTTCGGCCACGGCGACACCCTGGACCTGGAGGTCGGCCCGGTGGCCAAGCGCCTGGGCGACACTACGGTCCGGATGCTGGGCTACAACGGCTCCATCCCCGGCCCCACCCTCAAGGTCCAGCAGGGCACCGAGATCATCGTCCACGTCACCAACCAGGGCGATCTGGACACGACCGTGCACTGGCACGGGCTGCGCCTGGAGAACCGCTACGACGGCGTCCCTCATGAGACCCAGGCGCCGATCCCGGTGGGTGGGGGGTTCACCTATCGCATCCAGTTCCCGGATGCGGGCCTGTACTGGTACCACCCCCACATCCGCGAGGACTACACCCAGGAGCTGGGCCTGTACGGCAACATCCTGGTCGTCCCCGCCGAGCCCGACTACTGGCCGCCGGTCAACCGCGAGGTCGTCTTGACCCTGGACGACCTGCTGCTGGAGGACGGCAAGATCGCCCCGTTCAGCCCCACCGAGACGACCTACACGGCCATGGGCCGGTTCGGCAACCAGCTGCTGATCGCCGGCGAACCCGACCTGGCGCTGACGGCCAAGGCCAGCGAGGTGGTGCGGCTGTGGCTGACCAACACCGCCAACACCCGGGTGTTCAACGTGACGCTGCCAGGCGCCCGGATGAAGCTGGTGGGGGGCGACAGCGGCCGGGTGGAGCGCGAGGAGTTCGTCGAGGAGGTGCTGCTGGCCCCCTCGGAGCGGGCCGTGGTCGACGTGCTGTTCGACCAGCCGGGTGAGCTGATCCTGGAGCATCGCACCCCGGACCGGAGCTACCGGCTGGCCGCGGTCACGGTGACCGAGGAGCGGGCGACCCCGGCGCTGGCGCGGGAGTTCCAGGTGCTGCGCCGCGCTCCCGAGTTGGAGGCCGAGCGGCAACGGCTCGACCGCTGGCTGGCCGCTCCGCCGGACAAGGTCCTGGCCCTGGTGGCCCGGATGGACGATCCCGCCGGCCCGCAGCAGGGTGCCGGGCCGGTGGTGTACGCCTGCCCGATGCATCCGGAGGTCACCAGCCAGGAACCGGGACGCTGTCCCAAGTGCGGCATGAAGCTGCTGGCAACCCAGTTGCCCGCCGCGGCGCCGGCCACCTACGCCTGTCCCATGCATCCGGAGGTGACCAGCCAGGAGCCAGGGCGCTGCCCCAAGTGCGGGATGAAGCTGCTCGCGGCCGAGCTCGTCCCCCAGCCGGCGGCAGCCCATGATGCCGCGACGATGGAGCAGCACGGCGGGCACACCGCCGACCACGACCATGGCGGCCACCACAGCGAAGACCCCATGGACCGTGATGCCGAGCACGGCACCCACGACCACCACGGCGAGGGCCACGGCCACGGCGCGGCCGACGGGATCGAGTGGGAAGACGACATGGTCGAGGTCAACCGGCTGACCACCACGGCCACCATGCACTGGAAGTTCCTGGACCGGACCACCGGGGCCGACAGCGCCGCGATCGACTGGCGCTTCACCGTAGGGGACCGGGTCAAGATCCGGCTGGTGAACGAGATGGACTCCGACCATCCCATGCACCACCCCTTCCACCTGCACGGGGCGGGCCGGTTCCTGGTCCTTTCCCGTGATGGCGTTCCTGAGCCGAATCTGGTCTGGAAGGACACCGTGCTGGTCCGCACCGGCCAGGTCGTGGACATCTTGTTCGACGTCACCAACCCGGGCCTGTGGATGGCGCATTGCCACATTGCCGAGCACATGCAGAGCGGCATGATGTTCAGCTTCAACGTGGCCCGCGGCCAGGGAGCGGCTCGATGACCGCTCAGGGACAAGGCAACAAGGACAACTCCAACGGCGACCGACCGCTGGACGTTGTCCTCGTCGGCGGCAGCCAGGCCGGCCTGGCCATGGCCTGGCACCTGGCCCAGCAGGGCCTGCGCTTCCTAGTGCTGGAGGCCGGTCCCGAGCTCGGCCACACCTGGCGCTCCCGGTGGGACTCGCTGAAGCTGTTCACCCCGGCCCAGTACGACGCCCTGCCCGGGATGGCGTTCCCGGCCCCGGCCGACACCTACCCGACCAAGGACCCGGTGGTCGACTACCTCCAGGCCTACGCGGCCGCCTTGGATCTGCCCGTGCGGCTGAACAGTCGGGTGACCGAGCTGCGACGGGTCGGGGACACCTTCGAGGTCCGCACAGCGGACGACGAGGTCTTTCACGCCCGCCAGGTGGTGGTGGCCACCGGCCCCTTCCAGATCCCCTTCATCCCACCACAGGCCAGCAAGCTGGACCCCTCCGTCACCCAGGTCCACAGCGCCGACTACCGCAACCCGCGGGCCCTGCCGGAGGGGCCGGTCCTGGTGGTGGGCGGCGGCAACTCCGGGTTCCAGATCGCCGAGGAGCTGGCCGCCAGCCGCCAGGTCGACCTGTCGATCGGCGCCAAGGCCCCGATGCTGCCCCAGCGGCTGGCCGGCCGGGACCTGTTCTGGTGGCTCACCCACCTCGGCGTCATGCGGGTGTCGGTCGATTCCCGGCTCGGCCGGCGGGCAAGCCAACGGGAGTTCATCATCGGCACCAACCGGCGCAAGCTCAAGGGGGCCGGAGTCCGGTTCCGACCCCGGCTGGTCGACGCCGCGGGGCGCACCGTCCGGTTCGCCGACCACAGCACCCTGGAGGACGTTGGGGTGGTGGTCTGGGCGACCGGCTACCGCTCCGACTACTCCTGGATTCAGATTCCGGACGTGGCGCGGGAAGGCCACGTCGTCCACCGGCGCGGCGTTAGCGAGGTGCCCGGGCTGTACTTCCTGGGCCTGTCCTGGCAGCACACCCGCAGGTCGGCCCTGCTCGGCTTCGTCAACGACGACGCCACGTACCTGGCCGACCGCATCGCCACCCGCCGCCAAGCCGCCATGTCGGCCAACGCAGGCGTCACCCAGCAACCGTCGAGCTAAGCAGGTGACGGAACCGACGATGACGCGCGCACCCACGCCCAGCCCACTGACGGGGCGGTCGCTCCGCGCACCCATGCTGTGGGGCGTCGTCTTCGGCGCCATCCAGGCCGCGTCACCGCTGGGCTTTTGGTGGCTTGATCCGGCGACCGTCTACGCGCTCTCGCTGACCCTGATCGCGGCGGTCTACATCGGCTTCGCCGTAGCTGACGGACGCCGGACCGTGATCGCCGTCGAGGCCGGGATCGCCGGAGTCTTTGTGGTAGTTGCCGCGGCGGGCGTCACCGGACCGGCGTGGCTGCTGGTGGCCGGCCTTACCGGCCACGGGTTCAAGGACCTTTGGCAGCACCGCCGCCAGTATGTCGCCAACACTCGCTGGTGGCCGCCGTTCTGCCTCGTCGTCGACTGGGTCGTCGCTGCGATCCTCGTCGTGCTGATCACCGCAGGCGTCGACTTCCACTACTAGGCCGATGATCCCTCGGTCGGTTGCCGCAGGACCAGGGACGCGGCTCGCTGCTGCTGGTACAGCAGGTGCAGCCCGAACAGGACCACGGCGGCGGTGATGCCGACCGCCAGCGCGGCGCCTGTCGCCAAGCTCGCGACCTTGGCGGCCAGCAGCGCCAGGCCGACACCGCCCACCACACTGTTGATCGCGGCGACCACGCTGGCCCCAGTGAACAGCATCCCCGCTGGCCGAGCCCGCAGCCCCACCGTGGCGATCGCGGCGGAGAACCGCTCATCCTCCGCCGCTGGGCCGAAGAACTGGTCGGCCTCGGGCACCAAGCTGCGGTAGTAGCCTCGGATCCGCTGCATCTGCCGCAACAACACCAGGTTCTCCAGGGTGTTGCGCAACAAGGCAGCGAAGGTGAACTCCCCCAGGAGGAACACTGCCGGCAGCACCGCAGCCACGAACGGGTCCAGGCGGGTGACGACCTGGGCCAGGAACCCAAACGCGATCAGCGCGCTGGACACCGCCCCCATGTAGACGGTGGCGCGCCCGGTCATCTCGCCGACGTTGGCGCTGCGGGCGGCCTGGAGCACGAACTGCTCGGTGGTCAGGGCGCTGATGAACGCCTGCTCGCGTGCTTGTTGCTCCATGCTGACGCTCCCGTGGCTTGGAGGGATTCCCTTGGCGGACAGCTCGGCGGCGAGCCAGCATCCCGACTGATGCCTGTCGGACCTGTCTCGGCGCTCCGAGCGACGACCCTGCCTTCAATCTTCGACTCCACGACCGACGATCCAGATCTTCTACGCACCGCACCTCTACGCCAGCATTGACGGTTCCTTTGCCTCGCCATAACGGATGAAGCCTCCCCGTTCGCTCTACGCTCGACCCCGCCCTTGCCGTGTGGGCGTGTCTGCGTCTGCGTCCACCGCTCGTCCCGCGGTGGTGTGGGGAGCGGTCGATGCGGGCGGGTGCTGCAGCGGCTGCCCCGCGCCGGGTTTGGCATGGCCGCCGACAATGTCCGCAAACGTTCGGCCGTCTGACCCAGTCGGCCTGGCGCGGACGGAGGCGGCGGCGACTACGCTCCGTGGTCATCGTGTGAGGCCTGGGCCGAGTCGCCTGGTCTCTGAGAGCCTTCCCGGGCTGGACTGCGACTTGAGTTGGCGGCCGCAGCGCGGCCGCAACATGCAGTGAGCGCCGCCGGCACTCGGCCGACGACGCTCTGACCTATGGTTTTGGGGGTGGAGGTGAGGGGATTTGAACCCCTGACTTCCTCCGTGCGAGATGTGCTCGTAAATCACACCAATGTAATTCGCGGCTGTGCAGGTGAGTGGAGGATCGTGGGAACTGCGCAGCTCATGGCCGGTGTAGACACCTCGCCGTGAGGCACAGTCCATCACGATCCCTCCGCCGCTCTATCGGACTTTCCAACGGGCGATTGCTGCCCGTCTGCTGCCCGCACAACCAGGCGGTGATTGCTGCCCACGGTCGAGCCGGCCGATAGCCAGAGCGTGCCGTTGGCGTGCTGCTTAACCTCGAACAAGTGTTCGAGTAGGCTACGCGGATGCGAACCTGGGAACGGGACGACCCCGACTTAGGCCGGCCGATTGCGGCCCCGCTTGACCAGTGCGCGGAGCTGCTCGGCGTCGACCTGGACGCCGTTGTCAAGGCCGCCGCCAACGTCGAGCCCTACGTCCGCGCGGACGGCACCAAGATCTGGAGCCTCATGCAGCTCGAACGTCGGCTCCGCCCCGAGGCGTTCGGCCCGCGTCGCCCTGGCGGCTACATCACCCGCCGTCGCGGCCGCGCTGCTGACACTGACGACGGCGCATAGGGGCTTCGCCGCCCGCAGGTCCCGAGCGGCGCCGGTTTTGGGAATGACTACCTGCTCCCAAAGCTAGTTCGAGCAGGATTGCTACCTGGGGAGACAGGGATCGGCGCAGCTTATGGCCACTGTAGTGTTGTCCGCGGCTGTCCGCTGGGAACCGACCGTGACTGCTGTGAATGGCACGCTCGTGGCACGGCCAGTGAGAGTGAAGCGACCTTGCTAACCCTTGGCTCGATGGCTCCACCATGATAGTAGGGTGAGGCCAGTCCTCAGTGACCAAGGACCTCGTTAGCAAGCCGCGAAGGCGGCGCGGTAGGTTCCAGCGTGATCCGTCGTTCTGAGCGAGCTTCGAAGGGCTTACAAGAGGAAGCCAGTCCGACATCGTTGCTGGGAGCACTTCCATGGCTTGGTTCAAGAACCAGAACAAGGCAGGGACTGGCTATCGTGCAAAGCTCACTCCGTGGGGTATCGCGATCGCTGCGGGCGCGCTGCTCATCATTCACGCCTTTGGCTGGAAGAGAATCCAAGTCGATGCCATCACATTGGGGCTCCTTGGGATCATTCTTCTCAGTTCCCGCTGGGATCTGGTTCGGAAGCTCCGGTTTGGGGAGCTAGAAGCCGAGATTGCGCCTGCTGAGGTCCGGCAAGCGGAGAAGGCGGTCACAGAGGATATTGGGCCGGTGCCAATAGAAGAGGAAATCCCCGAGCCACACGAGTCCATTCTCCGGCTGACCCGTCAAGATCCACCGGTCGGGTTAGCAAAGCTCAGAATAGAGTTGGAACGGATACTACGCGCCTGGTACAGTCTTATTAGTGACAGCGAGAGTTCGGCGCAGAATCTTCCTCTATCACGCCTCGTCTCTCGGTTGCAAGGAGCGGAGGCAATTCCGCCTGAGTTAAAAGATGGGTTGCGAGAAGTTCTCGATCTGGCGAATCGAGCCATCCACGGAGAATATATCCGAAGGGAGGATGCCGAGACTGTCGCCAGGCTTGGCGTTTCCCTGCTTCTTGATCTTCAGAAGGGCTACTACGAGCGGGTTTCGGAACCGGTCGAGAAGATCGCAATAGCGAAGGACGATGTGCGCCGCTATCAGCTAGCTAAGTATCGAGTCACAACTGTAGTCCCACTAGTGGAGAACCCAACTCGAAATGTGTACGTTGTTGACCAGGAGCTTTTAACTGACATGCTCGAAAGTTATAGCGAATATGCCGAGTTCGTCGTGAGCGTTGAGCCACTCGAAACCAGGGACGGTAGGTCGTCAACGTGACTCGCTGTCTAAAATGTGCGGCAGGACGCTGTTCGTACCCGCTTCAATGTGTCAAGCATCACCCGAGACAACACATCGATACCGCTTATGTATGACTTGTCTGGAACCCAGGACTCGGCGAGTGGGCACGGCGTGGGACGCTTGGGGAATCTGCCACGTTGTGGTCGCTCAGCGTCGGGCTGCCAGGGCAACCAACGCCGGAACTTCGGCGATCTTGTCTGGGTGCAGATGCTCCCAAAGGATTCCCGGTGGCCGCCGCGGCTTGCCGCACCAGATGACCGCGTCCGGGGTGGCAATCAGGTCTACACGGAAGTCGTGGATGGTCTCCGGGAGTGGCCCGTCCACCACCTGCAATGGATGCACCGTGGTGGCCAGCACCGTGCTTGGCCGGAGCACGCCGGCCTCCACCAGGAACGCGACCTCCAAGTCGGAAAAGCCCCCGCCCTTGCCGACGCGAGCACCCTCGCGGTTCACCGCCACACTGCCGCAGACCACCAGGTCGACCGAACGCAACTCGCTGGCCGCAACCTTCCGCCCGGCCTTGGCCGCGCCTTCCTTCGAGGCGGCCTCCCACGGCGGGATGGTCAGGCGCTCGGCCTCCAGCAGGTAGAAGGGCAGCTCATCGGCCAGCCGCGGCACCGCCATGTACAACACCTTGCCCTCGGCCAGTGCCTTGGCGCGAACCGCTCGTTGCGCCTTATCTGGGTTGGCCTTCAGCACTTGGGCCGTCTGCCACACCGGCAGCGATGCGAGCTGCTCGGCGGCGGCCTCGGCTCCGAGGAAGTTCGGGATCTTCCCAACCACAGTGCCCGGCGGCTTCGCTGCGCCTTCCCGCTCAAGTAGCGCCCAGATCCGATCGCGGACTTCCTGCTTGGCGCGCTCGATCTCCCCGAGGGCTTGCTCTGACTGTGCGTTCAGCGGCCACACCTCCTAGGTCAGTGCCATGAGCGCGAGCAGTCGCTCGTTCAGGTCCTGTCCAAACGGCTCGTGGCGCCATGGGCGGAACTCACGGACGGCTGCGGACACCACGTTCAGACCGCCCCCACCGCGGGAGATCTCCAGCAGATCAATTGCCCGGTGGAGTACTGCCGCTGCCTGCTCAACGTCGCGCTGGTGGATGTGCGCGAGGGCCAGGTTCCCGAGGATGATCGCCTTCGACTTGTGACGACCTTGCAGGCTGCGCGCGGTGCTCTCCAGGATTGGCCTCGCCTTCGCACTGTCGGCAAGCGCGAGATAGCAGGAGCCCCGCACTCGCCCGAGCCGGTCGGAGGAGAAGAGGTGGTAGGCGGGATCGGCGGGCTGCATCGCCTCCAGATGCGCCTCGGCGGCGCCCAGGGCAGCCTCGCACTCTCTCCGTTCGCCGAGCATCGCGTGGCCCTCGCCGACGTGCAGGAGCGCCAGGCCCGGCAGAGCATGGCTGGCGCCAGTGCCAGCGAGCGCTGCCGCTTCCTGCGCCAACCGGAGCCCTGTCCGAGGATCCTGCTCGCCGTACATGGCGACGTAGCTCTTGCGAAGGCGTGCGTACGCCTCCGCCGTCGTGTCGTCGGCCTGGTTTGCGGCGGCAATCGCCTGGTCGTAGTAGCCGATGGCGGTTGCGTGGTCGCGTCGCTGCGATGCGTCCCAGACGAGCTGGCCCATGAGCGTCGCCAGCTGCGCCTCAACGAGCTGGAGTTCGTGGCGGACCCGACCGTCGGGAGCTTGTTTCCGAAGGAAGGTGACCTGGCCGGTGCACTCTCCCGCTGCGGGAAGCAGCGAGGTCGAGGCGGCAAGGTCGTACTGCTTGGTAAGAGACTGCGCTTGCTCGCGCAGATCAGCCACGGCCGCCAAGTCCATACTGCGCGGGTGTTGCACGACGTAGTCGAGCCGCTCGGCTGCTTCCATGTCCAACCGCGGATGAGCCTCGCGGCCGGGCGTTGTAGCTGCTCTGACGCCAGGGCCGGCGAGCGGTGCCAGCAGCAACGCGCCGCCGGCAGCGAGCACCTCACGACGGGACCACGATGTCGGAGCCAAGCCTAGCCTCCCATCGATCGCCACAATCAGCCCGAGCACAGTGCCGTCGTGGTTCACCAGCCCCCAGCAACCGCCAGCGGCATTGGTGAGTTGTAGGGCGCCAGCCTCGGCCACCTGTACGGCGTGGCTGTCGGAAGCCTTGTTGAGGAGCCCTGCGGCAAGCCGAAACTCTGCGGCCAGATCGAGGTCGTAGCTGTCCGCCGTGGCCACCAGGTCTCTGAGATTGGCTCGGACGCGCCGCGCGATCTGTTCAAGGTAGCCGGTCGGCAGGTCAGCCCGACTGCTGGCTGATCGCAGCGGGATGACCTTTGCCAAGCTGGCCTGGCCCTCAGTGTCGTCTTGCCTGTTCTCGCCCACAGGTCATCCACCTTCAGCGCCCTGTGCGCCCGATTTGAGCCTGTAGGCCGGATCATACGCCTCAGCGCGCCTTGGCTTGCCCACCTTGTTGCTCCTCAAGGAGCTGCCGCAATTCGGCCATCTCCTGCTCGGTGCGCGTCACCCGTTCCTCGAGCTCGCGGATGCGTTCTATGGAGGCTTCCTCGCCACTGCGTTGCGAGGAAGCCTCCTGGCCCTGGGCTACGTTGGCACTCGGTGCCGCGCCTCGGCCCGCACGAGCGAACATCTCCTCGACGGGCACGTCCAGGGCATGTGCCACGCGAGCGAGCGCGTCGTTCTTGGGGTTGGGCGCACGCCATTCGCCTTGGATGCGGCGACCGCCCTTGCGGAGGCCCTGGAGCCAGATCCGCGACACGCCTGCGCGTTCGGCTAGTTCGCCGACGGTCAGCCCTGAGCGCTCCCGCAGTTGCTCTACCCACTCGCCGAAGTCCTTCCAGGCTGCTTCGTCCACGTCATCCTCGCTGAAGTCGTCCGCCCAGGCCTTTGGCGGTATTCCACCACCAAACGCTGCCGCCGTCAGCAAGAGGGTTATGCTAAGCCGACAAGTATCGATAGTTGTTGACAAGAATCGATACTGAAGCCTACGGTAAGAACGAGGAACGGCCTCGGCGGTAACCCGGGGTGCGCCAACACCCCGGCGCCGAGGCCGCAGGTCGCATCGAGGTAGGAGCCCCAGATGCCACATCAGGGTACCGCCTTGCCTGCGGGGCAAGGCACTCCCAGGCGCGATCAGGCCCAGGACGAGCCGATCGCCTACACCGTCGCCAAGGTCGCACGGCTGCTCGGCAAGCACCCCAACACCATCTACGGCTGGGTGGAGAAGGGCGAGCTTCCGCACCGACGCATCGGCGGCACGATCTACATCCCCAAGTACGCGCTCGCCGGCTTGATCGCGCCGGCTGAGGCCCCCAAGCCCTCGGAGTCGAAGCAAGTCGTAACCCCTGCCGGCGGTGAGGCCGCATGACGGCTCCGGGGAAGCGCTGCCCGTGCTGCGGGCAGGTCAAGCCGCTGGGTGGCTTCTACCGGCGCCGGCCGGGTGGCCCCTCGGGCTACTGCCGCCTCTGCCAGCGCCAAGTCAGCCGCGCGTCACGGCAGCGGCGCATGCAGGACCCGGCCAGCCTTGGGCGGCTGCGCGCCCGTGACCGCGCGCGCAAGCGGCGGGGTGGTGAGGCCGCGTGAGCGAGCTGCTGGACGTTCGCGTCATCGGCGCGCCCCGGGCCACCACCGACGCCATCGGCCGGCTGCCGGAGCTGTTCGAGGTCGACCGCCAGGGCGGCCCCTACCCCAGCCGCAAGGTCCCCGGGCTGGTCCTGTACTACCTCACCGCGCGCCTGCGGCCCAGGTGGATCGACCAGGCGCCCAGGTCCCAGATCGAGGACCGCAAGGCCGCCCGGGACCTGGACGGGGAGCTCGAGGCGATCACTAGCCATTGGGCCGAAATGGAGGCCCAGCCGTGGTGGCCGCCACGGGTCGGCGACGTGGCCATCGGCCACCCCGACTCCGCCGACGCCGACCCGTACGGCGCCACGTTCCTGGCGGTCAGGTGGCCCCGCTCGGGTGAGGTCCGCTTCCGAGTCATCTCCAGCACCCAGCAGCAGGACCCGACGCCGCGGGGCGGCTACGGCATCGAGGACCTGTGGTTTGAGTGGTCGGCGATCTCGATCGTGCGGGCCGGCACCATCTACCCGCCCACGCGTCGGGGGGCCGACCGGTGAGCGCCGCCGGCCCGGTCGACCCCGAAGCCGCCATGGCGCTGGTGCGCCTGGCCGCCCGGGTGCTCAAGCGCATGGATGCCGAGCGGCCCGCCGACGACACCCCGCTCGCGGTTGCGTTCCTGGCGATCCGCCTTGAGGGCATCGCCGAGCGGGGCGTGCTGGACGCCCACGCCCTGGAGTCGGCGCGCGCGGGCGCCGACCGCGGTCGCCGCCTGGACCTGCACCGCGCGTTCGGGCGCTTCAACCCCGGCTTTGGCCCGGTGCACTCCGGCGGCTGGGGCCCGGTGCCGACCGAGGCGCAGTGCCAGGCCAGCGCACAGCGCCGCGAGCTGGCGCTGTGCCTGGGCGACCGGGTCGCCGACCTGCTGGACCCGCCGGCCGCCCCCCGGGGGGTGGTCGCGGTGACCGCCACCGTGGAGTTGGCCGCGCTGGAGCCAGCGGCGCTGCTGGCCGAGCGGCACGCCGCCGGGCGGGTCGTCGAGGCCGCCGTGCATCTGCTGGCCGCGCTGGAGCTGGAGCAAGACGGCGGCCGGCGGCGGCTGCCGCGGGAGGCGTACTGGCA
>JBKPDO010000349.1:0-9618 GCA_046727955.1 bacterium | reverse complement strand
GGTGTTGACGGTGATGGTGGCCTCGGCCCGCACCGGCAGGGTCCGCAGCCGGGGGTTGACATTGCGGATGTAGAGGTCGTTGGGCGGCGGAGACTCCTTGTGGTCGGTGGCGGCCTCCCTGGCCGCGTCGTCACCGAAATGCCACTGGATCAGGTCGGAGGTGATCGTGCTACGGCCGGCGGCGGGCGCCCAGGGGCGGCGGCGCGGCCGGCTGCTCGATGCGGATCCGGGCATCGACGATCACCGCGCCGCCGGGCCCGACGATCACGGGGTTGCAGTCCAGCTCGGCCACCTCGGGTCGCTCGTCGACCAGGGCGCTGACGCGCAGTAGGACGTCCTCGAGGGCGGCGACGTCGGCCTTGGGCGCGCCGCGGTAGCCGTCCAGCAGCGGGAAGGTGGCCAGCGAGTGAACCATTTGGCGGGCGTCCAGGTCGGTCAGCGGGGTGATCCGCACGGCCACGTCCTTGAGCAGCTCGACGGCGGTCCCGCCGGCGCCGCACGCCACCACCGGCCCGAAGGAGGGGTCGTGGACCACGCCGACCAGCAGCTCGACCCCTGGCTCGGCCATCCGCTGGACCAGGAAGCCACTGGCCTGGTGGCCGGCGGCGGCGACCCTGCTGGCCATCTCGCGGGCGCCCGCGGCGACCTGCTCGGCGCCGCTGAGCGCCAGCCGCACGGCGCCGGCCTCGGTCTTGTGCACCAGCCCGGACGCGACCGCCTTGAGCGCGACGGGGCCGCCCAGCTCCGCCGCGGCCGCGGCAGCCTCCTCGGGGGTGCCGGTCAGCCGCCAGGGGGCCAGCGGCAGGCCGTAGCAGCCGAGCAGCCTGGCGACCTCGTCGGGCCCCAGCCAGCGCGGCAGAGGCCCGGCGGCCATGGCGGTGGCCAGCACCGCTGCCGCCTCGTCGCCACGCACGCCGGCAAGCTCCGGCACCTGCCCCGCTGGAGCGGACCGCCACGCGCCGTATACGGCCGCCAGGGCCAGCGCGCGGGCGGCATCCTCCGGGAAGGCGTAGGAAGGCAGTGCCCGCCTGGTGCCGCGCAGCTCGAGCGGGCCACCGGCGGCCGACATCACCACGGCCAGCACCGGCACGTCCGCCGGCGCGGCCTCCGCGCCCTCGCGGATCGCGCTGGCCACCTCGGCCAGCTCTGTCACCAGCGGTGGGATGAAGATCGCGATCACCGCGTCGACCTCACCGGAGCCGGCGACCAGCTCGACCGCGCGCCGGTGGTGGGCGGCCGGCGCCGCGGCGAGCAGGTCGACGGGGTTGGCCACAGATGCCTCGTGCGGCAGGAAGGCGGCCAGCGCGGCCCGCAGCCACTCCGAGAGCTGCACCACCTCCAGCCCGCCAGCCTCGCAGGCATCGGCGCACATGATCCCCGGGCCGCCGGCGTTGGTGACGATTCCCACCCGCCGGCCCCGTGGGGGCGGTTGGCTGGCCAGCAGCCTGGCCACGTCGAACAGCTCCGAGAGGGTATCGGTGCGGATCACCCCGGCCTGGCGGAACAGCCCGTCGACGGTCACGTCGGAGGCAGCCAGCAGCGCCCCGGTATGCGAACCGGTGGCGCGGGCGCCAGCGACCGAGCGGCCGCTCTTGACCGCCACGATCGGCTTGGACCGGCCGAGCCGGCGGGCGGTGCGGGCGAACTTGCGCGGGTTGCCGAACGACTCCAGGTACAACAGCACCACATCAGTGCGGGGATCCTCGGCCCAGTAGCCCAGCAGATCGTTGCCGGAGATGTCGGCCTTGTTGCCGACCGAGACGAAGCCCGACAGGCCCAGGCCGAGCTGGTTGGCGTAGTCCACGATCGCCAGGCCGAGCGCGCCGCTCTGCGACAGGAACCCGACCCGCCCGCCGATCGGGATCGCCGGGCCGAAGGTGGCGTCCAGCCGCACCGCCGGGTCGGTGTTGATCACCCCCAGGCAGTTGGGGCCGATCAGGCGCATCCCGGCTTCGCGGCAGACGTGCAGCAACTCCCGCTGCCGCTCTGCTCCCTGCGACCCGGTCTCGGCAAACCCGGCCGAGATCACCACCAGCGCACGGACGCCCTTGGCGGCGCACTCGCGGGCCGCGCCGACCACCGCGACGGCGGGGACGGCGATGACGGCCAGGTCGACCGGCCCCGGCACGCCCAGCACCGACCGGTACGCCAGCACCGACTGGACCACCTCGGCGCCCGGGTTGACCGGGTAGACCGGGCCGTTGAAGCCGCCGGCGAGCAGGTTGTGGAACAGCTCCCCGCCGACCGAGCCCCGCCGGCGCGACGCGCCGATCACCGCCACCGAGCGGGGCGCCAGAACCCCGCGCAGGGCGGCCACGGCGGCGAGCTGCTCGCGCTGCTCGAACCGCTCCAGCGCCTCCGGCGACAGCGAGGTCGGCAGCTCCGCCATGACCACGCCAGGCAGCGACCGCACCGTCAGCGGTAGCCCGGCGTCCCGGAGCACCTGCAGCATCTGGTGGTTCTGCGGCAGCACCTCGGCGTCCAGCAGCGTCACGCCGGCGGCGTGCGCGGCCTCAGCGAGCTGGCCGAGCAGGATCGTGCCCAGCCCGCGGCCCTGGAAGTCGTCGGCGATGGCCAGCGCGAGCTCCGCCTTGTCGGCACGGTCGCGCAGGCGCTCCCAGCCGGCGTGCGCGACCAGCCGCTGCTCGGCGCCGGCGGTGGCGACCAGGCCGAAGCGGCGGTCGTAGTCCACCTCGGTCGCCCAGCGCACCACCGCGCCCGCGTCGTAGGCCTCGGAGAAGAACCGCAGCCACCTGGACTCCGCCGACAGCCCCTCGAACAAGGCGCGGACCCCGGCGGCATCTTCCGGCCGAACCGGGCGCACGTGGACGGTCGAGCCGTCCCGCAGCACCACATCGGCCTCCCGATGCGCCGGATACGCCGCAGAAGGCGCCATCTCACCCTTCCTCTCCACGCCTGACATGCTATGCCCCAGGCTGCCACCCGGGGCGCCTCGGCCACGCTTATGGTTCATGGGCGCCGGTCGGCGCGGGTGGCGGCCTGGCCGGGGCTGGGCGTGGTCTGGCTGGACCAGGAGGCGAGCGTGCGCACGTAGTTGGCGCGCTCGAAGCCGGCCGGGTCGGGCATAGCGCGCCGGCTCATGCTGCCACGCAGCTCCGCGACGGAGGCGTAGCCGCGCTCGTCGAGGATGGCGACCAGCTCGCGCTCGACCTGGGCGACGTGCCCGGGCCCGTGGCGCAGCAGCGCGGAGGTCATCATCGCCACGTCGGCGCCGGCCAGCAGCACCTTGGCGGCGTCCATGCCGGTGTGGACGCCGCTGGTGGCCGCCAGTGAGGCGCGGACCTGCCCGTACAGGATGGCGATCCAGCGCAGCGGCAGGCGCAGCTCGTCGGAGGTGGACAGCACCAGCCGCGGCACCACGTCGAGTGTGTCCAGGTCGAGGTCTGGTTGGTAGAAGCGGTTGAACAGCACCAGGCCGTCGGCGCCGGCGTCGGCCACCCGCACGGCCATGTTGGCCATGGCGGTGAAGAAGGGGCTCAGCTTGACCGCCAGCGGGATCGTGACCGCCGAGCGGACCGCGGCGACCAGCTCAAGGTAGCGGGCCTCCAGCTCGGCCGCGCCGACCCGCGGGTCGGTCGCGACCGCGTACAGGTTCAGCTCCAGCGCGTCCGCGCCGGCGTCCTGCATGCGCCGGGCGTGCCGCACCCAGCCGCCCGGGGTGGTGCCGTTGAGGCTGGCGATCACCGGGATCGCCACCGCCCGCTTGGCCCGCTCGATCAGCTCCAGGTACGACGACGGCCCGGTGTTGTAGTCGGCCAGGTCGGGGAAGTACGACTGCGCCTCGCCGACGTGCTCGGAGGTCTGCTCCAGCAGCCGGTCCAGCTCGACCTGGTCGTGGGTGAGCTGCTCCTCGAACAGCGACGGCAGCACCGCCGCGGCGGCACCGGCGTCCTGGAGCCGGCGCAGGTGGTCGGTGTCGCCGGTCAGCGGCGACGCCGACGCCACCAGCGGCGAGCGCAGCTGCAGGCCGAGGTAGCTGGTGCGCAGGTCGGTCACTGGGTGCTCTCCTCGGTGCTCTCCTCGGTGCTCTCCTCGGTGCTCTCCTGGGCGTTCTCCTGGGCGTGGCCAACCCCGCCACCTGGGCGGGGCGGCAGGTGCGGGGCCGTGCGTGGCAGCGTGGCGAGCCGCTCGTAGTAGCGCCACCGCTCGCGCGCGTCCTCCTCGGCGATGCTCATGAGGCGGTCGAACTCGTCCGGATCGGTCCGGGCCAGCATGGCGAAGCGGGCCTCGGTCTCGGCGAACTGGCGCAGCGGCAGCGCCGGCGGCTTGGAGTCCAGCTGGAAGGGACGCTCCGCGTCGGGGTGGTAGCGAAACAGCGGCCAGTGCCCGGAGCGGACCGCGTCGCGCTGGTGTGCCATCGACCCGGACATGTCGAAGCCGTGCGCGATGCAGGTGGAGTAGGCGATCACCAGCGACGGGCCCGGCCACGCCTCGGCCTCCCCCAGCGCCTTCACGGTCTGCATGTCGCTGGAGCCGAGGGCGACGTGGGCCACGTAGACGTTGCCGTAGCTCATCGCGATCATGCCGAGGTCCTTCTTGGGGGTCTGCTTGCCGCGGGCGGCGAACTTGGCGACCGCGCCGCGCGGCGAGGCCTTGGACGCCTGCCCGCCGGTGTTGGAGTACACCTCGGTGTCCAGCACCAGCACGTTGACGTCCTGGCCGGAGGCGAGCACCGCGTCCAGGCCGGCCGAGCCGATGTCGTAGGCCCAGCCGTCGCCGCCGACGATCCACACGCTGCGGCGGACCAGCTCGTCGGCGAGGCCCTCCAGCTCCAGCGCCTCGGGCCGGCCGAGCCCGCCCAGGCGCTGGCGCAGGAGCTGGCGCAGCTCGGCGACCCGCTCGCGCTGGGCGGCGACCGCGGCCTCGCTGTCCTGGACGGCGTCCAGCAGCGCGCGGGCGAGGTCGGCGCCGATGGCGGGCTCCAGCTGCTCGACCAGGCGGCGGGCGCGCCGGTTGAGGCTGTCGGCGGCCAGGCGGATGCCGAGGCCGAATTCGGCGTTGTCCTCGAACAGCGAGTTCGCCCAGGCGGGGCCGCGGCCCTCGGCATTGACCGACCACGGGGTGGTCGGCAGGTTGCCGCCGTAGATCGAGGAGCAGCCGGTGGCGTTGGCGACCAGCAACCGGTCGCCGAACAGCTGGCTGATGAGCTTGAGGTAGGGCGTCTCGCCGCAGCCGGCGCAGGCGCCGGAGAACTCAAACAGCGGCTGGCGCGCCTGCGAGCCCTTGACCGAGTCCGGCGCCAGCAGCTCCCGGTCCAGCTCCGCAAGCTCCGGGATGGCCAGGAAGAAGTCCCACCTGGCCCGCTCCCGCTCGAGGAACTCATCGACCGGGGTCATGTTGATCGCCTTGTGCTTGACCTCCTGCTTTGAGTGCGCCGGGCAGACCTCGACGCACACCCCGCAGCCGGTGCAGTCGTCCGGGGCGACCTGGATGGTGAGCTGGCGGCCCGGCAGGTCGCGCGAGCGGAAGTCCTTGGAGGCGAACCCCTCGGGCGCGCCCTCGAGCGCCCCCGGCTCGAAGATCTTCATGCGGATGGTGGTGTGCGGGCAGACGATGGCGCACTTGCCGCAGTCGATGCAGATCGACGGGTCCCAGATGGGGATCTCCGCGGCGAGCGAGCGCTTCTCCCACTGCGCGGTGCCGGTCGGGAAGGTGCCGTCGACCGGCAGGGCGCTGACCGGCAGCAGGTCGCCCCTGCCCGCCAGCATCCGCGCGGTGACGCGCTGCACGAACTCCGGCGCGTCGGCGGCGACGGTCGGGCGCCGGTAGTGGGCGGCGGTCACGGCGGCGGGCACCTGGACTTGGCTGAGCGCCGCGATGGCGGCGTCGATCGCGGCGAAATTGCGCGCGACGACCTCCTCGCCACGCCGGCTGAAGGCCGCCTCGACCCAGCGCTTGATCGCCGCGATCGCCCGCTCGTGCTCGAGCACCCCGGCGAGCGCGAAGAAGCACGGCTGCATCACGGTGTTAATCCGGTAGCCCAGCCCAGCCTCGCGCGCGACCCTGGCCGCGTCGACCACCCACACCTCCAGACGCTTGTCGATGACGTCGCGCTGCACCTCGACGGGCAGGTGGTCCCAGACCTGGTCGGCGGGCCAGGGGCTATTGAGCAGGAAGGTCGCGCCCGGCGCGGCGCGCTCCAGCACGTCCATGCGCTCCAGGAAGCCGAACTGGTGGCAGGCGACGAAGTTGGCCTGCTCGATCAGGTAGGTGGAGCAGATCGGGCGGGCCGACATGCGCAGGTGGGAGACGGTCACCGAGCCGGACTTCTTGGAGTCGTAGACGAAATACCCCTGGGCGAACAGGTCGGTGCCCTCGCCGATGATCTTGACCGCGGTCTTGTTGGCGCTGACCGTGCCGTCGCTGCCCAGCCCGTAGAAGACCGCCCGCAGCCCGTCGGGGTCCTCGGTCCGGAACGAGGCGTCCACCGGCAGGCTGGTGTGGCTGACGTCGTCGGCGATGCCGACGGTGAAGTGGTTGCGGGGCCGGTCGCCAGCCAGACCGTCGAGGACCGCCCTGGCCATCGCCGGGGTGAACTCCTTGGACGCCAGGCCGTAGCGGCCGCCGACCACCAGCGGCGGCGGCGCCCCGTCCTGGGCGGCACGCTCGGCCAGGGCGGTGACCACGTCCTGGTACAGCGGCTCGCCGGTCGCGCCCGGCTCCTTGGTCCGGTCCAGCACGACCACCCGCCGCACCGTCGGCGGCAGGGCGGCGGCCAAGGCCTCGGCCGGGAAGGGCCGGTACAGCCGCACGGTCACCAGCCCCACCCGCTCGCCAGTGGCGTTCATCGCCTCCACGGCCTCGGCCGCGGCGCCCGCGCCAGAGCCCATCAGCACCACGACCCGCTCGGCCTCGGGGTGGCCCTGGTAGTCGACCAGCCGGTAGCGCCGACCGGTCCGCTCGGCCAGCCGGTCCATGCTGGCCTGCACGATCTCGGGCACGGCCGTGTAGAAGGGGTTGACGGCCTCGCGGGCCTGGAAGAACACGTCGGGGTTCTGGGCCGAGCCGCGCAGGCGCGGCCGGTCGGGCGACAGGCCGCGGTCGCGGTGGGCGCGGACGTGCTCGGGGTCGACCACGGCGGCCAGGTCGTCGTCGCTGAGCGGGCGGATCTTGGCGACCTCGTGCGAGGTGCGGAAGCCGTCGAAGAAATGCAGGAACGGCACCCTGGAGGCGAGCGTGGCCGCGTGGGCGACCAGCGCCAGGTCGTGGGCCTCCTGCACCGAGGCGGACGCCAGCATCGCCCAGCCGGTCGGGCGGGCCGCCATGACGTCGGAGTGGTCCCCGAAGATCGACAGCGCGTGCGTGGCGACCGTGCGGGCGGCGACGTGGATCACCGCCGGGGTGAGCTCCCCGGCGATCTTGAACATGTTGGGCAGCATCAGCAGCAGCCCCTGCGAGGAGGTGAAGGTGGTCGCCAGCGCCCCCTTGAGCAGCGCACCGTGCAGCACCCCCGCTGCGCCCGCCTCGCTCTGCAGCTCCACCACCTCAGGGACCTGGCCCCACAGGTTCGGCCGCCCGGCCGCGCTCCAGGTGTCGGCCAGCTCCCCCATCGGCGAGGCGGGGGTGATCGGGTAGATCGCGATCACCTCGCTCAGCCGGTGCGCGACCCGCGCGGCCGCCTCGTTGCCGTCCATGCACGCCCAGCCGTCCGGGGTCGTCATCGTGCGCTCCTTATCTCCATCTCCAGCAGTTCGAGCACGCAGCGGTTGGGCCACACGGCGCACTGTCGAGCCCATCCCCCCGTCAGTGCTCCTCAATGCTCGGGCCATGGGTGGCCGAGGTGAGCAGGCTCACGTAGTTGGCGCGCTCGTAGGCGGCGGCGTCGCGGGTCCCGGCCCGGCTGAGCTGGCCGCGCACCTGGCCCACCGCGTCGTGGCCATGGTCGGCCATCCACCCGCACAGCTCGGCCTCCACCCGCGACAGGTGCCCGGGACCGTGCCGCAGCAACGCCGAGGCCAGCATCGCCACGTCCGCGCCCGCCAGCAGCGCCTTGACGACGTCCTGTCCCGTGTGGACCCCGCCGGTGGCCGCCAGCGACACGGGCAGCTGCCGGGACAGGATGCCGATCCAGCGCAGCCGCAGGCGCAGCTCCTGCGGCGTGCTCAAGGCCAGGGTCGGCGCCACCTCCAGGCGCTCGACGTCGATGTCGGGCTGGTAGAAGCGGTTGAACAGCACCAGCCCGTCGGCGCCGGCCTCGGCCAGCCGCAGGGCCAGGTTGGCCATGGCGCTGTAGAACGGGCCCAGCTTGACCGCCAGCGGCACCCCCAGCACCTGCCGCGCTGCCCGCACCAGGTCCACGCAGGCCCCCTCGATCTCCTGGCCGTCCACGCCAAAGTGCGCGGCGACGACGTAGACGTTGAGCTCGACCGCGTCGGCGCCGGCCTCCTCCAGCAGGTGCGCCTGCTCCAGCCAGGTGCCGGCCGCGGTGCCGTTGAGGCTGGCGACCACCGGCACCGACACCGCGTGCTTGGCCCGCTCGAGCAGCCGCAGGTACGCCACCGGCCCCACGGCTTGCTGCAGTTGCGGCGGCTGGCCGGTGAGCTGTTCTTGGAACAGCGAGGGCAGCACCACCGCCGCCGCGCCGGCCGCCTCCAGCCGGCGCAGGTCGTCCAGGTTACCGGTCAGCGGCGACGCCGACGCCACCAGCGGGCTGCGCAGCCGCAAGCCCAGGTAGCCGGTCCGCAAATCGACCATGCCAGCTCCCTTCCCCCGCTCCCCCGCCCGATGCTCCCGCCCGATGCTCCCGCCTGGCCGGCGCGGTACCCAGGGCCGAACGGCCCCCGTGACGCGGGCCATGTGCGGGCGACCGGCAGGCCGACCGGCAATAGGAGCGGGACCGCAATCGCATTACCGTCGAGCTGGGCACCGGGACGCTGCCCGGACGGGTGCAGTGGGAGGGGTCATGGACTCCTTGGACGGCAGGACCGTCACGCCCGTACCACCAGGGTGCCCGCCACCCTGTCGTGCAGGCCCTGCCTGCGGGCATCGACGCCAGCAAGCACGAACCCAAGCCCCAGCGGCGGCAGCGACAGGCCGAACTTGGCCAGCAGCCGCGCGGTCGCCTGCCCCAAGCCGATCCGTTGCCCGTCGAGGGTCGTCACCTTGACCCCAACGACCAGCTTGCCGAGGGTCGCCCGCAAGGCGGAGGCCTCCAGCGCCGCAAAGTACCCCCACACCACCGTGGCGCAGCTCCCGGGCGGCACGCTCGACCCGGCCGACGTGCCGAGGTTCCAAACCGCGATGCTCATCCCGCCGGTGATGCCCCGGGCAGCGACGATCACGATGCCGGGCGGCAAGCCGGCCGACTACTACGAGATCTCGATGCGGCAGCTCGCCCAGCAGATCCTGCCAGCGGGCCTGCCCGCCACGACCGTCTGGGGGTACGGCGCGGTCACGTCGGCCAGCCGCAGAGGGCTGCTGCTGCACCACGCGCCCTCGCTCACGATCGAGTCGCAGTGGAAGCGGCCGGTGCGGATCAAGTGGATCAACGAGCTGAAGGACGGGAACGGCGACTTCCTGCCGCACCTGCTGCCGGTGGACCCCACGCTGCACTGGGCCAACCCGCCCGGCGGCACGGCGGGCCGCGACATGCGGCCG
>JBKPDO010000348.1:0-15699 GCA_046727955.1 bacterium | reverse complement strand
GCCGGCCTGCATGCGGACGCCTTCGAACGCCTGGCGGTCACGCAGACCACGGGCGTTGCGTCGGTAGGCGGTTGGTCTCATACCGCCATGCTGCCAGCGAAGCCCCGATCTTGTCATCGGAAGGGGCGAGCTTCTTTTAATGGCCGAAGCGACCCGCCGCGTTCCGCTGTCTCACCCCGGCTCTAAGGGTCCCCGCACGGCTGGTGCCGCATCAGCTAACCTTTGCGCGGTCTGAGCAGCTCACCACCGCACCGAATCGAGGCAGAAGTTGCCCATTGCGTTGGGGGCGTGATCAGCCCGCTGCTGTGCAACGTCGCGCTCCACCTGCTGGATGTGGAGTGGACCGCTCGCCACAGCGGCCTCGGGATGCTCGTAAGGTTCGCTGACGACCTGGTCGTGTGCTGCGCCAACCGGGCACGGGCCGAGGAGGCCCGCGCGCGGGTGGCGGCGATCGTCGCGCCGCTGGGGCTGCGGCTGCACCCGACCAAGACCCGGATCGTGCACCTCGCCGGAGGTGTCGGTGGCTTCGACTTCTTGGGATTTCATCATCGCAAGAAGCGTTCGAGGCGGCGGCCAGGCGTGTTCTACCTTGCTGGCTGGCCGTCCGACCGGGCGATGCGTTTGGTGCCGACCAAGGTGCGCGAGGCGACCGCCCGACGCAGCGTCAGCCGGCCGGTCGAGGACGTCGTGGCCGACCTCAACCGCGTCCTGCGTGGCTGGGGGAGCTTCTTCAACTGGGGCAACCCAGAACAGAAGTTCTGGGACATCGACCGCTATGTCTACGAGCGCTTGCAGAGGTTTCTCCGCAACAAGCACGGGCAAAGCCTGGGGCGTGGGCGGATATACCGTATCTACCCGCGCCTTGGGGTCCACCGCCTCAGTGGACCAAGCCGCGCCCGCCCTGCGCATGCCTTGCGGTGAACGATGTCGGTAAGCCGTGTGCGGTAGCACCGCATGCACGGTTTGACGGGGGCGGCTGGAACAGAGCACGGCCAGGTTCACCGGAGATGGGCTCCCGCGGGAAACCGCGGGGACAAGCGCCGGGCCTACAGCCACACAACGCCACCGCGCCAGCCGCCTACCCTACCCACGGTCGGCGAAGAACACCACCAGCGCAGGGTCGGCATCGACGGGCCGGCCGTCGACGAAGCCGATCTCGATCCGCTGGCCAGAGGACGGGCTGGCGGAGCGGACCCGGCCGCTGGCGCCAAGCGCGGCGACGATGCCGACCGCGTCCCAGGCGCACCACGTCCAATAGCGCCGCTCCCGCCCGGCTCCCGCTCCAGGAGAAGCTGGTAGAAGCTGGTGGTTGGGTGGGGAGTCGGCCGGCTCCGCGACCGTCGGGAGTGGCTACACCGTGGGTCGCCTACGGCGCCGCCCGGCGTCCGGCGGAGCGCCGCACGATCAGCACCAGGACGATGGTGACCACCAGGGCCAGGATCCAGGAGCCGAACCTGCCGTCGGCGCCGAAGAAGGCCCGGCCGATGAAGCCGGAGATGAGCGTGCCGGCGATGCCGAGGGCCACCGTCATCGGGATCCCCATGGGGTCCCTGCCGGGCACCAGCAGCCGGGCCAGCAGGCCGATGATCAGGCCCGTGACGATGAGCACGATGAGGAAGGTGATCATCCATCCCCCTCTGGGAGAGCTGCCGGCACCCACGCGAGCCGCCACGCGCCGACGTTCGTGGGCGTCCACCACCATGATCCGCCATCGGGACGGAAAAGGTCAGCCCTGCGGGCGCACCAGCTCGGTCAGCTTGGCGCGCTCGGCCTCGGAGAGGCTTACCTCCAGCGCGGCCAGGGCCGGCTCGAGCTGCTCGGGCCGGCGCGGCCCGACGATCACGGTGTTCACCCCGGGGTCGGCGAGCACCCAGGCGAGCGCCAGGGTGGCCAGGTCCACGCCCCGGTCGGCGGCGGCCCGCTCGAGCTTGGCCAGCGCCGCGAACGTGCCCGGCCGCTCCAGGTGGCGGTAGGGGTCGGGCCGCAGGGTCATGCGGGAGCCCAGCGGGTACGCCCCGGGCTGCCGGTACTTGCCGGTGAGCCAGCCGCCGGCCAGCGGGCTGTAGGCGGTGAAGCCGATGCCGTGCCGCGCGCACACCGCGAAGACGTCATCGGCCGCGGCGCGGTCCAGCAGGCTGTAGTTGTTCTGCAGGTTGGTCAGCGGCGCCAGGCCGCCGGCCGCAGCGATCCCCGCCGCCTCGGCCACCTGGGCGCCGTCGAAGTTGCTGAGGCCGGCGTGGGCGACCTTGCCGCCGCGGATCAGCTCGTCGAAGGCGGACAGGGTCTCCTCCAGCGGCACGGTGGGGTCGGGCTCATGGGCCAGGTAGAGGTCGATGCGGTCGGTGCCGAGCCGCCGCAGGCTGGCCTCGACCTGCTGGTGGATGTGGCGCGCCGACAGGCCCTCGTCCTCGGGCCCAGGCCCCACCCAGTTGCGCACCTTGGTGGTGAGCACGACCTCATCGCGCGCCCGCCGGCTGGAGAGCCAGCGGCCGACCATCTCCTCCGAGCGACCCAGGCCGTAGGCGTTGGCGGTGTCGAACAGGGTGATGCCCGCTCGCGCGCGGCGTCCATCAGCGCGAACGCCGCCGCCTCGTCGTCGCCGTGCCCGACCAGCTCGGGCAGCGAGCCGATGCCGCCGAAGTTGCCGCACCCGAGCGCGACCACCGAGACCTCGGGACCGCCGCGACCCAACCATACGTACCGCATGGGGTGAAGCCTACCTGTAGTGTCCCCGGTATCACGTGACCGCAGCCGCAGAGGAGGGGCGATGGGGGAGGTCAGCAGCTACCCGAACGGGACCTTCTGCTGGATCGATCTGGGGACCACCGACGTGGCCGGGGCCAAGGCGTTCTACGGCGCCCTGCTCGGCTGGGACACCGAGGACCTGCCGATGCCGGACGGCGACGCCTATACGATGTGCCGGCTGCGCGGCATGGACGTCGCCGGCATGCACCGGCACTCCGAGGACGAGGGCGTCGGCTGGAGCTCGACCATCTCGGTCGACGACGCGGACGCCAGCACCTCGAGGGCGCGGGACCTCGGCGCCACCGTGATGATGGAGCCGAACGACCTGCCTGGTGTGGGCCGCATGTCGCTGTTGCGGGACCCCGCCGGCGCGGTGGTGACGCTGTCGGAGCCGCGCGGCCACATCGGCGCCCGCCTGGTGAACGACGTCGGCGCGTGGAACTGGAACGAGCTGGTGACCCCGCTGCTCGACGAGGCCGCGGTCTTCTACGGCGAGCTGTTCGGTTGGACCGCCAACAACGCCCCGGGCCCGATCCGGCGGGTCGGTTTCAGCCTCGGCGAGCTGCTGGTGGGCGGCGCCCATGCCCCGACCGAGGCGGAGGGCCAGGCCTCGCGCTGGACGGTCTCCTTCATGGTGGCCGACGCGGCCCAGGCGGTGGAGTGCGCCCAGCAGCTCGGCGGCGCCGTGCTGTTGCCGGTGATGGACGTCCCCACCGGCAGGTTCGCGATCGTCTCCGACCCCGCCGGCGCGTCCTTCACGGTCACGGAGTCCCGGACCGGTCCGGTCCGCGGTGTGGACGGGTCGTGAGCGGGTCACCCGCGGGGGCCGGCGCCGACGGCGGGAACAGCAGCACGTGGTCACCAGGAGGCTCCGCCGGCGCCGCGGCAGGGTGCCCAAGGCCGATCAGCCTGGGGCATGGGCTCAGGCATCGTCGTTGCCGTAGACGTAGCGGAGCACGCCGTCCTCGACCCTGGTCGGCAGGATCATCAGGCGCGAGCCGGGGCGGGCGGGGCCGCCGGTGCGGTGGCCGCGCAGGTCGTAGGTGGCCTGGTGCCAGCGGCATCGCCCTGCACGGGCAACCACTCAGCGACTTCGGTCCGGCCTGGCGATCGGCGCCGTCTGGATGGCCCTGCTGCTGGCCGCCATCCGCGCCTACCGGTTCGTGAAGTGAAGGAGCCACCGATGATGGCCCAGGTCCTCCCGCTGTTCCGGGCCAGCGGCAAGATGATGCGCCGCTCCCGCGGCGTGCTCTTCGCCGTCGCGGCCGGCTCGCTCCAGATCGCCGTCTTCGGGCTGCTGAAGAACCTCGAGTTCGGATTCGGCAGCCGCAACATCGGCTTCTTCGACTTCGCGCTGCCGGGAATGGCGGTCTTCCTGGCGATCTACCAGCTCCAGGACATCATGGTGGCGGTCGCCGCCAACAACCGGGCCCGCGGCATCCTCAAGCGGCTGGCGGTCACCCCCGTCTGGCCGCCGCTGGTCATCGCGATCCAGATCGCGACCTACGTGGCAGTGGGCGTGGTCGCCGCGGCGCTGGTGCTCACCGTCGGCAGGCTGAGCTGACACGCCAGGATCGGCGCTTGGCCGAGCTCGCCCGCCGCTTCCCCGCCGACCGCCCGCTCATGCTGGCCGCCGAAGGCCAGGGCCGCATCGTCGGCGGCGCGCTGGCCCTAAGTGGTCCGTTTTGGAAGTTCGTGCGTGGTCAGGATTGACGTTCGGACCAGGCGCTCGGGTCAGCAAGGTAGAGCCCGCAGGCGCAGTCCAGCGCTTCCTGCGGCGTTCCACTGGGCCGGCCACCGGGCCGGTGCGGAGGTGGGAGTGAGGTGGCACAAGGCGGCGGGCGCAGCCCGTTCCAGATCAGGTTGCGGGCAAGTGAGCGGCGGACGCTCCAGCGGGCGGCACGGTCGCAGGTCGGGCCCTACCGGCAGGTCGTGCGCGCCAGGATCGTGCTGGACGCCGCCGCGGGGTTGCCCAGCGCGCTGATCGCCCGGCGGGTGGGGGTGACGCTGAACACGGTGGGCAAGTGGCGCAAGCGGTTCTGCACCCACGGGTATGCGGGCCTGCGGGACCGGCCCCGCTCGGGCCGCCCGCGGGTGTTCGCGGCAGCGGTGGTCGCCGAGGTCAAGGCGATCGCGTGTGAGCTGCCCGCCACCCGCGGGGTGCCGCTTGGCCGCTGGAGCCTTGCCGAGTTGCGTGAGGAGGTCATCGCCAGCGGCCTGGCCGCCGAGGTGTCGGCCGCGACGGTGCGGCGCTGGCTTGACGAGGACGCCATCCGGCCGTGGCAGCACCGCTCGTGGATCTTCCCTCGCGACCCCGACTTCGCCGCCAAGGCCACCCAGGTGCTCGACCTGTACGCCCGGGTGCTTGCGGGCAAGCCGCTGGGCGCAGACGACTACGTCATCTCGGCGGACGAGAAGACCTCCATCCAGGCGCGCTGCCGCCGCCACCCGACCCTGCCGCCCGGCCGGGCCCGCATCATGCGGGCCGAGCACGAGTACGAGCGCGGTGGCGCGCTGGCCTATCTCGCGGCGTGGGACGTGCATCACGCCCGCCTGTTCGGCCGCTGCGAATCCTCGACGGGGATCGACCCGTTCGGCCGGCTGGTCGCCCAGGTCATGACCACCGAGCCGTCCGCCTCCGCAACGCGGGTCTTCTGGTGGTCGACAACGGTTCATCCCACCGCGGCCAGGCATCCATCGACCGGCTGGAGGGCCAGTGGCACAACCTGCGCCTTGTCCACCTGCCCGTCCACGCGTCCTGGTTGAACCAGATCGAGCTCTACTTCTCGGTCGTGCAGCGCAAGGTGCTCACACGCCCAACGACTTCACCGACCTCACCGAGGTCCAGCAGCGCCTGCTTGGCTTCCAGCGCCACTACGAGCAGACCGCGATCCCGTTCGGCTGGCGCTTCACCCGATCCGACCTGGACCGGCTGCTGCGCCGACTCGCCGAGCATGAGCGGCTCACCTTTGCGGCATGACCACCACGGGTCCGTTGATGGACCCTCGGTCGGCCGTCAACCCTTGACCATCCTGCCCTTGTCGTCGAGGCGGACGCCGGTGGGGGCGCGTCCTGCATGCCCTGGATCGCGAGCACTGTGAGGCCCTGACCGGGGGCCGTCGGCAGTGGCCAGCGGACAGGAGGGCGCCTGGAAGGCAGCAGCCTGTTCGGACCGCGTGGGACGCCTTGGACCGCCTGGTAAACATTGGGGTTGCCTGGTGCGTGTCATCTAGCGGGGCAACCGTGGACGGTGAGCGGGAGTGCCATGATCCGGGTTGGCGGCAGGCAACCAAGGGGCGGGGCGATGGTCGATCCACCTGGCGTGGTGTATCGCCTGCCCGAGCCGTTCGAGCACTTCTACGAGCGGGAGTACCACGGCCTGGTGGGCCTGGGGTATGCGCTGACCGGGAGCTGGGCGGCGGCGGAGGACATCGCCCGGGAGGCGTTCTTGGCGGCGCACCAGGCCTGGGAGCGGATCAGCCGCGACGAGCGGCCGGGGGCGTGGGGCCGGCGGGTGGCGGCCAATCGGGCCGTCTCGCTGGGGCGCCGCCGGATGGTGGAGGCCCGGGCCCTGCTGCGGCTGGCCGCTCGCCGCCCGCCCGCGGAGGCCACTACGGTTGGGGAGGCAGGGGTGGAGGCGGCGGCCGACTTCTGGCGTGCGGTGCGCACACTGCCGCGGCGGCAGGCCCAGGCCATCGCGCTGTTCTATCTGGACGGTTGGCCGACCACCGAGATTGCCGGCGTGCTGGGCTGCAGCGACGCCACCGTGCGCGCCCACCTCCACAAGGGTCGCCTGGCCCTGGCGCGGCGGCTGGGCACCGAGCCGGGAGCGGGAGGTCGAGCATGAGCGTCGATCGCCGCGGCCGCCAGGCGGCGCGAGTGACCCGCCGGCTCGCCGAGCGGCGCGGGCCGGTCCCGCCGTTGGCGCTGTTGCGGCGTCGGCAGCGGCGGCGTGCCTGGCGGCGTGTCGTCGCCACGGTCGCCGTGGTCGTCGCGGTCGTGGTGGTGTCGGTCCGGGTGCTGCAGCACGCCGGCGAGGGCGTTGCCAGGCCGCCCTCGCTGGGCAGGGTGGCCGCCACGATCCACGTGGGCGGCCCAGCTCGGCGTGGTCCACGCCGACGCGGCCGGGGTGTGGGTGGAGCACCCCAGCGACCGCAGCGTTGTGGGTGTGGATCCGCGCACCAACCGGGTGGTGGCCAGGGTGGCGTTGGGTCCCGCGGGCTCGGGCCTGGGGGCGGTCGGCGACGGGTCGCTGTGGCTGACGCACCGGCGGCAGGGCACGCTGACCAGGGTCGAGGGGGCCACAGGCCGCGTCGTGGCCACGATCGGTGTGCCCGGCGCCGGCAGCGCCCCCGAGGGCATGATGGTCGCGGTCGGGGCCGGCGCGGTCTGGGTCGCCTACCGCTTTGGCGACCAGGTCGTCGTCCGCATCGACCCGGCGACCAACCGGGTGGCGGCAACCATCAGGCTCCCTAACTTGCCGACCGGGATCGCGGTCGGCGGCCGGGCGGTGATGGTGTTGACCCAAGAGTCCGGCGTGGCCTACCAGATCGACCCGGCCACCAACCGGGTGGTGGCCAGCCTCCCCGTCTGCGTCGAGGGCAACGGTTTGGCCTATGGCCGGGGGGCGTTTTGGGTCGGCTGCGGGGAGGGCGACCTGCTCCGCATCGACCCGGTGGCCAGCCGGGTGGTCGCTACGGTTGACCTCCGCGCCGGGGCCGGCGACACGGTCGTCGATGCCGATGGGAGCGCGGTGTGGGTGGCGACCATTGGCGACACGGTGATCCGTGTCGACCCGCAAACCAACGCGATCGTGGGCGGTCTCAGCCCGACCCGCCGGGGCAGCGCCGTGACCGGCCTGGCGACCAGCCCGGGTGCGGTGTGGCTCACCTCCGACGACGGCACCCTGATCCGCGTCGACCCCAACGGCTGACACCACCACACCCAGCGAGGCAGCCAGGCCGCGACCTACCGACGGACGATCGCTGCGGTGCTGCACGACCACCGGCGAGGAGATCAGGATGGACCAGAGCATGCCACCAGGCGGGAGGTACGCTCATGCCCACCATCCCGGAGTCGACCAAGACCGCCCTGCACCAGCGCCTGTGAGCCCGCGCGCGGCAACGCTGGCCGCAGCTGGCAGAGGTGGGCGTGCGCTTCCGCGGCCGCTACGCCTACGTCCACGGCGAATTCCAAGGCGGCGCGGTGCTGCCGCTGTGCGGGCAGCGCTACACCGGCTCCGCGACCACCTGAGGGTTTCGCCCCGGACCTGGCCAGCCGGGACGGCGATGAGGACCCGGTCCTGTCCAACGGTCGGCCCAGCGGCACCCCGAGGACGCCCTGGACTGCGCCAGCGGAGGGTACCTGGCCAACCCTGCCGCTTGAGGCTGACCGCTCTGCAGGTGGCCTCGCCGCAACCCGTCTCTTGCCTTTGGGTCGCGCGGGAGGATCATGCACGTGAGAGCGAGTCGTGCAGAAAGCGTCCTCTGGCGCTCCTGCGAAGTTAGGGGGGATGGTTACCATGACGCGACGGTTCCTGCATGTATCGGTCGGTGTGATTGTGGTCGTTGTGTGCAGCGGGGTCCTAGCGGCCTGCGGAAGCTCCACTCATCCTCAGCCAAAGGGGACGTCAAGCGTCGATCAGTACCTGGCAGGCGTGGCCGTGGTCTATAAGCCGGTAGTCAGTGCCTTCAATGCCGCCACCGATTGCCCGCCGCCCGTCAAAGCCGCCACCAAGTGTGTGGCGGAGGACACCAAGCTGATGGCCGCCGCCGACGCCCTGGCGGCTGGGCTGGCGCGCCTGACAACCCCCCCGCAACTTGTTTCCGCCCGAGACGGCCTGCGAAAGGCCGCCCTGGGTCTGAGCGCAATCCTGGGCACACGGGTCAAGCTGCTGGACAAGCACGACCTGGCCGAGACTACTCCGCTGCCGAGGTTGAGGTGAGCAGCGCAACGGACATGTTCTGCACGCCGATCTCCACCATGAACCTCGCAGGGTCAGGCAAACAGCCGCGCGGGCCGCTGCCGCCGATGGAAGGCTGCGGCTAAGACCGCGCAAACCCGCGGAGGCAGCCCGCCGCACGCCGTAAGTCGAGGGTGTCTTAGCGGTGGACGAGTCGCTGGCCTCGGTGACGCCCGACCATCCCTTGGTCCCTGACCACGTCCTGACCGGCCACAGCCAGGTGCCATCCACCACGCACGAACTTCCAAAACGGACCACTAAGGACCCGCCCTGCCGCGCCGGCCGGTGGCGTGACCCTGCGGCTGATCGGCCTGGCGCCGGCACACCGCGGCAAGGGCCTGGGCCGCCGCCTGCTCAAGGAGGTCGGGGCCGCCGCCGTGCGGCTTGGAGCCTCGGAGGTCAGCCTTGGCGCCAGCGGCCCAGAGCGCGGGTTCTACCTGCGCATGGGCTACGCCGGCCGGGCGCGGCTGCGCAAGCAACCCCCTGTCCAGCGCCGTCCACCCGCGGGCCGAGGAGCGGCACCGGGACCTGGACGAGCTGCGGCAGCGGCGCCGGCGGCGGATCGCCGCACGCCAGCCGTGAGCCCGCAGTCGCTGCTGGTGGAGACGGTCGTTGCCGACGGGGCGCGCTACCGCGTCGCGTGGTTCGACCCGCCCTTCCTGCCGCCGCTGGCCAACACGACCCAGGCGCTGGGCATCTTGTGGGTGCCGAAAACTCATCCACATCATGCGACCTGGGTATATTCGTGGATGAGCCCGCCCAGTCGATCGACCCGCACGACCGGCGTGTCCGCTGTCGGAGCGGTCGGTGGGACGGCGGTGAGTGGTGCGGCCTGCCCGAGCGCGCGGTGGGGCCGATGGTCGTTGTGGTGCGCCACATGCTCGGCCGGCACCGTCTCCAACTGCCGTTGGCGCAAGATCAGCATCCGGTCCAGCACCTCACGACCGACCGTGCCAACCCATCGTTGGGCGACGGCGTTGGACCGCGGCGCCCGCACGGGGGTGCGCAGGATCCTGCTGCCCTCGGCGGCGAAGACCGCGTCGAAGGTGTCGGTGAACGTGGCGGCTCGGTCACCGATGAGGAACCTGAACTGTCCGATGCGGTCGGCGAGGCCCATGAGGAGGGTTCGGGCCGGCCGGGCGACCTGCCGGCGCAGCACCGCGACCTGATGGCGGAGCACGAGGATCTCGGCGTGCGTGGACGCCTGCCCATGGGCGAACCGTGCGAGCCAGCCGATGAGCTGGCAGAAGATGAGGTGGAGCGGTCGCAGCGTCATGGCTGGCGATCATCCAGGACCCCTGCCAGAGACACGAAGTCGCAGGTCAACACCTGCGAATGAGATTTTGGCACCTACAGGTTCCAGGCGTGGATGCGCGGGTCTATGCTCCGGCTGACAGCTGCTGCTGGGGTGAGGATCGTGCGTCGGTACCTCGTGGTGGCCAATCAGACCCTTGGTGGTGACCAGCTTCTGGAGAAGCTTCGCGAGCGCATGGAGGCGGGACCCTGCCACTTCCACATACTCGTGCCGGCGACGCCGGTCGACCAGCTTGAGCCGCACCTGGTGTACCAGGATCCGACCAAAGGGGCGCCCAAGGCCTCGGCGGAGGAGCTGGGCTGGGCGGCCGCGCAGCAGCGGCTCCATGAGGAGCTGCTCCGCCTGCGCCGATTGGGGGCCGAGGTCGATGGCGAGGTGGGTGAGGCGGACCCCGTTGCCGCCATCAAGGAGGTCTTGAGCCGGCAGCAGGTCGACGAGATCATCCTGTCGACGCTGCCGCAGCGCCGCTCGCGGTGGCTTGCGCGGGACCTGCCGAGTCGGGTCCAGCGCGACTTCGGGCTGCCGGTGACGCACGTCGTCTCCGAGCCCGGGGCGCCGATCTGAGAGGAGGCGTCGGGCGACCGCCGGGCCAGCTGCTGTTGGGGAAGGCGCTGCAGGCCCTTTCCCACGCCGACCCGGCAGTCTGCGACGCGGTGCTCAGGGGCGACGACGAGGTGGACCAGCTCTACCTCGACGTCGAACGACGGATCCTCGGCCTGTTTGCACTCCAGACCCCGGTCGCGTCCGACCTGCGGCTGCTGACGGCACTGCTGCACATTAGCCTGCGTCTAGAGCGCGCTGGCGACCATGCGCGGTACGACCAGGCCGCCACCCAGCAACCGACCGCCCATCCGGCCGTCGGGCCGGCCGACAACGTCACGTGCAGCCACGTGCTCGCCTGACTGCCCGCCGCATGCCACCATCCCTGGGCACCAGTCTCTACTCTCTACAGGGCGCCGCGGGGGCAGGACGCAAGAGGTCGGGACCTGTGGTGACGGCATACATCCTCATCCAGACCGAGGTCGGCAAGGCGGCTCAGGTCGCCAGGGACGTCGTCGGGATCAACGGCGTGCAGCAGGCCGAGGACGTGACCGGTCCCTACGACGTGATCGTCCGTGCCGAGGCGCGCAACATCGACGAGCTTGGCAGGCTGGTGGTCGCGCGCGTGCAGGCGGTCGACGGCATCACCAGGACCCTCACCTGCCCGGTGGTGCACCTCTAGAGCCGCTCGACCTTCTGGTGTACGGCCGCCAGCAACAACGAGAGCAACAACGACAGCAATACGGGCGGATCGCGGCGGTCGGCGGCGAGCGGCCGCTCTCTATCACGGCCGAGGGCTCGTGAGGTGATATGGGTGCTGGACATCTGGGACGAGATGCGAGCGTCGGAGCGGCGCGTGGACCACCTGCTCCGCGCCTTCTCTCGGCGGGAGAGGGCCGAGGCGACCCGTGCGTGTCGGTCATTGTCCGGATCCCTGGCCACGTCGACGGCGGGAACGGCGCATATACGAACAGCTTGGCGAGGCGGCGGCGTCCCGCCCGTGATGGATCTGGCGCGAGGTGAATAGGGACGAGCGCCCTTATCGGCCGAGGGGAGCGGCATGGCGACGGCGGCAGAGCGGACGATGCGTGAGGGCGACGCGTTGGTGCTCGCCCGCCGCCTCGTCCAGACCCTGGGCGGCCGGTTCTCGGCCGAGATGGGCATCGACGTCGATCAAGGAGATCGTGAGGTCCAGCGGTGGCTGCTCGCGGCGACACTGTTCGCAACGCGCATCTCGGCCGCGATCGCGGTCCGCACCTACCGGCTCATGGCGCAGGCGGGCGTCGGCACCTTCGACGACGTGGAGGCACGCAGGTGGGATGAGCTCGTCGGGTTGTTGGACCGGGGCGGCTACGTCCGCTACGACTATCGCACGGCGACGCGGCTGCAGCAGCTCGCCGCGATGCTGCACGGCCACGGCATCGACGCGTTGCGCAAGGGCACGCTCGACCAGGCGCGCGCCGCGCTGGACGCGTTGCCGGGGTGGGGGCCGGTGACGATCTCGCTGTTCCTTCGCGAGCTGCGCGGTGTCTGGCCGGAGGTCGACCCGCCCCTAGACGACCGCGCCACAGCAGCCGCGCACCACGCCGGGCTTGTCGACCCGAGCGAGCAGCCGCTGGGACGGCTGCGCGCGATCGCGACCCAGACCGGGCTGGACCTCCGGGATCTGGAGGCGTCGCTTGTCCGCTTGTGGCTGGCGCACCACCGCCTGTTCCAACGCTGCCCGGGGGGTCCCCGCTGCTCCGCGCTGACCGACGAGGACGTGGATCGCTGATGAGGGTGGAGCCGTGCGCGATGGCCTGGTGACACTGTTTCTCTGCGGCGACGTGATGCTGGGCCGCGGCGTCGACCAGGTCCTGCCGCACCCCGGTGACCCCACGCTGCGGGAGGGCTACGTCCACGACGCCCGGACCTACGTGGAGTTGGCGGAGGCGGTCAACGGTCCGATCCCCCGTCCGGTCGACTTCCGCTGGCCGTGGGGGGCGCCCTGGGGGTGCTCGACGAGGCCGCTCCCGACGTCCGGGTGGTGAACCTGGAGACGAGCATCACGCGAGGCGACGAGTTCGCCCCGGGGAAGGCGGTGCACTACCGGATGCACCCCCACCACCGCGTCCACGGCCTGGAGCAGGGCCCTGAGCATGGATGAGGGGTTGATGGCATCGGGCTGCGCACGTAGTGGCGGTTGACGCCGGTCCGTGCGGGCACTACGGTCGCCTGCGGCGGAGCAGACGGGGCAGACACCCCTTCTTTGAGGAGGACGCCGTGCGCAGGCTCTTCGTCGCCGTAGCGGCTCTTGTGGTCCTGGCCGCCATGTCATCGACCGCGACCGCGCTGGACACGCCGCCGCGAGCAACGCCCGTCAAGCAGCCGGTGGCGACCGGAACCGGCGGTGCCGCCGCCAGCGTCGACCCGCTCGCCACCCAGACGGCGATCGACGTGCTGGAGCGGGGCGGGAACGCGGTCGATGCCGCCGTGGCGGCGGCGGCGGTCCTGGGGGTGGTCGAGCCGTTCTCGTGCGGGATCGGCGGCGGCGGCTTCATGGTCGTCTACCGCGCCGGCGATCACAGCGTTACCACCATCGACGCGCGCGAGACGGCACCGGCGGCGTTTCGCCCAGACAGCTTCATCGACCCCGCAACCGGGAACCCCCTGGCCTTCCCCGACGCCGTGACCAGCGGCCTTGGTGTCGGCGTGCCCGGCACGCTGCGCGGGTGGCAGGTGGCGCTGGACCGCTTTGGGAGCAGGCCGCTCCAGCAGCTGCTCGCACCTGCCAAGGCGATCGCGGCGGGCGGCTTCGCTGTCGACCAGACCTTCCACGACCAGGTCGCCTCGAACGCGGCCCGCTTCGGCAAGTTCGTCTCCACCAGCGCCCTGTACCTGCCGGGCGGCGCGCCGCCGCCGGTCGGCTCGACCTTCCGCAACCCCGACCTTGCCGCCACCTACGGCCAGCTCGGCGGCCGCGAGTCGGACGTGTTCTACTCGGGCAGGATCGCCCGGGCGATCGTCGACGCCGTCCGGCAGCCGCCGGTGCACGCGGGCGTGACCGACGTGCGCCCTGGCCTGATGACGGCGGCCGACCTGGCCGGCTACCGCGCGCCGGTGCGGCCGCCCACCCACGTCGCCTACCGCGGCCTTGACGTGTTCGGCATGGGGCCGCCCTCAAGCGGCGGCGCGACCGTGGGTGAGGCGCTCAATATCCTGGAGGGCTTCGACCTTGGGGGGCTGGACCGTGTGCAGGCGCTGCACCTGTACCTTGAGGCCTCGGCGCTGGCCTTCGCCGACCGCAACCAGTATCTGGCCGACGCCGACTTCGTGGCGGTGCCGCTGGCGGGTCTGCTGTCTGACAGCTTCGCGGCCGAGCGGCGCGCGCTCATTGGCCCGGTGACCGGTGTCCCCTACCTGCCTGGCGACCCGACCGACAACGCCGGGCCGTCGACGACGCACCTGACGGTCTCGGACCGCTGGGGGGACGTGGTGAGCTACACGTTCACGATCGAGCAGATCGGCGGGAGCGGGATCGTCGTGCCCGGCTACGGGTTCCTGCTCAACAACGAGCTCACCGACTTCAACTTCCAGCCGGGCACGGCGAACTCGCCGGCGGGCGGCAAGCGGCCACGCAGCAGCATGAGCCCGACGATCGTGGTGGCCGACGGCAAGCCGGTGGTTGCGCTCGGCTCGCCTGGCGGCTCGACGATCATCACCACTGTCCTGCAGATCCTTGTCAACCGCCTCGACTTTGGCATGCCCCTGCCCGAGGCGGTCGCCGCCCCGCGTGCCTCGCAGCGCAACACGCCGACCGTTCTGGCCGAGCCCGCCTTCGTCGCCTCGCCCGAGGCGGCCGCGCTGGCCGCCTTGCACGGGCATCGCTTCTCGCCGACCGCCGAGATCGGCGCTGCGACCGGCATCGCGTTCCTGCCGGGAGGCCTGCTGCAGGCCGTTGCCGAGCCGGTGCGCCGCGGTGGGGGGAGCGCGATGGTAGTCGAGCCTGTCGGCTCGGGCACGAGCCTCAGCGCGCCCGCGACCGCCAAGCAGGAGACGCTGGTTCCGTAGGGCTCCCGTGTCTGCGACTAAGCAGCCTGCTTGAGCGGGAGGCGGTTAGGCCGGCGAGCAACTCTTACATCACGCCGCGGCACGCAACCTCCAGTCGGCCCACCGACACGAACCCCCACGGCAGTCCCGCTGAGTCTGCGGTCAGGCTCGCAGTCCGAGCCGGCGCAGCTGCTGGTCCAGCCAGCTATGACCCACGCCGAGCTCGGCGCACAGCCGCCGCACCGACCAGCCCCGCCCCACAGACCGATCCCGCAGGTACTCGTCGAGTTCTGCGAAGCCGAGCTCGGCCAGGCGTGCCTGGCGGCGCTCGGACGCCCGCGCCTGCTGCTTGGGTCCCCGAGCGGCCGCGGCGGCGGCGCGCTGCCGCCGGGTAGGCGCCACCCGCCGAACCCCGTAGCGGTCCAGCAGGCGCCGCACGGTACTGGCTGCGGCGCCAAGCTCGGCCACCACCTCCTCCAGCGTCCACGCCTGGGTGACCAGCCGATCCACCAGGTAGGCCCGCACCCCCTCAAAGCCCAGCTCGGCCGCGCGGGCGGCGGCGCGCCGGTCGGCAGCACGCTGGCGCTGGCGGGCCAGCAGCTGGCGGCGGGATGGCAGTTGGATGCGAGAGTCGGTGATGGCGCGGCGGATGGCCGGCTGGGTGGTGTGGAGGTGGGCGGCGAGCTGGGGGATGCTCCAGCCCTCCTCCAGGAGGGCGTGCAGGCAGGCGCGCAGGTCGGCGAAGCCCAGCCGTCTGGCCTGCTGCTGGAAGTCGCGGCGGCGACCATCGTCGACGGTGAACCCGCCCTTGATCGTCATGCGGCGAGGCAACTGGGCTGCTGGTGGGGGAGTTACCCATGCGCTCGGAGTGCCGGGCGCCCCGCCACTCCGGGAGACCCGCCACCATCAGGGCATCAGGACAGCCGGCGCAGTCCCAATGGGACGAGACCAAGCGCATGGGCAACGCCCGTAGGGTTCATGTAAGGGACTCCGGTGCTTGATCACGCCGAGGTCTCAGGGTTGCATAAGCATCCCGGCTGGTTCCGGGGGTGGCGTTGAGTTGGGTTCTGAGGACGGCGCGTGCGCCACGCCTCGTGTTTCTGATTGC
>JBKPDO010000347.1:0-1484 GCA_046727955.1 bacterium | reverse complement strand
GGCCGACGGCGCCGCCGAGGCGGCCGAGCGCCTGGCGGACGAGGCCAGGCAGGCCCGCCGGACCGCGGACGCGGCGCGGCGCGCCGCCGATGACGCCCGCCGGGAGGCGGATGTGGCGAAGGAGCGCGCCCAGCGGGTCCTGCGCCGCTCTGCTGCTGCCCTCAACCGGGCCGAGGCGGCCGAGGCGGCGGCGTGGTCCGCGCGGGATGCGCTGGAGGAAGCCGAGCGCCGTATCACCGAGCTGGGCCAGGAACAGGACGTGTGAGATCAGACCGGCGCGGGCTCGGTGTGCGTGCGGCCGTAGAGGGTGGTGCGCTGCTCCAGCCGGCGGCCAAGCGGCTCGACGATGGCCCGGAACTCGCCGACCTCCATCATCTGCCCGTGGCTGGCGCCGGCGGCGCGGCTGATGTTCTCGTCCATCAGCGTCCCGCCCAGGTCGTTGACGCCGGCGAGCAACGCCTGGCGAACCCCTGAGGCGCCCATCTTCACCCAGGACACCTGGATGTTCTCGATCAGGCCGTGGTAGGCGATGCGGCCCACCGCGTGGACCAGCAGCGCCTCGCGGAAGGTCGGCCCCGGCCGCGACTGGCGCTTGAGGTAGATCGGCGCGCCCATGTGCACGAACGGCAGCGGCACGAACTCGGTGAAACCGCCCGTCTCCGCCTGCAGGGCGCGGGTGCGCAGCAGGTGGCGGGCCCAGTGCCTGGGGTGCTCGACGTGCCCGAACATGATGGTGATGTTGGAGCGCAGGCCAATGGAGTGGGCCGTGCGGTGCACCTCGAGCCACTCGTCGGTGGTGACCTTGTCAGGGCAGATGACCGCCCGGACCTCGTCGTCCAGGATCTCGGCGGCGGTGCCGGGCAGGCTGGCCAGGCCCGCCTGCTTCAGCCGCAGCAGGTAGTCGCGCAGCGGCTCGCCCAGGCGCCGCGCGCCCTCGTGGACCTCCAGGGCGGTGAAGCCGTGCACGTGCATGTCGGGCACGGCTTGTTTCACCGCGTGCGCGACGTGGATGTAATAGTCGCCGTCGAAGCTGGGGTGGATTCCGCCCTGGAGCGTGACCTCGGTCGCGCCACGAGCATCGGCCTCGACCACCCGCCGCGCGACCTCCTCGAGGTCGAGCAGGTACGGTGCGCCGCGCAGGTTGAGGCTGAGCGGGCCCTTGGAGAAGGCGCAGAAGCGGCAGCGGTAGGTACAGACGTTGGTGTAATTGATGTTGCGGTTGCGGACGAAGGTGACCACGTCGCCGACGGTCTGCCGGCGCAGCTCGTCAGCCACCTCCGCCACCGCCCGCACCTCGGGACCGCGGGCCTGGAACAGGGCGACCAGCTCGCCCTCGCCTGGCTGCTGGCCCGCGAGGACGCCGGCGAGCACCTCGCCGGCCCGCCCGCCCACGCGGGGGGTGAGAGCCAGCGGGGCCGGGGGGGCCAGGGTCGTCGCGGTGGTCCGGGGAGCCGGGGGGGCCGGGCGAGCCGCGGGGGCCAGGG
>JBKPDO010000346.1:0-8609 GCA_046727955.1 bacterium | reverse complement strand
CCAGGCGCTGGGCTTCGTGGCACGGCGCTCGTTACGCTATGGCCTCGGTCCAACGGAGTGACCAGCCTGGTAGCGCCCAGCTTCAAGGCGACTCGGCCTGACCGCATGCATATCGTCGCGTATTCGCAGCAGATGAAATTCGCGGCGGAAGGAACATTGGAACGGCCAGTCACGCTAGGCGGACCCACCGCCGGCCGCTGGCGTAACTCTTCGTTCCAATGTTCCCCGCGGGCCGCTGCGGCCGCGCATCCGCGTGGTCGACCTCGCCATCCGCGACCATCTCGACCCGAGGCTGCGTGGCGTGCTCGCCGACGACCCCGACGACCTGCCCACCGCCGCCCTGGCCCTGCTGGTCGCACCCGCGGTGGTGTTCAGCGACGACCCCGACCTGGTCGACAACGGCTTCGCCGGCCAGGCGTGGTGGACGGAGGCCGCCGGCGACGTGCTCATCGTCGCCGAGGCGGACGGGCAACTCGTCAGCGTGCTCGCCGGCGTGAGCTTGACCACCGTGGGGACCGGCTACGGCACCGCGGCGGTGGTGCGCGCCGCCCGCCGCGCGCCCGTGGTGACGATCACGGTCGCCGTCGCCGTCCTCGCTGGCGTCTACCTGCTCGTCCGCCGCTCCCCGCCCGGCCGCGTCCGCGCCGCGCTCAAGGAGCTCGGCGCCTTCGCCGTCACGACGTGGCGGGATGTGACGGACAGGCAGCGGGCGGGCGCGGCCCGTCTGTCCTGGGTGGAGGTCCCCGCCGGTCGCACGCCCTTCCTTGAGGAGCGCTGTGCCCGCATCCTCGCCCGTGCCACCGGCACCCTGTCCGCGGATGAGCTGCACGAGCAGCTCTACCACGATCTAATAGGGCTCTGTCAGGTCGGGGCTCGTGGTCGTCCCCTTCGGCGGAGCCACCGTGGTGCGGGACGCTGGCACACCGGGCAGGCGCCGGCCCAACAGGCCAGCAGGACCTGCAGCTGCTCCAGCAGCTGCCACAAGCTCAGGCCGACGCCGCCGGTTTTGGGTGACGCAGCCGCTCCAGGGTCAAAAAGCCGTGCGCGACCGAGACCAGGGTCACGTGGTGGTGCCAGCCAGGCCAGGAGCGCCCCTCGAAGTGGTCCAGCCCGAGCGCGCCTTTGCACTCGCGATAATCCTGCTCCACCCGCCACCGCGACCTGGCCAGCCGGACCAGCTCCACGATCGGGGTGGCCTCGGGCAGGTTGGCCGGCCAGTACTGCGAGGATATGAGGGAGGCGCCCTGAGGCTGGTCTGACTCAAGCCATTACCGGCCTGCTGCCTTGATCAAGATCCGTCGACCATGCCTTCAGGGCGCCTCCCGGCACCACCGGTTGGGCGTCGTGACCTGATAGGAGCCTGGCACAAGGCCCCGTCGCAGTACTGTCCACCGTCCCACTGGTGCGTGCCCAACCCACCCGCCAGACCGGAAAGGATGGACAGCGGTCACCATGCCAGATGCGCAGCCCCGTGTCACCGTCGGCGTCGACAGCCACAAGGACGTCCACGTCGCCGCGATCGTCGACAGCATCGGCCAGATCCTGGCCACAACCCAGATCCCGACGACCGAGCGGGGCTACGGCCAGCTCGTGCGCTGGGCGCAAGGCTTCGGCCAGGTCGAACGCTTCGGCGTCGAGGGCACGGGCAGCTTTGCGGCCGGGCTCACCCGCTATCTGCGCGAGCGGGACTACCAGGTCGTCGAGGTCAATCGCCCTAACCGCCAGCGACGCCGGCGTCAGGGCAAGTCGGATCCGGTCGACGCCGAGGGCGCGGCTCGGGCCGCGCTGTCGGGCGAGGCCAGTGGTGCGCCCAAGGCGGCCAACAGCACGGTCGAGATGATCCGGGTGCTGCGCGTGGCGCGCCGCTCGGCGAGCAAGGCGCGCACCCAGGCCGCCAACCAGCTCGACAGCCTGGTCGTCACGGCTCCTGACGAGCTGCGCCGCCAACTGCGCACGCTCGCCCCCGACCGGCTGGTCGAGGTGGCCGCCGCCTTCCGGCCGGGCGCGCTCACCAGCCCGGTCGCGGCCGCCAAGCTCGCCCTGCGCGAGCTCGCCCGCCGCCACCAGGCGCTCAGCGCCGAGCTCGACCGGCTCGACCGCAAGCTCATCCAGCTCACGGCCAAGGCTGCCCCCAAGCTCGTGGCCCGGCGTGGCGTCGGACCCCAGGTGGCCAGTGCGCTGCTGGTGGCCACGGGCGACAACCCCGGCCGGCTGCGCTCAGAGGCCGCCTTTGCGATGCTGTGCGGCTCCGCACCCGTGGAAGCCTCCTCCGGCAAGATCGTGCGCCATCGGCTCAACCGCGGCGGTGACCGGCAGGCCAACAATGCCCTGTGGGTGATCGCCATGAGCCGCATGAGCTGTGACCAGCGCACCAAGACCTACGTGGAGCGTCGCACCAAGGAAGGCAAGTCCAAGAACGAGATCATCCGCTGCCTCAAGCGCTACATCGCCCGAGAGATCTACCGCGAAGTGGTCGCAGCCACGACTTGACAAGGCATAGGAGCATCTTGGTCGGCTCGGGCTTGCCGACCGGCCATTCCACCAGCAGCCAGCACACCGGCAGCTCCCCGCCAGCCGCTCGTGCCAGCCGGCGGGGGGTGACCCCGGCCGGGCGGACCCGCAGCGCCAGGAAGCGGCCGCGCTGCAGCCCCTTGCTGCCACGCCGCCAGACAAGCTCGGTGCAGGCCTGCGGTCCGGCCGCCATGGCCAGCTGCTTGAGCGAGGACGGCTGGTGGCGGTACCGCGGCCGGGGCCGGCGGCCACGCCCCTTGGACGGTGGGACGGTCGGGTGCACCTGCTCGGGGTAGGCGCTGGTGTCGGCGCGGACCTCCACCACGTAGGCGACCCCTCGGCCCTCCAGCCCCCAGCGGAACTCGCCTGTGTCCCCGTAGCCGCAGTCGGCCAGCAGCACCGGCGGCGAAAGACCCCAGCCCGCCAGCTCATCCAGCATGTCCAACACCAGCTGCCACTTGGGCCGATGATGAACAGCAGCGGGCAGGTGGCAGGCGGCCCGCCGGGTGGCCATCGCCTCCTCATCCCAGCTTTCGGGCACAAACAGCCGCCAGTCCAGCGGGCAGGAGGCCTGCTCGATGACCGCGTTGACCGACACCCCCAGCTGGCAGTTGGCCCGCTTGCCCAGCGTGCCGCAGTACTGGCGCTGCACCCCCACCGAGTGCTCGCCATCTTTGGGGAAGCCGGTGTCGTCCACCACCCACGCGGTCGGCGCCAGCGCGCCGCACAGCACCTCGGCCAGCCGCCGCCGCACCGGCCGCCAGTCCCACGGGCTGGCCGCCACGAAGTGGTGCAGCGCCTGGTAGTGCACCTCCCCGCCGAGGCGTGCCGCCATCGGCTCGATCGACTTGCGCCGCCCCTCCAGCAGCAGCCCACGCAGGTAGCACTGCCCGCGGGCGCGCTGATCCCTACGGGGCAGCGACGCGAACAGATCCTCGGCGAACCCTTCCAGGCGGTCACCGATGGCGGCCAGCTCGGCCGCTGTGATACCCCCCATGGCCTCTCCCTCGCTCGGACCGGGAGGACGGCCCCTCACACCCTACCCATCAACCACCGACCTGACAGAGCCCTACTAAATGCTTCCCGGGAGTTCATGCCGCATGGTTGAGTTCCTCCCTCAGGCCCGGCTGCTGGTCGGGTGCGAACGGGCTGCCGATCTGCGACAGCACTTGGGCTGGGGTGATCGTGCGCGCCCACCGGTCGGCGTCGGCGACCAGGTCTTCAAGGCGCTGACGCTGGTGGGTGTGGGTGACCGTGCGGCGGAAGGCGCGCCACAACCACTCGATGCGGTTGGCGTCGGGGTCGTCGGTGGGGGTGTAGACCAGCACCAGGTCCTCGCCCAGCTCGGCCAGCAGTGCGCGCAGCAGCCGCGAGCCCTTGGGCGTGTGGATGCCGAGGTTGTCCAGGATCACCATGGCGATGCGGCCGCGCTGCCGGGAACGGGCCACCGTGCGGCGCAGTTGGACGACCAGTGGCGCGGCGCGGCGGCCGTCGGCCAGCTCGAAGTCCAGCCAACCGTCGCGCCAGTCGACCAGCCCGAAGCCGCACTGCTTGGCGTTGTTGCCGGGTGCTTGGACCAGCCGCTGCCCCGACCGTCCGGCCCGGGACCACACCCGGGTCAGGGTCGGGTGCAGGGCAACCTCGACCTCGTCTTGCAGGTACAGGTCCGCGCGCTCCAGCAGCGCCAGCAGCCGGGGCAGGTCGGCGGGGAACAGGTCGGCGGCCAGGGTCGCATCCGGGATCAGGTCGCATGCGGGTGGAGGCACCGGTGATGCGGCGGCTGCCAGCAGTGCCTCCACCCTCAGCCGTTTTGCCCACCCCGGCTGGGCCTGGGCCTTGCGGTGAAGCACCCAGCGGGGCCGCTTGCACACATACCCGGCGCGGTGCAACGCCAGGCGGACCGTCTCGATCCCGGCACGGTGCCCGGTGACCCGATGCAGGTAGTCGCTCAGCAGCCGGCAGGTCCACAGCGCACTGTCCACCCCGACCTGGTGGGGGTCCAGCTCGGCGACCCGGACCAGCTCGGCCTGCCAGGCGGGCGGGTAGTGCGGCGGCTGACCCAGATGGGGCCGGTGCGGCACCGCGTCGGCGCCGCCGGCAAGGTAGCGCTTGAGGACCCGGCGGACGGTGCCGGGGCTGCGCCGGACCAGCATGGCGATCTGGGGTGGGGTATGGCCCTGCGCGTTGAGCAGGACGATCTGGTAGCGGGTGCGGGTCTCGGCGTCGCGGGTGGCCAGGTAGCGGTGTTCCAGCTCCGTCTGCTCGGCCGGGTCCAGGGGCACGCGCAGCGGCGGCGGCATGATCGTCCCCCTTGCAAGCAGGAGTCTTGACCATGCCCATTATCTTCATCGCGCAACCACTGTCAGGAAGCATTTAGCGCAGCCGGCGCCGTCGATCGCCGAGGTCCACGAGGTCCTCACCGGCCATCCGGCCTTCGTCCAGGTGGACCAGGGCCGCTGGCAGCTCGGCGAGCCGGCATGGACCCTGCCACCCTCCTGACCCGGGTGCGCCGACCACGCGGAGGATCAACCCGGACCGAGCTGATTCGCTTGCGGCCGTGTGGTCTCGCCGTCGGGGTCGGACTGTGTCGCAAGGCCGACCAGGGCGCCAACTCTCCGAACTGGTCGACGCGTGTGCTGGTGAGCCGGAGCGAGGCTACCATGCGCCCAGACGAGACGGTCATCCCGGCTGCGACAGCGGACCACGGGAGCAGGCCCCTTCCCGTCCCCCCTGTCCTGCTGTCTTGAGGAGCAGTCCATGGCGCTCGCCTCCCCCTTCTCGACCGGTGGCGGCGGTGAGACCTTCGAGAAGCTCGCCGCCGCATGCACGCTGGCTGCGCTCCTCGCCCGAGAGGAGCTCCCAGGGCTTGACCTGCCCATCACCAAGGTGCGGTTCCAGCAGCGCTACGCCCGACATCTGCTCGACGACATCGTCGTCGAGGGAGCCAGCAAAGGCGTGCGCCGCACGCTGGAGATCCAAGTGCGCCACCGCCCGAGGCTGACCGCCTCGGACACCAAGTTCGTCGAGCTCGTGAGGATCTTCTTGAGCACCATGCGAGAGAACCCGGCCGCCATCCTCAACGGCACCAGGCGGCTCGGGCTGCTCTTGGACCTGGGCACCCCGGGCCAGGCGTCGCTGCACGAGCTGACCCGGCTCGCCTGGGCTCATGACGACGCCAGTGCGTTCTACCAGGCGGTCGCGGCCGAGGGGCATACCGGCAAACCGGTGCGTGATCGGCTGCGCCAGCTCGTGCAGGCCAAGGCGGCGGCTGACCAGGCGGCTGCGATCGAACGGGACCCGGAGCTGTGGATGCTGCTGCGTGGGCTGCGGGTCCTGGCCTGGTCGCTGGAGGAGTCCACCGGCGTCCATCGCACGACCGCGATCAACCAGCTCCGCCGCGCGCTCCCGGCCAACGACGACGACCGCGCCCCCGAGCTGTTCGCGGCCGTGCTCAACCTCGTCGCCGATCTCGTGCCGCTCGCCGGCGGTGTGACCCGGATGGGCCTGGTCGACAAGCTCCAAAGCAGCGGGCAGTGGCAGCTCAGCGCCGGCCTTCGCGCCGGTGGCCCGCAGCATGGCCCCGGGCTCACCGGTGACGACCTGGTGCGCGGGCCGCTCCGCAACCTCGGGGTGGACGGGGAGGCTCAGCGCGCGGAGCGCCTGCTGCCAAGCGACCCCGCCGAGGCCGCGAGGATCTTCGCCACGATCGCGGTGAGGCTCCGCGAGGACCGCTTCGATGCGCACGCTGACCTGCTCGCCGGGCGGCAGGCCGATGCCCTGCTGGCCGCTGGAAGCACGCAGGACGCCGCCAAGCTCTGCCTGGAGATGGCAACCCGCGACATCGAGCAGGGGCTCGGGCCATCGACGTTCCTGGCGCGCGTGGAGCCGATCGCCGGCGGGCTGCCGACGGCCGAGCAGGCGAAGATCGAGGCGCTCAAGACCATGTCCGCCTGGCATCAGGACCCCTCCGGGGCGCTCACCGTCCTTCGCTGCGCCCTGGACACCCTCACCGAGGCCGACCACGCCGCAGCGCCCCGGGTCGCGCTGTTCCTCGCCGAGGTGGCCGCCGTCACCGACCACACCGACGTGCTCGTGGAGCTTCGAGCGACCCTGCTCGCCATGGCCGAGACGGCCGAGGCCACGCTGGAGCATCCCGATGGCGAAGCGCTCGGCGTTCGCCTGCGGCTGTGTATCGCCGAGGCCGACGGGGACTTCGCCACCCTCTGGCGGCGCGCCAACACCGCACGGGACCTCGAACCAGCGCAGGCCGCGCTGGTCATGGCGCGCTACGGGCGGTGGCTGGCGGGCAAGGCTGACCCCGAGCCGGCCGAGGAGGCCTACTGGCGCGCGGTCGACCACGCCACCACCGCCAAGCTGTGGGGGAGGCCGCCGAAGCCCTCCGGTCGGTGGCGATCTTGCACATGCGCTTCCCGTTCCCACGAAGCGACTTCGCTGAGCCGCTCCTGCGCGCCCGCACGGTCGCTCGCGAAGGCGAGGCCCGCTACCTGCCCCGCCGCTACGACCCCAAAGCGGCCGCGCTCCAGGCCTGGCACAAGGGCAGCATGCCCTCCGCGCACCAGGACCTGTTCCACTACCTGCGGGACGCACGCGTCTGTGGGCACCTGGCCGCCGAGCTCGACGCCAGGGAGCTGCTCGGCGACCTCTACGTGGCGACCGCGACCCCGGACACCGCCGTCACCCAGACCGGGGCGGCCGTCGGCCAGTATATCGCCGCCGGCGAGGCCAAGAAGGCCAAGGAGCAAGCTGCCGAGGCTGCCGAGCCCGGCGTGTGGTTCGACGTCGCCTGGGCGTTGGCGAGCCCGGTCCCTTGGGAGCGGGCGGCTGCGCTCGCCGTGGTCGCCGCCCAAGCAGACGTCGTGCCAGACGCGCAGCTCGAACCGACACTCCGCGCGGTGCTGGCCGCCACCCCAGGCCTGCCACAGAGCCCGTTCGGCCCGCAGGTCCACCTGGAGGCGCTCGGCGCGCTGGCCGCCCTGAGCGAGCGCGTCCCCGTCGGCCTGGTCGACGAGGCGCTCGCGGTCTTCGAGCGGCTTGTGGACCGAGCCCCTGGGCAGGTGGGCCGGGCGGACCGTGATCTGCGCCGTGGCCTGTTCGGCCTCTACCAGGCACACCCGGAGCGGCGGGACCGGATCGGCCGAGTGCTGCTCCGATGCATCGAACTCGGCGGCGACCTCGGCTACCGCACGGCACGCCTGCCCTTTGCCGACAGCCTGGTCCAGCCGCTGCTCCCCGGGCTGCGCGAGCTGGCAGACCGAGGTGCACGCGACGCCATCGTCGCGCTTGCCATGGCGGAAGACCCCCATCCGGCCGTGCTGGCCGAGGCGGAACAGCGCGTCGCTCGGCTCCTCGACGAGGAACCCCGGCCTTGGTCGGGGAGCGACTTCCGAGCCGATCTGGGCGGCCAGCCCCGGCTCGAGGCGGCGTGCTTCGCGCTCCTGCTGCCCGCGCCAACCATCGAACGCGTCGCGCGCCACCTGCTGCGCCTTGCGGCAGAGGGGACTGGCGACGTCGATCCGGCCCGGTCGGACGCGCTCGACGGCCTGACCGTGCTCGCGGAGCGCCTGCCCGACTCGACCCGAGACGAGCTGGTCCAACCCGTGCTCACCCTCGCCGAGGCCAGCGCCGACAGCCCGGTCGACAGCCTATGGCAGCGAACGCTGCACCCGCTCTCGCCCGGCAAGGTCAATCTCGGTCACCGGGTCCGGGGAACATCCACGACGGATCCTCCGCTAAGCCCTCAAGGGGACGCGTCCTGGAGGAACGGGGATTGACGGTAGGATCCGGGCTGCGTGACCTGCGGGGGGCTGGTCGGTTGAGCTGATCTGATCGCTCCCGCCTGCATCCGGGGGCTGAGATCCTCCGGGAGGCGTGGTGCCGGTCGAGTTCCTGACCGACGAGCAAGCAGCAGCCTTCGGGCGGTTCACCGGCCCGCCGTCGCGGACGGAGCTGGACCGGTACTTCTGGCTGGACGACGCCGACTGGGAGCGCGTCGACAAGCGCCGCGGCGACCACAATCGCCTCGGGTTCAGCCTGCAGATGACCACCGTGCGCTACCTGGGCTGCTTCCTGCCGGACCC
>JBKPDO010000345.1:0-2599 GCA_046727955.1 bacterium | reverse complement strand
GGTCTCCAGCACCATCCGCACCGCCCGCTCACGCAGCTCGGGCGGGTAGCGCCGCTGTGAGGGGTTGGGACTGCTGTTGTGTGCCATGACTCCATCCTGCCTTCCAAGCGATGGAGCCTCCACAAAACCCAGGGGGAATCAGAGTGCCTGCCGCAGCGTCTCAGGTTCATGCGATGGCCCGGGTGCCCGGGGCACGGCCTTGGCGTCGTGTTCACGCGTCGCGCAGCCGCAGCAGCAGCCCGCCAGCGAGGAGGGCTGCGGCGGCCCAGGCGGCGAGCACGCCGAGGCCGGCCCATGGGCTGATGGGCAGGCTGCTGAGGTGGGTGGTGGCCTGGACGGCCAGCCCCGCGGTCATCGGGCCGATCTGCTGGAGGTGCCGCTGCCAGTGCGGGTCGGAGACCACCTGGGCCATGATCGGGAACAGGTACAGCAGGCCGAGGACGACCCCGATGGCCGTGGCGGAGTCCCGCACGGCGGTGGCAACGCCGAGGCTAAGCAGGGCGATCAGGGCGAGGTAGAGGACCGAGCCGGCGGCGGCGCGCAGGACCGGTCCGTCGGCCACCGACAGCGGTGGGTAGCCGTGGGCGGGGGTGAAGCCGTGGCCGGGCAGGAGGAGCCGCCCGGCCAGCACCGACGCGAGCACGGCGAAGGTGCCCGCCGCCAACGCCAGGCCGCTGATGACGGCCGCCTTGGCGGCCAGGACGGTGGTCCGGCGCGGCATCGCCGCCAGGGTGACGCCGATCATGCCGGTGCTGTACTCGCCGCTGACCGCCAGCACCGCCAGAATGGCGACGACCGCCTGACCAAGCTGGATCCCGGTGAGGCTGACCTTGGCGGCGTCCACGGCGCAGCCCCCGGACGGGCAGGTGATGGCGGCGGCCGCCGCGGCGCTCACGGCCACGGTCAGGGCGATGGCGGCCAGCAGCAGCCAGCTCGTGCCCGGTGCGGTGCGCAGCTTGGTCCACTCCGTGTGCAGTGCGTCGCGCAGGTTCGCCTGCCGCGCGCGTGGTGGCTGGCTCATGCGTCCCTCCGACGCAGCAGCAAGGCGGCCAGGCCCAGGGCGAGCGCGGCGTAGCCGCACAGCACCGCGAAGCCGGCCCACGGCGCCAGCGGGAAGTAGCCGGCCAACGGCGCGTAGGCGGCGGTGACCTGCGGGTACTGGTGAAGGCTCTGCTGGATGGCGAAGGCGGCGGCCGGGGTGAGCCGCAGCAGCCACCCCGCGGCGCCGGCGGGCAGCACGGAGGCGACCGCCAGGACGTACGGCAGGACCATCGCCACGATGACGGCGGTGACCGCCGCAGCGCTTCGGCGCAGCAGGGCCCCCACGGCAAGGGCCAGGACGGCGGCGACGGCCAGCAGCGCCGCAGTCCCGGCGACCACCCGCACCTGGGTGAGCGAGCTCACCGGGTCGAGGTGGCCGCCGTTGGCGCGCAGGATCCGCTCGCCGAGGGGGACCGCGACCACGGCGGCGGCCAGCCCGGCCACGAAGGCGACCCAGCCGAGCACGACGGCCTTGGCCACCAGCCCCCGGCCGCGGCGGGGGCTGGCGGCCAGGGTGGTGCGGATCAGGCCCCGCCGGTACTCGGCGGTGATGAACATCGTGGCCACCACGATCAGCACGATCAGCCCGGCGAACGCGCCGCGGAGGAGGTCCTGGATCCCCCTGCCACCGTCCACGACCGGCGCGATGTCGCCTTCGGACCCGGTCACCGTGAACGTGCCGCCGGACTCCTCAACCCCCGCCGGACGGTGGTAGCGCTCCCAATCGGTGCCTCCGGCGCCGCCAACAGCGTCCCCACGCCACGCGCCGGAAGCCTTGCCATGCAGGCTCACCTGGTCGAAGACCGCGGTGGCCTGGGTGAAGTGCACCTGGGATCCCCCGCCGACACCTTGGGACACCTGCACGTCGCCCGGGGAAGCGACGAACAGCCCGGTCTGCACCGTGGACGACAACCCGGCCAGGTGCGCGGTGCCGACCGTGGTCCAGTGGGCGCCGTCGGTTGACTCGTCACCGGTGATGGTGTCACCGGTGCGGGTGAGCCGCAGCCAGCGCGGGGACGCCGCGGAGACGCCGCCGGGGCTGCCGGCGGTGTCGTGGATGTAGTTGTACTGCATCCGCACCCCGTGGCCGCCGGTGACCATGACAGCCGCGTAGGCCGACCCTTGGTTGGTGTTCTCTTTGACGATGATCCCGGCCTTGGTCCACGGCTCGACGCCGGGGACGATGGCGTTGGGGTTGGACTGGGGGTAGGTGATGATGCCGGTCAGCGAGGTCACCCGGACGGTGATGCTGCCGTCGCCGGCCAGCCGCTGGTGCACGAAGTAGAACTTGTCGGTCACCGGTCCGCCGCCCGGCCCGATCGGGACGGCGGGGCAGCCTGACCGCCCGGACCGACGCAACGACTGCCCGACGCGGTGAGCAGCCCGAGCAGCACCATCACCAGCGCCGCGACCAGCGTGCCGATGACCCAGCCGCGGACGGTGCGGAACTTGGTCCACTCCGCGCGCAGCAGCTGCGCGAAGCCGTCGCGGCCGGCCGGCATGGCCGCGCGGTCCGGCGTGATGATGCCGCTGGTCATCGCGCCGCCTCCCCGGCCTG
>JBKPDO010000344.1:0-17236 GCA_046727955.1 bacterium | reverse complement strand
CGAGGAGGGGCAGGCCGTCGAGTTCGACGTCACGCAGGGGCCCAAGGGCGCCCAAGCCGCCAACGTGCGGCTGCTGGAGCGCCCGTAGCCCGAGCGCGGACGGCAACACGAGCCCATCCGGCGCTGGTCGGGTGGGCTCGTGCCATTGCGAAGCGTCTGGCTGGCCGCTCCTGACATTCCTGAGCCACGTGTCACGCGGCTACCGGTGGATCACCATGCAAGTCAGGGTGCGAGTGATACCGTCCACGACCTGGATGCGGGAAACCACCAGCCGGCCCAGCTGATCCAGACCGGGCGCCTGAACCCTGGCGATGACGTCGTAGGGGCCGGTGACGTCCTCGGCCAAGTGCACACCATCCAGGTTGCTAAGCACCTGGGCCACATGGGCTACCTTGCCGACCTCAGTCTGGATGAGTACATACGCGTTCAGCATCCCGCGCTCACCTCCTCGCACGCCTGGCTTGCCATGGCACGGGAGCTGCCTGGTCCATGATGTCCCTCCTGACAGGGCGGGGACTGCTGTCCGAGACCGCTCCTAACGCGGCTTGGCTGGCGCGATTAGGGCGACGGCTCTACGGTGGCCGTGGCCAGCTGCGGCACTCCGGGGGCCGTTGCGGTGGTGGTGACCGCTCCAAGGCTCGCCGACCGCACGGTCTCGGCATACTTGGCGAACACACCCCAGGCCATCGCTGACTGCGCCGGGACATGCCCGGCGCGCCGCTCCTCCAACGCCTCTTGAGTAATGTCGAGGGTGAGCTGCCGGGTGGCGACATCGATCGTGATGACGTCGCCGGTACGGACCAGGCCGATCGTCCCGCCCATGGCCGCCTCGGGCGCCACGTGAGCAATCATGAAACCGTGGGTGCCGCCAGAGAAGCGGCCGTCGGTCACCAGCGCCACCTGCTCGGACAGGCCAGCGCCGACGATGGCGGCGGTGACGTGCAGCATCTCCCGCATGCCGGGGCCGCCGACCGGGCCTTCGTTGCGGATGACGATGACGTCGCCTGGCTGGATCTGCCCGTCCTTGACGGCCTGGAAGCAGTCCTCCTCGTTCTCGAAGACCTTCGCGGGGCCGGAGTGCCTGGTGCGGTCGTGGCCGGCCAGCTTGATGACACAGCCGTCGGGCGCGAGATTGCCGTACATGATCTCGATCCCGCCGGTCTGCTTGAGCGGCCGGTCGACCGGGAGGATCACGCGCTGGCCGGGCGTCTCCTGGGCGGCTGCCGCGATCTGCCCAAGCGTCCTGCCATCAACATTGCGGGTGTCCGGGTGGACCAGGCCCGCCTCGACCAGGCGCTTGGAGAGCAGCGCCAGCCCGCCGGCGCGGTACAGATCGGTGGCCACATAGCGGCCGCCGGGCTTGAGGTCGGCGTAGATGGGTGACCGGGTGGCGATCCGGTGGAAGTCCTCCAGCTCCAGCCGCACGCCCGCCTCGTGTGCGATGGCGAGCAGGTGCAGCACCGCGTTGGTCGAGCCGCCCGTCGACACAAAGCTCACGATCGCGTTCTCGAACGCGTCGCGGGTGAGGATCGACCGGGGCAGGACGCCTGCGCGCACCAGGCGCACCACCAGCTCGCCCGCCTGACGCGACACCTGCGGCTTGCGCTGGTCGAGGGCGGGCACCTCGTTGGTCCCGGCAGGGCTGAGGCCGAGAAACTCCATCGCGCAGGCCATCGTGTTGGCGGTGAACTGCCCCCCGCACGCGCCAGCGCCAGGACACGCCGCCTGTTCAATGGCCTGCAGCGCTGCGGCGTCGATCTTGCCGGCATCGTGGGCGCCGACAGCTTCGAAGACGCTCACGATGGTGAGGTCCACGCCGCCCAGGTGACCCGGGGCGATGCTGCCGCTGTAGAGGACCAGCCCCGGGAGGTTCAGCCGCGCCAACGCCATGGCGCCCGCGGGGATGGTCTTGTCGCAGCCGACAATGACGACCAGCCCGTCGAACATGTGGCTGCGCGTCACCAGCTCGATCGAGTCACAGATGACTTCGCGGCTGACCAGCGAGCCCTTCATGCCCTGGGTGCCCATGGTGATGCCGTCGTTGACGGAGATGGTGGCGAACTCGAAGGCGGTTCCCCCGGCCGCCTCGATCCCGTCCTTGACCCATTGGGCGACCTGACGGTGGCTGAAGTTGCACGGCCCCGTCTCGCTCCACATGTGCGCGACGCCGATATTGGGTCTGGCCAGCCGCTCGCGCGTAAACCCAAGCGGGCGCAGCATGGCCCTGGCCGTCGCCAAACCGGTGATCGTCGCGCTCCGCAGTGGCGCGCCGCCGTCCTCAGCCATGGATCTCCTCCGCGTTATCAGCTCGCCTTCGAGCCGTAGAGCTTATACGGCAATGGCGCATCGAGCGCTGGCGGCTCCTCAGCGAGCGACGAGCACGGCCTCCGCGCAGCCGTTGACGCCGCACCGGCGGAGTCTCGGACGTGAGCCAGTGGTACTGTCCGGACTGCTTTGCCGAAGTCGCGCCCCAGGCCGCACGGAGCACAGTTGAGCGGCGACACCGACCAGACCGACCAGGGTCGTTGGCTCACGCCCGGCGTCGGCGGGATCGGCGCTGCCAGCTTCTTCTCCGACGCCGGCCACGAGATCACCACCGCGGTGCTGCCCAGCTTCCTCACCGGCACCCTGCACGCCTCCGCCGGCGCGCTCGGCCTGATCGAGGGCATCAGCGACGCGCTCACCGGCGTCATGAAGCTCCTCGGCGGCCCGCTCGCCAACGACCCGCAGCGCCGCGGCCGGCTGGCCAGCGGTGGCTACCTCGGCACCGCCCTAGCCACCGGCGCGATCGGCCTGGCCGCCACCGTCTGGCAGGTCGGCGTGCTGCGAGCGCTGGCATGGACCTCCCGCGGCCTGCGCTCCCCCGCCCGTGACAGCCTGCTCGCCTCGCTGGCTCCCCGAGGGGCCTATGGTCGCGCGTTCGGGCTGGAGCGCGCTGGCGACAACCTCGGCGCGGTCGCCGGGCCGCTGCTGGCCGCCGCCCTGCTCGCCTGGCTGGGCATCCGCCCAGCCATGTACCTGGCCGCCATCCCCGGCCTGTTTGCCGCCGTCGCCATCACCGTCGCCGCCAGAGAGGCCCGCGGCCACGGCGCGGCCGCCGCCCGGCGGGCCCGCCTGGAGCTGGCCGGGCTGCGCCAGGCGGGGCTGTTGCGCCCGCTGCTGCCGGTGGCCGCCTTCGAGCTCGGCAACGTCGCCACCACCCTGCTGATCCTGCGCGCCACCCAGCTGCTGCATACCGGCGGCCGCTCGCTGGCTGCGGCGGCCTCGTTGGCGATTCTGGTCTACGCGGCCCACAATGCCGTCGCCGCCGCCATTGCGCTGGTGGGCGGGCACTGGATCGACCGCGCCGGCCCTCGGCTGGTGCTGGCCAGCGGCGCGCTGTGCTACCTGCTGGCCTACGCCGGATTCACGCTGCCGCTGCACACCTGGCCGGCGCTGCTGGCCTGCTTCGCGCTTGCCGGCTGCGGCATCGGGCTGGCCGAGACCGCCGAGTCCGCGCTGGTCGCGCGGCTGCTGCCCGACCGGCTGCGCGGCAGCGGCTTCGGCCTGCTCGGCGGGGTGCAGTCCTTCGGCGACTTCGCCTCCTCCGCCGCCGTCGGCCTGCTGTACGCGGCAGTCTCCCCCGCCGCCGGGTTCGCCTACGCCGCCGGGTGGATGGCGCTGTCGGCCGCCACCGCGGTCACCGCCACGCCCGCGAAGACCCCGACGTGATCAATCGTGATCAAGGAGGAACGCCGCGAGGCCGACCCGGTCCCAAAGCTGGACGCGTGGCTTGCCCGGCTGGTCAGCCCGGCCAGCATCGAGGCGACCTGCCACTGGCTGGCCGCCGCCCACACCCAGCCCGCCGGGCTACTGCTGGCCGGACGGCCTGGCCTTCGGCCGCGAGGTGGCGCGCCGTCTGCGGACGGTGCCCGCGAGCACCGCCCCACATACCACGGTCACGACCAGCCCGCCTCCGGCCGAGAACACGCCGACCCGGCGGTTATAGGACCGCTGCTGGTCATAGGTGCGTTCGGTGGTGGTGCCCTTGCGGGTGGTGGCGCAGACAGTCCCGGGCTTCATGACCTTGGAGCCGCACTTGACGGCGGTGTCGGAGAGGCTCAGGGCGCCGACGACGAGCAGTCCCACCCCGGGCGATCAGGCCGATTACGATGCGATACAACCGCACAGTATGCCACCTTTGTCTGATTGTTTCTGCCGAGATCGCCGTATCCTATACGCTCGGACGGTCTGTATCGATGTGTGCAGGTCCGCCACCGTCCGGGTGGCGCGTTGGCGCCCACCGCCTGCCAGCGACTCCCCCGCGACGGTGGCCAACCCGTTCATCCCAGCGGAGAATCCCAGGACCTGCCCGTTCTGACGCAACGGAGGAGGTGCTGCACCCGCACTCGATGGGCGGCGCCTACGTGCGCCGCGTGAACAACACGAACAGGAGGCAGCCATGGCCGGAAAGGCAGTCATCAGCCTCACCACTGGACTGGAGGACCCCGAGCGGGTCACCGTCGCGTTCCTGGTCGCGGTCGGCGCGGCCGAGCAGGGCCGCCCGACACTCATGTTTCCTGACCAAGGAGGCGGCGCGGCTGGCGTTGGAGGGCGTCGCCACCGCGGTGGCGTGTGAGGGCTGCCCGCCACTGGTCGAGCTGGTCGACCGGTACGCCAAGGCAGGCGGGCGCTACCCTGTCTGCCCCATCTGCTTCGACGCCAGAAAGCTCGACAAGCGCCAGCTCATCGAGGCTGCCGAGCTGGGCGGCACCGTGCCCATGTGGCAGTGGATCGGTGACGACGGCGCCACCACCTTCAGCTACTGATCGCTGACCGGGGAAGACGCGATGGCGCTCATCCAGCTGCCACCTCAACAGCAAGCCGATGATCAGGCCGCCGAGCTGTTCGCCGCCGGTGCGGAGCCGGCGTCATGACCGCACGGGTCGGGATCCTCCCGGCGATGCTCGGCCGCGACCCCGGGGAGCTGCGCCGCTTCCAGGCGCTGGCAGGCGACGTCGGCATCGACCACGTCGCCGTCGGCGACCACGTCAGCTTCCTGACCGGCGCGGGCCGCGACGGGCTGATTGACGCGACCGCCATGGCCATGGCGCACCCGACCCTGCCGGTGCACGTGGCCGTCTACCTGCTGGCGCTGCGGCACCCGGTGCCGGTGGCCCGCCAGCTGTCCACTTTCGCGGAGCTGGCCCCTGGCCGGCTGGTGCTTGGCGTCGGCATCAGTGGCGAGGACCGCCACGAGGTGGCCGTGTGCGGCGTGGACCCGGCCAGCCGCGGGCGGCGCACGAACGAGTGCCTGGCGATCCTGCGGCGGCTGCTCGCGGGCGAGCAGGTCACCCACCACGGCGAGTTCTTGGACCTGGACGACGCGCTGGTGCTGCCCGCGCCGGACCCGCCGGTCCCCATCGTGGTCGGTGGCCGCTCCGAGGCGGCGGTGCGCCGGGCGGCGCGGCTCGGCGACGGCTGGCTTGGGATCTGGGTCTCCGCGGCCCGCTTTGCCAAGGTGGCCGCCACCGTCGACGAGGTGGCCGGGCAGGCCGGCCGCGGCAGCATCGCTTGGCGCCACGGCATGCAGGTGTGGTGCGGGTTTGGTGGCTCCCGTGAGCAGGCCCGGGCGCTGCTGGCACCGGCGATGCAGGCGTACTACCGGTTGCCGTTCGAGCGCTTCGAGCGCTACTCGCCGTACGGCACCCCCGACGACGTGGCCGCGTTCCTGGCCTCCTACGTCCTGGCCGGCTGCGGCAGCTTCAACCTGATCCCCTGCGCCGCCGACGCCGGCGCGGCGATCGAAGGGGTCGCGCGCGTCAGGGCGCTGCTGCACGCCATGCCCGCCGGATCGCCGGTCACGGCCCGGTAGGAGCGGGGCTCGCCTTGGTGGTGAGCAGATGCTCGCCCAAGCCCAGGCGGCTCACCACCAGGCGAGGTTGTGGGACAGGACGCCCAGGATGAGCCAGGCGGCGTTGGCCCTTGCGAAGCGCGTGACAACGCCACGGATCCTTGATGGCACGCGGCCGGCGGCGCGCCCGCGCGGCCGGTGCCCATGTTGGCTTCCGGGCGGCTGGAGCGCTCGGGCACCGGCTAGCAGGTACCGGAGTTTGGCGCTGGCCACGACGACATCCGACCCGGTGACGCCGATGCTGGAAGGTGTCAGGAGACACGGCCACATCGGCGCTGTCCGCCAGCGCCACCCGAGACTGCTCCAGAGCGCAAGAGGGTGACGTGATGAACACCGATCTTCGATCCGCGATGTCCTCGGCCGACCGTGACTACCCGCCAGGGTCACTGGCGGGCGTCAAGCGAGACGCGACCTCCGATCCCGGTTACCCGCAGCCACAGGCTGCGGAGGTCGAGAGCGCCCGCCTGCTTGCCAACGACGCCCGCCAGGCCCTGCTCGCCGCGGGGTTCTCGGACGAGGACATCGACCGGCTGGCCGATGACTTCATCGCCGAGGACCGCGGCCAGGACACCGAGAGGTTCATCGACTGGGCACGCCACGTCCAGCGAGCCGCCGCGCGCGCCGCGCGCGGTTCGGCCGAGTCCCCCGTCGCAGCCCGCACAGCCGGCGGTTCCTCAACAGCCCCCCGGCAACAGCCCCCGCGGCCGAACCCGAGCGCGCCGGAACGTCGGGCTCGCCCAAGCAGCCCGCGCGCAAGCCCTCGATCCTGTCCGCTAACTAACGGGCGCTGGCGGCGGCGTGGTCATCGCCACCAGGGGGATTGGGCGGCGGCGGCCACGGCGGCCAGCGGTTGGGCCAGCTCGCCGCCGAGCCGGGCGGTCTCCACGCTCCAGAACCAGGCCGTCGCCAGGGCGATCGCGGTCGGGCCGAGTGGCGAGTCCGGGGCTCCGCGCCAGGCTCGCAAGCACCCGACGACGGCGTCGCGCGTCTCCACCGCCCACCGCCGACCAGGCAGTCGCCGACGCGAGCGTCCCGAGCAGGACCAGCCCAGCCCCCACCGCGGTGGCGCCGGCGTAGGCACGAGCCCTCGGGATCGTCGGCCCTCCGAAGTCCGCCAGGCCCAGTAGCGCGAAGGCGCCGAACACGGCGAACACAGCGGCGGGATCCCCAACGATGGTCCCGGCGAAGGCGGCCATGGGCGGCACTACGATGGCCACGCGCAGCGCGCGCCGCAGCGACGTCCCGCCCGGGTCTCTGCCCCCGAGCGCCCGCCACCCTCCCCACCGGGCGCTGGCCGCACGGATCCCGCCCGGTCGCGCGCGCATCTTCGTCGCCATCGGCCCCTGCCTGCTCAGCTCACCGCGATCTTGAACCGTTCCGCACCCATGAGATCAGGCAGTGTCAAGGGTGCATGGAAGATTTAGGTACGAGGTCGGGTCACGGCCCATGCGGCGGTCATGGCCCGACGGCGAGGACACGGCGCGCCGCCTCGCGCAAGGCGGCAGCACTGCGCTCCAGGGCGGCGCGCTCGTCGGCGGTCATGGCGGGTTCGTGCATCTGCTGGACGCCGCCAGCGCCGAGCACGCTGACCAGTGACAAGGTCACGTCGTAGCGTGGCGTGTAGGCGGCCACCGGCAGGACAGCGCGCTCGTCGCGCAGCACCGCCTCGGCCAGCCGCGCCGACACGGCGCCGATGCCGTACTGGCTGGCCCCGGTGCCTTCGATGATGGTGATGTTCGCGTACCGGATGTCGTTCTCGATCTCCTGCCTGAGCTCGTCGACGGGTTGGCCGCTCTGGCCGAGCAGATCCAGGACCGGAATGCCGCCCACCGATGCGGAGGACCACAAGAGCACCTCAGAGGTGCCGTGCTCGCCGACCACCATCGCCTGGACGTCGCGAGGCCGCACCCGCAGCCGATCGGCCAGGTGCACGCGGAAGCGCAGGCTGTCGATCAGGGTGCCGGTGGAGAACACTCGGTCATGGCCTGCCAGCCGGCGGGTGAGGTCCGCCAGCGGGTCCGGCGGGTCGGTGACCACCATCAGCACCGCCTGCGGGGCGACCGCCACGATCTTGGGGACGATGTCGGCGTACACCTTCGCGTTGGTGTCGAGCAGCCGCCGCCGCCCCTGTGGATCGGACCGGTCGGTGGCGCCGCCGGCCTTCTCGTTCACCCCGGCCGTGATGATCACCAGCGCCGCATCGGTCAGCGCCTCGTAGTCGCCGGCGCGCACGTCCACCGTCGGGGACAGCGGCGTGGCGTAGCGCATATCGGTGGCGACCCCGTTCGCCCGCTCCATCGTGCGGTCCACGACGACGATCTCCCGGCACATCCCGCCACGCTCGATCAACGACAGCGCCGTGGCCGCCCCCACGGCGCCGACTCCGACCACACCCACCTTCACCGTTCCCCTCCTTCGTGCGATCGGCACCGTAACCTCGGCCGCGCCCTACCAGCGGAGGGTAGTCCTCTAGAGAGGACCATCTCGTCTCACCTAGATGTGGGAGACCAACCTCCTCAACTGCCGGAATGCACTGAACAGTGGGAATCCGTTGACGCGCAACCGGGGAGGAGTCACGCTCCGGTTAGGCGAGCCCAAAGGCGCAACGGGAGCGCCTCGAAGCCGAGCGCCAGCGGCAGGTCGCCGAGACCCGGGGACTGATACAGCGGCTGCGGGCCGACGCCGAGCAGGCGACCGCGCTGCTGACGCTCACGCCGTCCCGCGCCCGCCTCCGCAGCCTGGTGACCTCGCTGACGTTCAGCCCCGACGGCAGCGGCTGGTCTACGGAGACGAGAACGGGACGGTGCAGCTGTGGGACCTGTCCGGCACCCAGATCCACCCCCCGATCCTGTGCCCAGGCGGGGCGGTGTCGTCTGTGGCGGTCGGCGCGGAAGGGCGCTGGCTGGCCGGAGGCGGTGGCGCCTTGGTCTACGTGTGGGACTGGCTGCCGCAGCCTGCCGCGGCCGTGCCGGCTCCCGCCCCGCCAGGGGTCGCCCTCTGGGACCGCAACGGGGATCAGGCGGGCCCGGCCTGGCCCAGCCATGACTTCGTGGCGACCGTCGCGTTCAACCCGGACGGTGCCGGCGTCGTCAGCGCCGGCGGTGACCGGTCACTGCGCCTGTGGAACCTGGACGGCAGCGTCCGCGCCATCGTCCCAGACGCGCACGAAGGCGGGATCATGGCGGTGGCGTGCACGGCCAGTGGCTCTGGAATGATCGCCAGCAGTGGACGCGACAACGTGGTGCGGCTGATGGACCTGTCCGGCAGGCCGCTGTGCGACCCGCTCACGGGCCACGAGTCCGACGTGACGAGCGTCGCGTTCCGCCCCGATGGAGGACTGCTCGCCTCCGGCAGCAGCGACGGCACCGTGCGGCTGTGGCGGCCGGATGGCAAGCCCTACCGCAAGGCGATCGGCGCGCACGCTGACGGGGTCGAGGCCGTGGCGTTCAGCCCCGACGGACGGCGGATCGCCTCGGCCGGCGACGACGGCCTGGTACGGCCCGTGACCGGCGTCGAGGCGGATCCAAGATCCAGCTCTAGCACGGCCTCTAGCACGGCCCGATGCGTGGGGCTCAGGAGCTGGAAGCAGGATTGGTCGATCCGGCCGCCTCCTGCAGGGCCTGTTCGACCTCCGCCATCCAGGCTGGGACCGGCCCGCGTTTCTCCCGGGCCAGGCGTAGGCGCTGTAGGGTCTGCAGGGTAGTCTTGGGCTCCCAGCTCTCGCGGACGGCGGCCACGGCGTCGGGGAGCACGCTCATGACCCTCTCCTCGTCGCTGTCGATCACGGCCAGCTCGAGCAGGGTGGCGTAGTCCCAGTAGTCCGGTTGCGTCGACTTGATGCGGCGCTTCACGCTGTAGGTAACCACCGGCAGTAGCTCCTCCCGGCGCGGATCGGGCGGCTCGCGCTGTTCCATGAGCTGGATGGCGTTGATGCCCGGGTAGGCGTCGCGCCAGTCGCTCTCAAACCCCCTGACGTAGGCGTTGATCGCCTTGTCGAGCAGGCCTCGGGCCAGCACCTCATTACCGGCCTTGCGGGCTGCCTCCCAGCGGTCCTTGTAGACCCGGCCGAGGATGCCGTAGGTCTCGCTGCTGGGCCCCCGCTCGGCGATGAGCTTGAGCAGGATCTGCTCGGCCTTCTCGCCTTGGCCGGCGCGGTTGAGCGCCAGCGCGTACTGCTCCCGTACCAGCGTCGCCCGGGCCAGCGCCGCCGGCATCTGTTCCACCAGCGTGACCATCTGGTCCCAGGCTTCCACCGCCCGAAACGACAGCAGCAGGTCGACCACGACCGCGGACTCCTGATCGCGCAGGTCGCCGAGTTCCTCCCGAACCTGGCGGACCGCCGCGACCCCTTGGCGCCGGGCCTTGGCAAGCCACTCTTGGATGTTGTTGGAGTACTCGACCCGCTCCCGGAAGACGTCGGTCTTCAGCCGGCTGACGTCGGGCTGAGGGAGGTCGTCCAGGAGCTGGAAGAGCGGGCTGTCGGTGGCCTCCTGCCGCGCCGCTCGCAGCTGGTCGGCGAGCTTGTCCTGGTCGGCCGCAGGATCGGTTGCCGTGCCAGCCGGATCGAGATGGTAGGCAAGCCCGCGCATCGGCCCTAAGTCGAACGGCAGCCGGACGCCGTCCGCGAAGATCAGCACGGTGCTCCAGGGTCGCATCGCGTGGCGGATACCAAGCTCGTAGTAGACGTTGGCGTTGGCGGTAGTCAGGTCGGCCACGGCGTACTCGCACAGAATGAGCCGCTCGTACATCGGCTTGTGGATGATGCCGCCGACTTGCTCTTCGTCGGCCCGGATGGGCTTCAGGTCGGCGGCCTCGACCGCGGGCCGGATGATCTGCTGGTAGATGGCGTCGAAGTTGATGGTGACGCCGCTGCTGGGGTCGGTCTTGATGCCGAACGGCATCAAGACGAAACAGAGAGGTCGGGTGTCGTCGATGGCGGTCATGTTCTTCCCCCAGGTTCGTGGGCGACGCCGGCCTGGTCGGCCTCCGGTAAGGCGGTCGGAGGTGAGATAGACGGGTCGGTCGCTGGCCCTGACCTGCCAGCAGCGGTCGAGCGTGCCCCCCCGGGTTGCTCACCCGTCTGCTTGTCCTGCTGCTGGTCTCGCTCAGCCACCACCGCGGTGAAGTAGACGTCGACATCCCGCTGGATGAGGGCCTCGACTTGGGCGGCAAACAGCGGATAGACGCCGGCATGGTCCCCAGAACCGGCGTACGGGCCGCTGAGCTGGAAGAACTGCCAGCCCTCGCTCTTGAGTAGCTCGGCAGTGCGGCGATAGTGGGGCCAGCGGTCGCTGAAATGAAAGAACCCCTCGATCGCTGCCGCCAGCGCGACCACTAGGCCTAGGCCGAATACGGTCCACCGGATCCGCTGTGAGGCGACGCCTGAGACGTTGAGGCCGACCAGCGCCGGGATGATGACCCCACCGACAATCGTGATCAGCCGCAGGCGGTTGTACCACCGCTGCGAGCTGGCTGCTCTACCTTCCAACCAGCAGACCTGGTCCAGCCAGCGGCGACGCAGGAACTCCCTCTGTAGGGGCTGGAGGTCGAGCTGGTCGATCAGTGGGAGGAGCGGCGCCTTGACCGAGTCGGTCGCAGCAGGTCGCCTCCCGCCGTCAGGCGACCGTGGTGTGCTCATCCAGCCGTCCTTCCTGCACGACGTAATCGGTTTCGCGACGTCACCAGGAGCCTCCACGAACGACCCGGCCAACGCAAGACTCCCACAATCAAGCCTCTCCGCTCAGGAATCGCGTCGGTGCAGGGCGTACAGGTCCAGGGTGACTTGCAGGCCGAAGCCGCCGTGCCCGGTGGGGCCGATCCCGACCCGGGAGCTTATCTGGGAGTCGCTGGCGTCGAGCTTGCGGCCTATTCGTTCCTGCGGCACACCGGCCTATCGGTCTCATGACACGTCAAGCCGACACATGGATGTCATCGTCGGCAGCATCGCCGAACGCGACGTGTTCCTGCTCGGCCTCCGCAACCTCATCGCCGCGGCTCCCCATACGGCGTCAGAGGCGGCGGATCGTGGGGATGGTCGACCATTGAAACCTCGTCGAGCGTCCGCTGCGACGCCTCCATGACGCCTCCATAAGGACGGCGTGCAACGCGCCCTACGGTACATGTACTTGCCGCATGCTGTACTTGCCAGGGACGCCAGCGGGGTCCTCGGTGTAGGTGAACCAGTGCAGGTGGCCGAGCGCGCCGGTGGCCTGGTTGCGGGCCTGGGCGACGAAGGCGATGTAGCTGAGCTGCGGCAGCCCGGCGGGCTGGCCCTCATGGGTCCTGACGGCGTAGACCTCGTGGAAGGGGACCAGCATGTTGGCGCCCCGCAGCGCGGTGCCGCGCAGGTCGTCGCCGGCGTAGGGGGCCAGCTCCCAGCCGCTCGGGAGCCGGCGCTGGAGCGCGGCCGGGTTGGCGTGGAGGGCGATCGTCGTCCGCGCGGCGGCGATCCCGTCGGAGTAGTGCAGGTCCATCGTGCTCCCCCTTGGATTAGCTTGTGGTGCTATGAACTGATCGTGCTTCTCAGCTGCCGGTTTCGTTTCCTTGCGTGGGCCTGTCCGTCGCCTCCACATCCCCGCCAGGGAGACCGGCTTCCGGGCTTCACTCAAAGGCCGTCGGTACCCGGTTGAACAACCGGCCAGCGAGGTCGACTCCCACGACCGCGCCGCTGTCGTCGCGGGTGAAGAAGCCGCGCAGCCCCTTCATGCCGCCCTCGGTGATGATGTACTCGTCGGTGTCGCCGGACAGCAGGCCGATGGCGGCCGGCGGGAGGTCCGGGGGCAGCTCCTTCTCCGCCGCCGCGCGGATCTCTGGCTTGATCCCGCCCCCGAGCGTCAGCCCTGCCCCATCGGTGCCGATAGTGAGCGTCATGACCTCGTTCTCGTAGCTCCCGACGACCTCCCGAGCCCGCGCCTGGTCAAAGGGCAGCGGCTGCGGGTCCCGGTCGATCACCCCCAAGTAGTGCTCAAGCGCCCAGCGGACGACCGCATGGTTGAAGGCGAGGCCGTCGTCCGGGCCGGTGTTGGACAGCGCCACGACGGCGAAGCCCCGTTCGGGCACGGTGAGCAGCTCGGCGAACTGGCCGTTGGCCGAGCCGCCGTGCCCGACGGTGCGGACGCCGTCCACGTCGCGCAGGAACCAGCCGATGCCGATGGCGTCGCCGAGCGTGCTGCCCCGCAGCGCGGCCGTCGGCTGCTTCATCCGCTGCAGCACCTCGGCGGGCAGGACACGGACACCGCGTTCCGCGCGGCCGTCACCGAGGTGGAACCGGGCCCAGCGGAGCTGGTCGGCCACCGAGGACGCGATGCCCCCGCCGGGGTTGTCGCCGCGTGAACGCCGCCACAGCCGCGCGATGGACAGCGTTGCGTCCTCGCCGCGGTTGTGTCCCACGGCGAACCGCCGGGTCATGACGTCATCGCGCGCGAAGAAACTGTGCGACAGCCCCAGCGGCTCGAACACCAGCGAGGCGACGGCGCGCTCGAAGGTCAAGCCCGTGACCTTCTCCACGATCCGCCCGGCCAGGTTGTACCCCGCCTGGCTGTAGGAGGCCCGGGCACCGGGCGGCGCGATCAGCTCCAGCTCGGCCAGCTTCGCCACATAGCCGGCCAGGGCGTCGTCCCCCTCCCCAGTGTCGACGATGAGCCCCCAGTCCAGCCCCGCGGTGTGGTTGAGCAGGTTCAGCACGGTGACCTGCGCGGCGGCCTGCTCGTCCTTGAGCCTGAGCTCGGGGACGTAGCGGCGCACCGGCGCGTCCAGCTCGACCCGGCCGTCGGCGACCAGCCGCAGCAGCGCGGTCGCGGTGTAGGTCTTGGTGACCGAGCCCAGCAGGTACAGCGTGTCGGGGTCGACGGGCAGCGGGTTGTCGACGCTGGTCACGCCGTGGCACGCGAGGATCTCCCGACCGTCGGCCCGCACCCCGACGGCAACGCCAGGAATGTCGAACTCTGTGGCCGTCGCCTCGACGAAATCGGACAGCGTGTCATGTGACATTCCATTCCCCTCTCCGCTTCTGGCGCGCACGACGCCGAGGTGGTCGCGGCGGCCTCCACAACGACTTGCACAGTGTTCAAGTGGAACGGTAGCGCATGACTTGAACACTGTGCAAGTGATTTCTTGAACGGTGTGCAAGCCGACGCCCGATGCCCTATCGTGGGTGCATGCCGCGCGACACGCTGACCCGCGAACAGATCGTCAAGGCTGCCATCGACCTGCTGGACACCGAAGGCCTGGAAGGTCTGAACATGCGCGCGCTGGGCAAGCGGCTGGGCTCTGCGGCCACCGCGGTCTACTGGCACGTGGGCAGCAAAGCCAACCTCATCGCCCTCGCCGGCGACCAGGTGTGGAACGAGATCGCGCTGCCCGACCTGACCGCGATCGACTGGCGGACGGCTGCCACGCAGATGGCCACCGACCTGCACGCGATGCTCACCCGCCACCCCTGGCTGGTGCAGGCCTTCGGCTCCTACGTGGTGTTCGGCCCCGGCAAGGCCCGCCACGACGACCACCTCTTCGCCATCTATGAGGCGGCCGGATTCACCGGCGCGCGGGCCGACCAGGCAGCGGCCTCCGTCTTCACCTTCGTGCTGGGCAACGCCCTCGGCCCAGCCGCGGCGGCCTCGCTCACCAGGAAACTCAGCCGCGATGGCGGTAACGCCGAGGAGCTGCTGCGCGACACCATGACGAAAGCCCGCGAGATCGCGACGCAGTTCCCACGGTTGCGCGCCCGCCTGGACACAGCCGCCGCCGACTACGGCGCGGCACCCGAGGACACCTTCGAGTTCGGCCTCCAAGCCATCCTCGACGGCCTGCAAGCCCAACTCATCGCCCGCCGCACGCCAGCCGACCAGAACGCGCGATGATCCGTTTGTGCCTGTCCTCTTCGCGCGTGAAGCCCCGGGCGCCGTCATCGCCGGCCCCGCCGCGGTCGACCTGAAGTCCGGCGTCCTGCCGGACGAGGCCGTGCACTGGCTCAAGACCAGCTTCTTCAAGACCGAGCTCGAACTCGGCCACTGCCTGCGGCTCCCCGCCGAAGGCCCCTGCGAGTGCGACCTCTACCTGACCTGCGCAAAGTTCGTCACCACCGGGGACTACGCGCCGCGGCTCCGGGAACGCCGACGCGTCGAACTTGCTCTAGTCGAGGACGCCGCCGCGCGCGGCTGGCCCCGTGAGGTCGAACGCCACCAGTGCATCGCCACGCGCCTGGAGAAGCTCCTTGCCGACCTCGGCGAACCCCTCGATGATCCACTCGACCAGACCTGAACAAGGACACGTCTTGGCGCGGCTGCGCAAGCTTGACTCCGTGGAGGCCCTGCAGTCCGCGGTGGCGTCCTTGGTGCTCACCCCGCTGCGTGTGACCGCCAACCGCCGCGCGATCACCGCCCTCAAACGGGCTGCGGTCGAGGCGGGGATGGTGCTCTGCGGCGAGATCCACGGCGTCGCCGACAATCCTGCCATCGCCTACAGCCTGATGGGTGAACTCGACCTGCACGCGCTGGCCCTCGAGTGGCCGCCGAACCTCATGCCCGTTGTGGAGGCGTTTCTCGCGTCGGGACGGCTCGATCCCGACGCGGTGCTGGATGCCCCTCGGCGATCAAGGAGTAGGGGGCGCTGCGCCGCTGGCGGGGGCTGCTGTACCGGGTCCGGGACGTCTACCGGGCCGCTGGCGCGCTGGTCTGCCTGGGCCGGTGGCTGCACCGGGTTTCCCATGACAGCACAGCCACCCCAGCCAGCCGCCGTCAGGACGGTCCTGCCTGGATGACATGTGCGGCGAGCGTCATCGTGATCCGCCGAATCCCAACGGAGCCCACCGTGCGTTGGCGTCCAGGCCGGACGGGGCCTGAGAATCGGTCTCGTGGACGCAAGAGAAGCGGCTGAGCGCAAGCGGCGGCGCTTGCGTGCCGGATCGCCGGTCACCATCACCCTGCTGGTCGCGTTGGTGGTGGTCGTCGTCGGTGTTGGCGGATGGCTCGCCGCACGCGCGGTCTCCGGCGTCATCTGCGGTTCGTACAACTCCATCTCGAACGACTTCTGCGACCAGTGGCACCACGACACGCCGCCAGCCGGCGCGTTGCCAGTTCCACCTTCTTGGGAGATCAGGTGGGAGACGCTGGACTGCGGCAGCGGTGGATGCGGAACAAGACTCTACGTCCTTTCGCCTGGCCCGCGTTCTGAGGGTGGCGTTGCCGCGTATCTCCGCGAGATCCAGGCACTCGGGTGGCGAATCGACGCGAACGCGGCAGCACGCCGGGGTGACCTCCATCTGGACTTGGAACCCGCTTCTGACCCTACCGTGGCGCTGCTGATTCCCAAGATGTTGGCGCGGGAGGGGTTCGTCTTCGTCGCACTCGCGAGCTGCGGTGAGGGCACGGTCTGTGACTGAAACCGACCCCGGCCGGGGACAAGCGGCGATTCCGATGGATGCGGGCATGCACTCGCCTGGCTTGCCGGTACCTGGAACTCCCGTTCGATGGCCTTGACCTGCTCGATGCTGGATGGAAGGAGGGTCTGGCCGAAGCTTCTTCCGAAACCTCCGGTCCGGCATCGCCCTTCAGGTGGATGTGACCCAACAAAACCAAGCGTCACGCCCACACCGCCACGGTGTGGCGGGTCCACCGGCCACGGCGACCTGCTGTGGTGTGATGGCGGCTGGCCCGGCAGCCGCCACAAGCACGAGCTCCTCAAGCTGTCGGGGACCGGCGCACCAGGATCGGCTCACCAAACGCAGCAGGGTTACAACCGTTGCCGGGCCAGGCTGCGCGCGCTGATCGAGCACCTCGTTGATCGGCCACCCTTGCAGGCGCCTGGTCGCTGCAAACTGTCAAGGGCCATTGGTTTCTCCCCAGTGGCGGTCATGAAAGCTCCCCGGGGATGGCCACGGGAGTTCCCCGGTGGTGGCCATCAGGTCATCCCGGGTCAGGTGAGTGGCACCACCCCCTTGCCGGTGATGGCCTGGCTGAGCCGCACACTGTCACCCTGGGTGGTGCATAGGTGGGCGTGGTGCAGCAGCCGGTCCACGGTCGCGGTCGCCAGCGTCTTGGGCATGAGCTCGTCGAACCCGGCGGGGTGGAGGTTGCTGGAGACCGCTACGCTGCGCCGCTCGTCGGCGGCGTCGACCAGCCGGTACAGGCCCTCGGCGGCGTCGGGCCCGACGGGCAGCAGGCCGATGTCGTCGACCACCACCAGGTCGGCGCGCAGGATCCGCGCCACCGCCTTGGTGACGGTGTCGTCGGCGCGGTGGCGGCGCACCAGCGCCCCCAGCGACTCCAGCGAGAACCAGGCGACCTTGTGGCCAGCCTCGACAGCGAGCTGGCCGAGGGCTTCGAGGAAGAAGGTCTTGCCGGTCCC
>JBKPDO010000343.1:0-21632 GCA_046727955.1 bacterium | reverse complement strand
GGCCTCGACCGCCTCGAGGCGGGCCAGGCGGCGGATGCTCTCGGCCTCGGCGCGGAACAGAGCGGCCTGCCGCTCGCCGGCGGCCACGATCGCCAGGCGCGGCCGGCGCGCGGGCGGCACGCCGTGCTCGGCCCGGAAACGGCGCACCGCCGCGATCACCTCCTGCAGGTCGGCCATCTCGGCCTCAGCCGCCTCGTCAAGGTCCCCCGGCCGCTCGAGCGGCCACGGCCCGAGGGTGATCGTGTCCACGTCGCGCAGGGCGCGGCCAAGCTCCTCGGTCACGAACGGCATGATCGGATGGAGCAGCCGCATGGTCACGTCGAGGGCGTACGCGAGCACCACCCCGACACCTCGGGCGTCGTCCCCGCCCGCCGCCAGGCGCGGCTTGGCCAGCTCCACCGCCCAGTCCGCCAGCTCGCTCCAGGCGAACGCGTGCAGCAGGCGGGCGGCCTCCGCCGGATCGTAGGCGTCGTAGGCCGCGGTCACCGCCGCTCTGGTCCGCTCCAGCCGCGACAGCAGCCAGCGATCGGCAAGACCGCGGTGCCCCGCGGCAGGCAGGTCTTCGGCCTCTGGGGGAAGCTCGAGCGTCCGGTCGGCGGTGGATCTCTCCGTGGCCCTCGATCCATGTGGGGGGAGCTCGCTCCCCCCCATCCACCGGGACCCGACCCACCGGGGCACCCCCTCGGGGTTCCCCGGACCCCTCCGGCGGTCCCCCGAAAGCGGTTGTGCCGTGCACGGGGCAGACGACAGCACGAAGCGCCCCAGGTTCCAGAGCTTGTTGGCGAAATTGCGGCCGCCTTCGACCCACTCCTCGGCCAGCGGCACGTCGCTGCCCGGGTTCGCCCCGCGGATCAGGGCGAACCGCAGCGCGTCGGTGCCGTAGCGGTCCATCAGCTCGAGCGGGTCGATGACGTTACCGAAGGACTTCGACATTTTCTTGCCCTGCGCGTCGCGCACCATCCCGTGGATGGCCACGACCCGGAAGGGCGTTGGGGGCCGGAAGTGGCAGCAGAGCATCATCATCCGGGCGACCCAGAAGAAGATGATGTCGTACCCCGTGACCAGCACCGAGGTCGGGTAGAAGGCTTTCAGGTCCTCGCTCTCGTCGGGCCAGCCGAGGGTCGACAGCGGCCACAGTCCGCTGGAGAACCAGGTGTCCAGCACGTCCTCGTCCTGGCGCAGCTCGGCCGAGCCGCACTCGGCGCAGGCGCTGGGGTCCTCGCGCGCCACGGTGACGTGGCCGTCAGGGCAGTACCAGGCGGGGATGCGGTGGCCCCACCAGAGCTGGCGCGACACGCACCAGTCGCGGATATTCTCCATCCAGCCGAAGAAGGTCTTCTCGTAGCGGGCCGGCTCGAAGCGGGTCTCGCCGTCGCGGACCGCCGCCATCGCCTTGTCCGCGAGCGGCCTGGTGGCCACGAACCACTGCATCGACAGGCGCGGCTCCACTTCGGTCCTGCAGCGGTAGCAGTGCCCGACGGCGTGCGGCGCGGCCTCGACCCGCTCCAGCAGCCCCTGCTCGGCCAGCGCCTCCTTCACCGCCTCGCGCGCGGCGTAGCGGTCCAGCCCCTGGAAGCGGCCGCCGTTGGCGTTCACCACCGCCTCCTCGGTGAGCACGTTGATCGCGGGCAGGTGGTGCCGCCGGGCGATCTCGTAGTCGTTGGGGTCGTGCGCCGGGGTCACCTTGACCGCGCCGGTGCCGAGCTCGCGGTCCACGGCCTCGTCGGCCACCACCGGGATCTCCCGGTCCAGCAGCGGCAGGCGCACGGTCCGGCCGACCACGTGACGGTAGCGAAGGTCGTCGGGGTGCACGGCCACGCCAGTGTCGCCGAGCATGGTCTCGGCCCGGGACGTGGCCACCACCAGCGCGCCCGACCCGTCGGTGAGCGGGTAGCGCAGGTAGGCGAGCTCGCCGGGGACCTCCTCGTGCTCGACCTCGATGTCGGACAGCGCGGTGAGGCAGCGCGGGCACCAGTTGATGATGCGCTGGCCGCGGTAGAGCAGCCCCTGCTGGTAGAGGCTGACGAAGACCTCGCGCACCGCGCGCGACAGGCCCTCGTCCATGGTGAAGCGCTCGCGGGACCAGTCCACGGAGTCGCCCAGCCGCTGCATCTGACCGAGGATCTTGCCGCCCGAGGACGCCTTCCATTCCCACACCCGCTCCACGAACGCCTCGCGCCCGAGGTCGAAGCGAGTCTTGCCTTCCTTGGCGAGCTCACGTTCGACCACGTTCTGGGTAGCGATGCCGGCGTGGTCCATACCTGGCAGCCACAGCACCTCCTCGCCGCGCATCCGCTGCATGCGGGCGAGGTAGTCCTGGAAGGTGTGGTCGAGGGCGTGCCCCATGTGCAGCGACCCGGTCACGTTCGGCGGCGGCAGGGCGATGCTGAAATGGGGGCGCTCGGCGCCGGGGTCGGCCCGGAACGCGCCCATCTCCAGCCAGCGCTGGTAGGTCGGCCCTTCGACCGCGTGGGGGTCATAGGTCTTTGGCAGCTCGCGCCGCCCGGCGGCGTCGGTCACGGGATGCGCTCCTCGGTTGGGTCGGGTGTTGCCCGCTCCCGGACGGCGTGCCAGCCACGGCCTGTTGGGTCAGGGAGGCACGGGCGCCCTGGAGGTGGTTCAGGGTTCAGCGTGCGAGTCGGCCAGATACTCGCAGAGCGGCGGTCTGCGCCGCCAACGTCGCCGCGAACCTGCTCACGTCACCAACCGTCCTCGTCGAGTGCACCGGGCATGGCTAAGCGTACGGGTGGTTGCCCGTTCCGCTCAAGCGGCGGGCCGGGCGCCCGTGGCCGGACTCGGCCGAGGGGCGCCCGGCGCTCCGCTGATCAGGGCTGGTCAGGAAGGCGGGTGACCGAGAAGACGCCGCCCTGCGGGTCGCGCAGGACCGCGAAGCGGCCGTACGGCGAGTCCGTCGCCGGCATGAGCACGCCGCCGCCGCGCTCCTGCGCCTTGGCTACGGTGGCGTCGGGGTCGGCGACCGAGAAATACGTCCCCCAGTTGGGGGGAATGTCGCTCTGCCACATCGCCCCGCCCACCGGGCGGCCGCCGACGGCGAAGGTCGCGTACGGCGGGCCCCCAGGACCCGTGTCGACGTCCTCCCACTCGTAGCCGAACACGGCGGAGTAGAAGCGGCGCGCCGCGTCCAGGTCAGGGGTCGACAGCTCGTTCCACGAGAACGCGCCGGGCTCGCTGACCAGAGCGGCGCCGAAAAACTTGCCAGCCTGCCACAGGCCGAACACCGCGCCGCTCGGGTCGGTCGCGATGACCATGCGCCCCTGGTCCATGACGTCGTCCGGTCCCATGTTGAGGGCGCCGCCGCTGTCGGTGATCCGCTTGGAGGTCGCGTCCGCGTTGTCGGTGGCGAAGTACGTGGTCCAGGCGACCGGCATCGCGCCCTGTTCCGGCGGCTGACCGAAGATCGCCGCGACCGGCTTGCCGCGGACCAGCGCCTGCGAGTAGTACATGGTCTCGGCCGGCCCGATCTCGTACTCCCAGCCGAACAGGGTGCCGTAGAACGAGCGCGCGGCGTCGGGGTCGCTGGTCGCAAGGTCGACCCAGCAGGGGACGCCAGGATCGTAGGATGTTACCTCGGGCATGTCCGCCTCCAGTCTACTCGAACGGACGTTCGGGTCGGGTGGACTCTAGCACGGTTCCCCAACACGGTTACCCGCACCGAACACGATTATCCACAGAGAATGTCTCGTCGGATCTCGAGCACGGCTTCAGTCGGCCGCGCCGGCGCGCTCTAGGCCGAGCGCTCGCGCCGGGCCCGGTCCCGCAGCGGCGCCTCGCGGTCCCGTGGCACCAGGGTGGGGTTCACGCCCTTGAGCACCACGTCGGAGGTGATCACGCAGCGCCGCACGTCCGACCGGGACGGCAGCTCGTACTGCATGTCGAGCAGCACCTCTTCGAGGATAGCCTTCAGGCCCCTGGCGCCGGTGCCGCGCAGGATCGCCTGGTCGGCGATGGCCTCCATGGCGTCCTCGGAGAACTCCAGCTCGATCCCGTCGAACTCGAACAGCCGCTGGTACTGCTTGGCCAGCGCGTTCTTGGGCTCGACCAGGATGCGGCCCAGCGCCTGCTTGTCCAGCGAGTGGACCGAGCAGATGACCGGCAGGCGCCCCACGAACTCAGGGATCAGGCCGTACTTGAGCAGGTCCTCGGGCAACACGTGGGAGAGGATCTCGCCGATGTCCTTGTCGCCGATGCGGCGTAGGTCCGCGCCGAAGCCGATCCCCTTGCGGCCGATGCGCGACTCGATGATCTTCTCCAGCCCAGCGAAGGCACCGCCGCAGATGAACAGCACGTTGGTGGTGTCGATCTGGATGAACTCCTGGTGGGGGTGCTTGCGTCCACCCTGCGGCGGGACGCTGGCGGTGGTGCCCTCCAGGATCTTCAGCAGCGCCTGCTGGACGCCCTCACCGGAGACGTCACGGGTGATCGAGGGGTTCTCTGACTTACGGGCGATCTTGTCGATCTCGTCGATGTAGATGATCCCGGTCTCGGCCTTCTTGACGTCGTAGTCGGCCGCCTGGATCAGCTTGAGCAGGATGTTCTCGACGTCCTCGCCGACGTAGCCGGCCTCTGTCAGGGCGGTGGCGTCGGCGATCGCGAACGGCACGTTGAGCATCTTGGCCAGGGTCTGCGCCAGCAGCGTCTTGCCGCAGCCGGTGGGCCCGAGCAGGATGATGTTCGATTTCTGCAGCTCGACGTCGCTGGACGCGGTCGCGCCGACCTGTATCCGCTTGTAGTGGTTGTAGACCGCGACCGAGAGGACCTTCTTGGCCTCTTCCTGTCCGATCACGTAGTCGTTGAGGAACTGGAAGATCTCAGTCGGCTTGGGGAGCTCGTCGAACTTGAGCTCAGAGGTCTCGGACAGCTCCTCTTCGATGATCTCGTTGCAGAGATCGATGCACTCGTCGCAGATGTACACCCCGGGTCCGGCGATCAGCTTCTTGACCTGCTTCTGCGACTTGCCGCAGAACGAGCACTTCAACAGGTCGCCACCGTCTCCAAACTTGGCCATCTGTCCGAGTCCCCTCGTGCGGCTGTCGCGCCATGCCCCGCTGTTGCGCCGTGCCCCGATCGACCTCGACTGCTGGAGCGTACGCGTCCGGTAGGACAGCTTTCCAGCATCATTTCCAGAATCTAGCGACGCCCGTTGGACGAGGCCGCCACCAGCTCCTCGGCAACCCGACGGCTGACGATGATCTCGTCGATGATGCCGTACTCCTTGGCCTGCTCAGCCGTCATGATGAAATCGCGGTCAGTGTCACGAGAGATCTTCTCGAGGTCCTGGCCGGTGTGCGCGGCAAGGATCTCGTCGAGCATGCGCCGCATGCGCAGGATCTCACGAGCCTGGATCTCGATGTCAACGCTCTGGCCCTCGGCGCCGCCGCTCGGCTGGTGGATCAGCACCCGCGAGTGGGGCAGCCCGAAGCGCTTGCCCTTGGCGCCCGCGGCCAGCAGGACCGCCGCCGCCGAGGCCGCCTGACCCATGCACAGGGTCACCACGTCCGGCTTGATGTACTGCATGGTGTCGTAGATCGCCAGCAGCGACGTGACCGAGCCGCCCGGCGAGTTGATGTAGAGCTGGATGTCCTTCTCGGGCTCCTCGCCCTCGAGGTGGATCATCTGCGCCATGACCAGGTTGGCCACGGTGTCGTCGATCGGCGTGCCGACGAAGATGATCCGCTCGCTCAGCAGCCGCGAGTAGATGTCGAACGAGCGCTCGCCCCGACTGGTCTGCTCGACCACCATCGGGACCAGATAGCTCGAGATCGGCGGCATCACGCATTACTCCTTTGGTGCTTTGTCATCGCTGTCCGGCGCTGCGGTGGCCCCCACCGCTTCGGCCTCGCCCCCACCCCGCGGGGCAGTGACGTCGGCGTTCTCGACCATGAGCGCGAGGGCCTTTGTTCGCAGGATATCACCGCGGATGGCGCTGGCCCGACCTGCGCCCAGCGCCTTGCGGACGTCCTCGGGATCGCGGCCCAGCCGCTCGGCCTGCCGGCGTATCTCGGCCTCGACCTCCTCGTCGCTGGCCTCCAGGCCCGCGGCCGCGGCCACCGCCTCGAGCACGAGCTGGGCCTTCACCGCACGCTCGGCCTGTGCCCGCAGATCCGCCTCGAGCTGCTCCTGGGTCGTCTCCGCGCCCTCCAGGTACTGCTCCAGCGACATGCCCATGAAGTTGAGCTGCTGCACGAACCTGCTGGCGCGGTACTGCAGCTCGTCGCTGACCATCGACTCGGGCAGCGGCACGTCCACCTGATCGAGATAGGTCTGGAGCACTCTGGTCTCCAGCTCGGACCGGACCTGGCCAGCGGCGGCCTCCCCCAGACGCTCGCGCAGGTGCGCCTTGAGCTCGTCGAGCGTGTCGAACTCGCTGGCTTCCTGGGCGAAGTCGTCGTCCAGGCCGGGCAGGACCTTGGCCTTGCCCTCCTTGACCAGCACCGTGAAGGTGACCTCCTGGCCGGCCATCTCCCCCGCCCCTTCCGGCACGGTGGCGTTGAAGCGCAGGATGTCGCCCTTGCGGGTGCCCTCGAGCTGCTCGTCGAGCTGCGGCACCACGGTGCCGGAGCCGACCTCGTACATGAAGTCGGTCCGCGACAGGTCCGGGATCTCCTCGGTGTGGCGGGTCGCGCGCAGGTCGATCTGGGCGAAGTCGCCCTTGGCGATCGGCCGGCCGATGACCTCGAGCTGCGCGAAGCGCTCCCGGAGCTGGTCGAGCTGGGTGTCGACGTGCTCGTCGGTCACCTCGAGCTCGGGCCGGTCCACCTGGACGCCCAGGTAGGGCGGCAGGTCGATCTTGGGCTTGACCTCGACCGTCGCGGAGAACTCCAGTGGCAGGCCGTCGTTGTAGTCGGGCGGATCGACCTTGGCGCGCGAGAGCGGCTCGACGCCGTGCTCCTCCAGCGCCTTGGCGTAGAACTCCGGCACGGCCTCGTGCTCGATCGCCTCGGCGATGAGCGTGTCGCGGCCGATGCGGGCCTCCAGCACCTGGCGGGGCACCTTGCCCTTGCGGAAGCCCGGCACCCTCACCTCGCGGCCCAGGCGGCGCGCGGTCCGCTCGATCGCCGGACCAAGCTCGTCGGGCTCCACCACGACGTTGATCTTGACCTTGGTCGGCTCGACGGGCTCAACGGTGCTACGCACGGGTTGCCTCCGGACGGGATTGTAGAGACCGAGCTGACTGGGGAAGCTACCTTGCCCGGCGGGCCGATGCGCGCTCCCCGCTCGCGTCCCCTGTGTTACCTGCGGGCGCCGCCAGGCGGGGGCCAGTATACGCGCCGCGCAGCAGGCCGAAGCACACCGCCGTGGCGAGCAGCGCCACCGCCACCAGCACCAGCACCAGCTGGACCATGCCGAGGCCGACCAGCTTGAGCCCGGACGCCAGCAGGATGAAGGCGAGCGCCGGCCGGATGAGCCCGTCTGGTGCACGCGAGGAGACCCTGGCCCCGAGGTATACCCCCGGCAGGCTGCCGAGCAGCAGCGAGGTGGTCAGGTCCAGCTTGAAGTCGCCGAACAGCACGTGCCCGAGCGCGGCCGAGCCGACCAGCGGGATCGCCTGGACCAGGTCGGTCCCGACCAGCTCGGACGAGGTCAGGGCCGGGTACAGCAGCATGAGCAGCACGATCATGAGCGAGCCGGAGCCCACCGAGGTCATGCCGACGACCAGGCCGCCAACGGCTCCGACCGCGATGGTGGGCAGCCTGCGGGCGCGGAAGGGCCGTGGCTCTCCGTCGCTCGCCGGGCTCACCCGCGGCTCCGCCACACCGGTTGCGCGCCGGGCGGCGCGGGCCTGCAGCACCCCCTTGACGGCGATCGACCCAGCTGCCAGCACCAGCGCGACCCCCAGGGCCAGCTTGACGCGCGTCTGGATGACCTGGCCGTCGCCGAGCTGCCTGAGCACCAGCACACCGGCGAAGGCGGCAGGCACCGAGCCCACCATCAGCCACCGCACCAGCGCGAAGTTGACGGTCCCGCGGCGCAGGTGCACCCCGCCGCCAACCGGCTTCATGATCACCGCGGCGACGAGGTCGCTCGAGACCGCCGCCAGCGGCTGGACTTTGAAGAGCAGGACGAGGATCGGGGTCATGAGCGCGCCCCCACCCATGCCGGTGAGCCCTACGGTGAACCCCACCAGCAGGCCGGCGACGGCGACCGGCGGATCGACGTGCAAGCTGACACCACCTCACCCTTGCCCTTGCCCTGCCCTTGCCGTGAATCTCATCTTCTCCGACCGACATGGTAGGAATTACTCGCCGACTGGCAAATCCCAGCCGACCTGGCAGCGGCTGGCGGATGGCTAGCGGGTGGAGGGCGGCGGCTGCCCCGAGGGCGTGGTTGAGGGCAGGACGCCGCTGGTGGAGGGCGCCGGCGAGGTGGTGGAGCTGGCCGGCGGCCCGGTCTGCCGGGTCGAGGTCGACTGGGACGGGATGCTGCCCCCGCTGCCCCCGCTGCCCCCGCTCTGGGTGGTCGAGGACGAGGGCTGACGCTGCTGGCCGGCCGGCTGCTGGCTGCTCGATCCCCGCATGGCCGCGCCCACCGAGGTCCGCGCGCTGCCCTCGTTGTGTCCGCCGAGCGCCGACGCCAGCGGCTTGCGGATCAACATCTCGATGCCGGTGACTGCGCCGATGGCGATCGCGAACATCAGCAGCGCGGCCGCGCCGACCACCAGCCAGCGGGTCGCCGGGCGGCGCAGCCAGCTGGGCCAGGACCGCGCCAGGCGACCGGCGAGGCTCAGTCGCCCGGTCCGCTCGCGCAGCTCCCCGAGCTCGCGGAGCTGGCTGTCCTGGCCAGCCGTCCGGCGCAGCCCGCGCTGGATCCGTTCGCGGGTGGAGGCCAGCAGCCCGGTGTAGACCGCGCCGGCCACGGAGCTGACCACGCTGGCCAGCGCCGCCCCGATCAGCGTCCCCGCCACCCCGAGATAGGAGGCCAGCACCGCGGCGGAGATGGAGGCGAACGCGCCGGCAGCGACGGCGATGAGATTGATCCTTCTGAGGAGCCTCTCTTCCTTCTTCTCGCTACTCATGTCCCTCGTGCTCAGACGCGCTACGGTCAGTGCCTGCGTCGGATGGAAGGGCGCGCGGCCGGTAGAGTCGCGGCGTGAGCGATCGCAAGTTCCGCGCGATCGTCGCCGGTGACGACCACGCCCTGGTGATGCACGAGGACGCCGAGACGGTGGCCTCTCTCGACCGCCGGCCGCTGTTCCACGGCCACACGCTCCTCGTCCCCAAGCTACACGCGGAGGTGCTGTTCGAGCCTCGGCTCAGACCGGCTGCCTGACTCTTGGGCTCTGGCTGACCGTTGGCTCTCGCTGACCGTTGCCGTCACCGTTGCCGTCGAGGGAGGCGGCGAGCAGGGCGGACCGGCGGTCGTAGGCGGCTCGGGCGGCGTCGATCTCAGGCAGGTGCTCGTCGGCCCACTGCAGCAGGGTGCAAACGGTGCTGAGCAGGGTCTGGCCCAACGGGGTGAGCGCATAGTCGACCCGCGGCGGGACGGTCGGGTGGACGGTGCGGCTGACGAGCCCGTCGCGTTCCAGTCCGCGCAGGGTGACGGTGAGCATGCGCTGACTGATGCCGTCGATCATCCGGCGCAGCTCGCTGAACCGCTTGGTGCCCCCGCCGAGCAGGTGGATGACGTATAGCGACCACTTGTCGCCGATGCGGTCGAGCACCGCGCGAGCCCAGCAGGTGCCCAGCGGTGCCGGGCTGCCGTCCGCGTTGCGGTCGGCTGCATCCATGGTTCTCCTCACGTAACCTAGGCACCTCGAAGTGCCGTCTTTCGCTCTCCTTCATGATCACGCATCATGGCCGGGGTTACAAGGGGTAACCAGATCGTGTTTTCGGAACCAGCACACAAAGGAGAACCCATGGCGGGCACCGCTGTCGAGATCCCCGGCTATGTCGCCGGGACCTGGACGATCGACCCCATCCACTCCGACGTGGCCTTCACCGTCCGCCACATGATGGTCAGCAAGGTCCGCGGCCACTTCACCAGCTTCGAGGGCGAGCTCGTCCTCGCTCCCGACCCGCTCACCTCCAGGGTGACCGCCAAGATAGACCTCGCCTCCATCGACACCAACAACGCCCAGCGCGACGAGGACCTACGCTCGGCGAATTTCCTCGAGATCCAGAACCATCCCACCATGACCTACCGCTCGACCGACGTCCGCTACAGCGAGGACGGCTTCGACGTCGACGGCGAGCTGACGCTGCACGGGGTGACCCGGCAGGTGCCCCTCACCCTCGACATCAACGGCTTCACCCGCGACCCCTACGGCGGCACCCGCGCTGGGTTCTCGGCCACCACCGAGATCGACCGCAAGGACTTCGGCATCAGCACCAACATTCCCATGGACGGCGGTGGCGTGGTCATCGGCGACAGGATCCAGATCTTCATCGAGATCGAAGCGATCCTCAACCAACCCGAGCCGGCCAACGCCTAACCTCGGCCAACGCCCTAACCGTCGATGCGCGGGACCACCCTGCTCGGCCTTCGGCGGGCGCGGTCTGGAAGTGTCCGCCGAAGGCTTCGACAGGGTCGGCCTGGCGCCAGGCCGTCCGATGGTGAGGCTGGGCGCTAGTCGCGGCCGCGCAGGAACCCCACCTGGTACGGCCGCAGCTCAGGGCGCGCGAAGCCACCGCGAGCGACCGGGTCCTCCGCGACGATGCGCTGGGCGGTCGCCTCGTCGGGTGCCTCGAAGATGCCGATGCCGGTGTTGACCGGGCCGAGGGAGGGACCCGCAAGGATCAGCACACCGTCCGCCAGCAGACGCGCGAGCCACTGCGCGTGTGCCGCGAACGCCGCGCGCTCCTCGTCGGTCATCGTCGCCGCGAAGTTCTCCCGGGGCGGGTGCAGGAAATAGATCCACTCGGCCATGATTCCAGGATTCCCGCGGCGGCGACCCGAGTCAAATGCCGCCGGCCGCCGGGTCCACGTCGTGCGCCCGGTAGGCCAGGAGCACGCCCGCGGTGACAGGCGAGCCCACCAGCAGGCCGATCGCCACGACGGCACCGCTGAGGGAGAGCAGGCCGGCTGCCAGCGGGGCGAGCAGGATGAGGACCGCGACGGCGATGAGGTAGCGCTGCCTGACGGGACCGCGCCGGCCGGTCCAAGCGTGCATGCCGCCGGTGAGGAGCAGGAACACGGCCACCGGGACCGCGACGGTGTAGGCCGCACCGGCCGGGCTGAGGTGGGTGGTGTGGCCGGCGGTCTGCACGGCGCCCTGAAGGCCGGCGCCGACGGCCGCCACGCTCGGCTGGGACGCTGTCGGATGCAGTCCCAGACATGGTCCTCACCTCAGCAATCGCGCTCGGAATCGCGGTAACCGAGATCAGCCAGCCGGCCAGTATCCTCTCAGTATCCTTGGTATGTGCCGGCACAGTGCGTTTCCGTCCTGCCGGGTCCAGAGCCACTGACCTATTTCTGGTTCGCCGACGACGGCATACCTGCCTCTTCCGAGCTGGCCGAGCATTACTACATCCAGCACGTCCTGCTCTACGATCTGCTACGTGGAGGTGGACGGCAGCGACGGTTCACCCAGTCAGCCGGTCTCCCGGGCACCTGGCCAGCTTTCGGAGAGCAAGGGAGCGCCCTGATGCGCGAGCGGTACAAGGAATTCATTCGTCGCTCTTTCGAGGAGCAGGAGCGCAAGGCCGAAGAGGACCTTCGCGCCTTGCCAGTTCTTTGCTACGGGCTTCCGCCAGCATTCCAAGGACCACGGACAATAGAGCGGCACCGCATCAGCGCCGGGGGCTGGGCGGCACGGGGCCTCGACACCGACACCGTGCACTATCAGCTCATCCACGGCAGCCGCCAGGAGCGACCGCCCCGGTTGCTGATCGTGGCGACCTCCAAACACCCGGAACCGCCGCGCCAGCCAACGCCGTTGCGGCACTTTCTCTGGGAACGGGTTGTAGCGGAGATGCTGGCCAGTAAGAGGCGACCAAGGCTGAGGGTAGGCCGCATCTCCCTGCCCAAGCAGAAGGATGTCGGCGGAGCGGAGCGGCCGGTCGTGGTGCCGATCGACGGGGCACCGCAGACCTTCACGCTCACCGAGGCGGGCCAGGCGCAGGTCGCGGAGCTGAACTTACCGGACCACAGAATCATGCTGCAGGCCCATCGATGGCCGATTACGGACATTGAGCTGGTGACGGTGACCGATCTCACCCCCTACCTGGAGGGCAGGCGCCGATTGATGACGCAACTTCGAGCCCACCTTGGCATGGATGAGCGCGACCAGTGATCCCGATCAAAGGGCTCGTTGTAGGGACGGTGTTGGGGATCATCAGCTGGAGTCTGTTCCGACATTATGTCCTGCACGATACGGCAACGTTGACAGCGTCATTTCTTTCCGCAGCGAATGTGGGAATAGTTTGTGGAATCGTTGTGCCGATACTGGTAATTAGAGCGCTTGATCGAATGTAGCTGTTGCTCTGCCGCTCGTAGCGTGAATCGAACCGCTGGCACGTAGGCTGGATGCCCTCGTGACGTGGCCGGTGGCGGTGGCGCTACTGGGGGTCGCCGGCGGAGCGGCGGCCTAGGGTGAGCATGGCGCGGTGGACCTGGCGGGGTGACAGCGGCGGCTGGGGCAGCGGGTGGGCGCGGTCGGCGCGGAAGCCGTCCAGCAGCAAGCCCAGGTGCCGCCGCCAGGCGTCGGGGGCGCCGGCGGCGCGGCCAGCCGGCAGGATGCGGGCATTGGCCCAATTCAGGAACGCCAGGTCCTCGAGGGTGAGGTCGGCGCGGAGCTGCCCGCTGTGCTGGGCGCGGGCAACCAGCTGGGCGACCAGGTCGAACAGGCGGGTCTTGGCGGCCTCCATGGTGGTGGCGCGAGGGAAGCGCATGCCCATGACGTCGTTGAGGCCGCGGTTGGCGGCCTGCAGCCGGCAGGTCTCCTCCAGGTAGCAGGCGAACCCCTCCCAGGGGTCGTCGGTGGCCAGGGCCTGCTCGGCCGCGTCGACGTGGGCTTGGACGGTGTCGGCCAGCACCGCGTCCAGCAGCTCTACGCGGCTGGGGAAGCGACGGTACAGGGTGGCGATGCCGACCCCCGCTTGGCGGGCGATCTGCTCCAGCGGCGCCTGCAGGCCGTGGTCGCAGAAGACCTGCCGGGCGGCGGCAACGATGGCGTCGCGGTTGCGCTGGGCGTCGCGGCGCAGCGGCCGGGCGGGTCGTGGGCGGTCGCTGGGGCGGTCGCTGGGGCGGTCGCTGGGGCGGTCGCTGGGGCGGTCGCTGGGGCGGTCGCTGGGGCGGTCGCTGGGGCGGGCTGCGGTGGTCATGCGGGCAGTGTACCTGGAATATGGAGGCTGACCTCCGCCTTGTGCTGGGTGACAGCAGATCGGAGGGCTACCTCCGTTTCCTGGAAGGAGTCTGGCGATGACCACCGAGGTTGAGACCACCGGACGAGACGCCGTGCTGGTGGAGGACGCCGCGCGGATCCGGATGATGGGGCTGCCGGTGCTGGAGGCGCTTCCCGCCCGCGGCGTGCCTTACGAGCTGTCCGATCCCTTCATCCTCTTGCACGAGAGCCGGTTCCGTCTCTCCGAGCTGTCGGGGATGGACACCAAGCATCCCCACCGAGGGTTCGACAACCTGTGGTACATCCTCGAGGGGTCGGCCAGCACCGGCCACAGCACGGGGCCCGGCGGCGCCATCGAGCGGGCGCGACTGCCCAAGGGCGCGCTGCTGGCGCTGCGGACCGGGCGGGGCGCATGGCACGCCGAGGCGATCGGCGCGGAGGAGCGCGGGGAGGGCTTGGGCGACACCGAGTGGCGAAGCGTGCTGTTCTGGGTGAACCTGGCCCGCAAGGACAAGCAGGCGGAGCCGAGCGCACAGGTGCTGTTGCCGGAGCAGGTCCCCGTGCGGCAGGAGGGGGACGCGACGGTCCGGGTGCTGGTGGGCGAGGGCTCCCCCGTTCATCTGGGCACGCCAGCGCTGATCCTCGACGTGGAATTGCCCACCGGCGGGCAGGTCACGACCCCGGTGCCGCCGGGGTTCCAGGGCTTCGCCTACGTGCTTGAGGGCGAGGCCGCCTTCGGGGCCAACCGGCGCCGGGCCAGGCCTGCGCAACTGGTCTTACTGGGTCCGGGGGAGGAATTCGCGGTCACCGACGCCGCCCCTGGCACGCGGTTCCTGCTCATGACGGGCCAGCCGTATGGGGAGGTCCCGGTGTTCAACGGGCCGTTCGTGGATTAGGGGCCCCCGCGCAGCAACGTTTCCTCACCAGCACGAACCCGCGCAGATCCGTCACGTTCACCCCGGCAAAGTTGTCGAGCGGGGACCCCTTAGCCCTTTATCGAGTTACGAATAGAAATCCCAAGAGTGGCGCGCATCGAACTGGGGCACGTCACCTCCGGGGAGATCCGCATCGGGGGCCAAGTGGTCAACGACCTGGCCTCCAGCCGCGCAAGACCGCGTTATAGGCCCTGCTCGTGCTGCTGGCCGGTGCCGACGGCGAAGGCGAGGTCTGGGCCGATCAGGCCGAGCAGCCCTGCCCAAATCGCGGCGCCGCCGTGAACGATCATCTCGGCGACGGCGCCTGCCAGCAGCAGCAGGCCGGCAAGGCCCGGCAGGTGCCACGGCCGCGTGCTGGTCATCGGCGGGCAGCATGCTCGACGCGCAGCTTGAGGGCTTGGTTGAGGGCCCGGAAGTCCGCCTCAGTCTGGGTGATGTTCTTGCCGGCGAGTGGGACCAGGGCGCCGCGGAACGTCTCGGACTGGGTGAGACGGGTGTGCCCGCCGAGGTTGTCGAGCGCGAACTGGTGGGTGCCGTCGAAGATGCCCGGCAGGATCAGCCGGCCGATCCAGCGCAGCAGGACGCCGGGCTGGGCGGCCAGGACCTTCGGGCGGAAGGTCACCGCCCGGCCGTGGGCCGGAACCAGCCGCAGGGTGAGAGTTGACCCTTCGGTCAGCTGTCCGGAGGCCGAACGGATGAACGGATTCCACTCCGGGTAGGCGGTCAGGTCAGTGAGGACGGCCCAGACCTGCTCCGGGGTTGCCGCGATGTCCACGGTGGCCGAGATGGTGCGCATCGCATCGAGCTCCTAATCGAACTAGAGTTGCGTTAGGATGGAGGCTACACGAGACCGTACGCTAACGCAACTGGAGTTCACTTTGAGTGTGAATGCGCCCGGCACGCTCAGGCCGGGAGGCCGGACCGCCCGCACCCGGGCGGCCGTCATGCAGGCCGTCATGGCTGAGCTGGCCGAGCACGGCTACGCGGGCGCGCGGCTGGAGCGGGTCGCGGCCCGCGCCGGCATCGCCAAGACCACGATCTACCGGCGCTGGGGCAGCCTCGATGGGCTCCTGGCCGACCTCATGGCCGAGCAAGCGGCACAGGAGATACCCGTGCCCGACGAGGGGGATCTCGACGCCGACCTCCGCGCACTCGCCCGCGCCGTGGTGGCCAGCCTCCGGCACCCGGCCATCAGAGCGGCCCTCGCCAGCATCGTCGCGGCGGCCGTGCAGAACCCGGCGGCACGAGATCTGCTGTCCCGGTTCATCGCCGCCCGCATCGCCAAGATGACCGTCATCGTCGACCGAGCCGTGCAGCGCGGCGAGACGCCCGCCCGCACCGACGCCGCCGAAGTGATCCAGACCGTGACCGCCCTGGTCTACTACCGGCTGTTCATCTCCGGCGAGCAGGCCAGCCAGGCTTTTGCCGACAGCGTCGCCGCCACCGCCGCCGCGGCCGCCCGCACCGGCGCGCTCGCCGCCGCTGCATCGTTGCCCACCACCCGATAGCTTCACCGGTACGGGGGACTTGTTGCCGGCCCGCAGATGTCGCTCGAACCATCGAGCCAAGTCGTCTACGCTGTGCGGTGCCATGGGCTTCTCCGCTTCGGACAAACCGGACCTTCAGGAGCAGGTGCGGAGTCCGGAGCAGGTGGTGAGTGAGCGTTGTGCTCGCCCCTCATCATGGCGGAGCGTGCAATCTCCGCAGGTCAGAGGCCCAATGCGACGGGACGTGGCGCAGTTTGGTAGCGCACCTGCTTTGGGAATAGCCCGCAATTAGCGCTATGCAATGCAGCATTCTTGCAGCTCACACACGACCGTCAATGGCCGAATAAGGTGCGGAATCGCTGGGCGTCTTGAGGCGCTTCAAACTGCGCTGAGCCCGGTTCCCTCTGCTCCCTGAATTGACAGTTAAGTGTCAACGTCCCGACCAGGCAGCCTGAGGCTTGATCGTCATCATCGCAGCTAGACGCTCATAGCCCTGCAGCAATGCTCACGAACTCTATTCCCAACCTCACCTCCAACCCACTCCCCCACTCTTGAGCCTCCTCAAACCTCACCTCTGCATCCGCAGAACCTCACCGCATATCCTTTCGCTGACACCCCCTACTGCTACACTACAATTCCAGTACGACAGCAGTGCATCCGCGGATGCGCAAACGCGCGCCGGACGCGGGGAAGGCGGGAGCAATGGCCGGGATTTCCCTATCGCCTGAGCTGATCGACGACGCCGACTGCGAGCTGGTCGGGGTCGGCCCGCAGCGGGCGGACGAGTACGCCCTGGCGCTGGCGGCCGATGGGCTGCAGCTGCCCGAGGGCTGAGACACTGCTGGTGGGCTGGTGGGCTGGGACCTGATCTTGGTGCAGCCACGGACGCTGAGCATCGTGCGCTGCGAGCTGGTGGACCACTACCTTGCCCGGCGCGAGTACCGGCTGTCGGTGGAAGGCGCCGACCCGGACACCGTGGCGTGCGACCCGGACCTGGAGCAGACCCACCACCGCCAGGAGCAGATCGCGCAGGCCCACGTGCGCGCGGTCGAGCAGGCCGCCGGCGAGCTGGCCCGCCTGCTGGATGCCGACGCGCCGCGGGTGTTGGATCATCCGCTGGACTCCGAGGGTGGCCTGCTGCAGCACGCCCACCTGGTGCTCGGCGCGCGCGCCCGCAGCGGCTACCCGCTGGCGGCGGGGCGGGTGCAGGCGGTGGCGCGGTGGGTGATCGGCGGCTACTACCGCCGCATCCGCGAGCTGGCGGGCGGGTTGTGTTGGCCGTACCGGTGGGGCCGGCCGGCCGCGGATGGGCGGGTGGAGCTGGTGGGGCTGCCCGAGGAGCTGGTGGACGCCTATGCCGGGTGGTGTCGGCCGCTGCGGGAGGTTTCAGCGTGTGATCGGCCGTTGCGGCGGGTGCTGGCCCGGCGGGCAGGTCACCGGTGACGGCGGATCTGACCAAGCTCGCGGTGGGGCGGGCGGGCTACTACCTCAAGGAGATCGCCCGCAACCGCGAGGAGTACCTGTCCGGCAAGGGCGAAGCCCCCGGCATCTACCACGGCGGCAGTGCGCGCGCGCTCGGCCTGAACGGGGAGTGCTCACCCGAGGCGTTCACGCGGCTGTTCTCGTGGCAGGACCCAAAGACCGGCGAGCAGTTGGGCCGGGCGCCGCGCAAGGATGCGGTGCCCGGCTGGGACCTGGTGCTGCGCCCGCACAAGGACGTGTCGGTCCTGTACGGCCTTGGGGATGCGCAGACCTCGCGGCAGGTGGCGGCCGCGCACCAGGCCGGGGTGCGCGCCGCGGTCGCCTACCTGGACCGGCAGGTCGGCACAAGGACGGGCCGGCACGGCGCCGAGCATGTGCAGGGCGACGGCCTGCTCGCGGTGGGGTTCACCCACCGCACCTCGCGAGCCGGGGACCCGCTGCTGCAAACCCATCTGATCGTCACCAACCGCACCCTGGGCCCGGACGGGCAGTGGCGCACGCTGGACGGTCGGGAGGTGTACCAGCATCGGCTGGCGGCGGATGCGGTCTACCAGGCGACCTACCAGAGCGAGCTGTCGCGGTCGCTGGGGGTGCGGTGGCAGGCGGCGGACCGGTGGGGCAACCGTGGGATCGAGGGGATGCCCGAGGCGCTGCGCCGCACCTTCTCCAAGCGGCATGAGCAGATCAGCGCCGAGCTGCAGCGGCAGGAGGCGCAGGGCAAGCCTCGCACGCCCAGGCTGGTGCAGAAGGTGGTGCATGCGACCCGGCCGGCCAAGTCCCACGAGACGCCCGAGACCTTGTACGGCAGGTGGCAGCAGGAGGCCCGCGACCTCGGCTACGAGCCCCAGCGGCTGGTGCGAGACCTCACCGGGCGGGAGCGGACCCGGGAGCAGGACCCGGCCGGGACCGCAGGACGGGACAGTGATTCTGCAGACGCACCGGGCGGGACGCCGGCAGGACTCGCCGATGTGCTCACAACCACGGCGGGACTGCCCGAGCGGACGGTCAGGACACTGTTTGACCGGCTCGCCAGTCCCGAGGGACTGACCGCGCAGGCGTCCACGTTCACCCGCCGGGAAGTGCTGTGCGCGGTCGGCCGGGAGCTGCCCGCCGAGGCGGCCGGGCAGGTCGGCCCGGCCGAGCTGGAGCGGTTGGCCGATCGGTTCCTCGCCGAGCGCGCGGTGAGCGTGGTCAGCGAGCACGCCATCGGGGAGCGCCACTACGCCACCCCGGAGCTGCTCCAGGTCGAGCGACGCCTGATCGACGCCGCCGTCAGCCGCACGGGCGAGCAGGCGGGCACCTGCTCCCACGACACTTTGCGGGACACGCTGGCGGCGCACCCGACCATCGGTGAGGACCAGGCGGCGATGGTGCGCGACATCACCCAGGGCGGGCAGGGCGTGTCGGTGGTCGTGGGCAAAGCGGGCACCGGCAAGACCTACGCGCTTGGGGTCGCCCGCCATGCCTGGGAGCTCGAGGACTACCGCGTGCTGGGGGCGGCGCCGACCGGGATCGCCACCGTCTGTTTGGACGCGGAGGGGTTCGAGTGGTCCCGCACAGTGGACGCGCTGCTTGGCGAGCTGGACCAGGAGCACGCCGGCCGCGGGCGACGTCGGCCGCCAGCGCGACAACCAACGTTGTCACCTGCGCGGCAACCGCCCGGCCGGGATCGCGGGCACGCCGATGACGAGCGCGTGTTGGACGATCGGACGGTGCTGGTGGTGGACGAGGCGGGGATGCTCGGCTCCCGCAAGCTCGCCCGTCTGCTGGACTACGCCGCCGACGCGCGCGCCAAGGTCGTGCTGGTGGGCGACGACAAGCAGCTCGCCTCGATCGACGCCGGCGGCGGTTTCCGAGGACTCAGGCTGCGGCTTGGTGCCTCCATGTTGACGGAGAACCGCCGCCAGGCCGAGCCGTGGGAGCGCCAGGCGGTCGAGCACCTGCGCGACGGCAACATCGAGCAGGCGCTGGGCGCCTACCGCGAGCACCAGCGCCTGGTAGCCGCCGAGACCCCCCAGCAGCTCAAGGAAACCATGCTGAGCGACTGGTGGCAGTCGTTCCAGCAGGGCAAGCGCGTCGTGATCCTCGCCTACCGCCGCGACGAGGTCGACCAGTTCAACACCGCCTGCCAGCAGCTCCGCGACGCCCAAGGCCAGCTCGGCGCCGAGCGGCTGACCGTCCGGGATCGCAGCTTCGCCGTGGGCGATCAGGTGGTGTGCGGCAAGAACGCCATCAAGTCGTTGGGGGTCGCCAACGCCACCCGCGGCCAAGTCGTCGCGGTGGATCTCGAGCACCGCTCCATGACGCTGCGGCTGGAGGATGGCCGCCAGGTGACCCTGCCCCGGGCGTACCTGGACGAGCGGCCGGCCCGGTGGGTCGGCAACAACCCCGACCGGCGCACCGTCGATCTGGCCTATGCGAGCACCGGGCACAAGGCCCAGGGGATCACCTTGGACGACGTGTTGGTGCGCGTCACCAGCGCCGAGGACCGCCAATGGCTCCACGTCGCCGGTTCGCGCGCGATTGGGCGGACCCGCTACTACAGCGTCATCATCCCCGAGCCCGCCATCCGCAGCCGCGAGCGGGAGGCGGTGGACGTGCCCGGCGCCGAGCCGACCCCCATCGAGCAGGTCGAGCAGTTCGCCACGGTCGCCAGGCGCGACGGCAGCCAGCGGCTCGCCGCCGACACCACCTGCAGGCTGGATCTGCGAAGCATGGGCAAGCACCACCTCCGCGCCCGCCGCGAGCAGCTCGCCGAACTACTCACCGACGGCCCACGCGACCAGTCCAGGTTGCTCGACCATGCGACCACGCGACGCGAACAGCACGAGCAGCGGCTGGCCGAGGCGACCACCCGGCGGCAGGAGGCCCGCGACCTGGTCGCCAGCCTGGAGCACGGTCCCGCCCGGTTCCTGCGGCGGGACGACCTCGGCCGCGCCCGGGAGCAGGCCAAGCAGGCCGAGGCGGCCTACCAGGTCGCCCGGCAACAGGCCGACCGTGCCGCCGACCGCGAACGCCACCTGCGCCACGCGCAGCAGCACTACCACGCCCACCGGGAGGCCAACCCCGACCTGGCCGCCGAGTACCAGGCGGTCATGCGCGAGGAGGCGTGGCAGCGGCGGGTGGCCGCGCGCGCAGTCGAGCTGGAGCGGCCCACGTGGTCGCGGGAGCTGGGCCAGCGGCCGGCCACCATCAAGGGTGGCCGTGTCTGGGACCGGGCGGTCGGGCAGATGGTGGAGTACCGGCAGCAGTGGAACGTCGCCGACGCCGAGCGCGCATTGGGTCCCGAGCCGCACGGCAAGGACGCCTCGCTTGAACAACGACAGGCCAGGCGGCATGCCGAGCGGGCGATTGGTCGCCTGCGCGACCTGGCAGGCGACCGCACCGAGCGCCCCGACCGCCTGGAGGCGACCGGTCGCAGCGACCGAGGCGACCACGCGGAGGCGACCGGTCGCAGCGACCACCGAGGCCGCCATCAGGGCGACCGTGGGCGACCAGACCACCGCGACCGCGACCATGACCACGAGCGCGCCATGTAGCTGGTGGTGGTGCGACCACCACGACTACCGAGGCGACCATCCGGCAGACCACGCACCCAGCTACCGGTCGCAGCGACCCCGTCAACGCGCAAGCCGCAGTAGCCCGCGACGACTACTAGAGAACTGTCGGCTGACCCCAAGTTACGCCGCTATGGTGGACTCGCTACGGTGTCCTCACCCTCAACAATGACTCCGGCTGCACGCCAATCGAACTCATCGGGCCAGCCAGTACGATCATCAGCTTCCGCCCCGACGCCGGCCAGGCGACACGTTCCTGTAGGCGACCAGACATCCGCGCCTCCAGGCGAGTGGTCGTGCGGGGCGACCATGCGACCTGTACGCCCGGTGCTGGAGGCGACCATACGACCACTCGCAGCGGCACTGCGACGCGGCACGTCGAACGAGGGGTCAGGTATAGCTCACCAGGCTGATAGTGTTGGATATGCAACGCAAGCCCTGAGTCGGTAGGAGTGGGGTCAATGGGTCGCAGAAGACGCAGTCATCCCCGAGGCCCATCTAACCTCCGCTCCTTTGAATGGTGGATACAACAAGTTGTGCCAGCAATGGTGGGTGCCGTTGTAGCGGCCCTCGTCCCCCTGGTTGGGGTTTTGATCGCTAAGATTTGGGCTGGAAGTGCCCAATCGGTGTTATACGTATGCTTGTCGACATTGGTACTCGGCGCCTTCGTTGTCTATCTGCGAGCTGCTCATCGTCGTCTTCGCCGGGGCGCCCTTGGTGCCTTAATCATTAAAAGAAGCTCGCCCCTTCCAATGACATAGTTGTTGGCTCACCATAGGGACAGACCGCAGTAGCGCAAGAACGAGAACGGTAGGTGGTGGGTGTGGCGGATGCGGTGGATGCCACGCTCGGCCGCCGCGACGATGTCGTC
>JBKPDO010000342.1:0-10425 GCA_046727955.1 bacterium | reverse complement strand
ACGCCGGCCTGGCCGCTGCTGGTCGGGGGGGTGCCGCCGCCGTAGGCGCCGCCTCCGGAGCTGGTTCCCCCCGAGCTTGATCCTCCGGAGCTTGAGTTGTTGCTGCTGCCGCACCCGGCCGCGAGCGCCCCCACCGCCGCCAGCGCGGCGAGCACCACGAGTGGGCGACGCATAAATCCCAACCTCACGCGCACGTAACTTCCCCTTTGCCTGGAGACCCGCCGCCATCGCTGCCACCACGTTTTGGCGGGCGACCTGGCGAGTCAGCCTTCCCTGCAACGATGCCGCGCCGGCGGTCTGGCGTCATCGCGGCGAACCCCCAAGCTCGTGCCCTACTAGGTGGAATCCTGGCCTACCTGCTAGCGGGGGTCGCTGTCGCCCGTGCCGTGGAGCAGGCCGAGGATGGCGCTGGCCGACACGGCGGACTTGGACAGGAACCCGGCCGCGGGGCTGGCTGCGATGAGATCGGCGAAGTCGTCCCGGTTGTGAGTGGAGATCAGGATTATCCCCGACGGCGCCAGGCCGGCTTCCTGTTGCAGTCGCCGAGCGAGCTCGAAGCCGCTCTCGCCGCCGAGGTCAATGTCCACCAGGGTGACGTCAGGTCGCAGCTGTCTGGCTTGCCGGAGCGCTTCGGCGCTGGTCGAGGCGACACCGACGACCGTGATCCCCTCGCGCTCGAGCAGACTACGAGCAGCCTCCAGAAAGCGGACGCTATCGTCGACGATGAGGCAGCGCAGAGCCATGGCCGCGAGATTGCAGGGAAGGGCGCCGCCGCGCATTCCCGCTAACTGGAAACCCGCGCGGGCAATATTGCGCACGTACCTCTCCTGTTCAGACGCCGGCCACGTGCAATGGGCGTCCGGTCACTCCGCTGTATCAGCCGCCGGCGGCGGTGTCCTGAGAGGACGAACCAGCGGCCAACCTTCGGCCTCTCGTGACGGTCACGGAGCCGCCCGCAGCGGCGATGATGCTTGCTGGGCCGGCCAGCGGCCGGCGGCCGGCTGCCGGTGAGGGAGTGGAGCATGCTGAGCCTGAGCGAGGTCCAGGCCGAGGTCGCGACGTGATCGCGGTGGGCAGGGCCACGGAGCGGCGTATCGACGGCAACGCCCAGGGGCAGGTCGACGAGCTGGCCGCCACTCTGGCCACCACTGCAGGGACCTCGGTGGAGCGTCTCACCGACCGGGGCGCTGCCGCGCCTGCTCGGGTCGCTCGCAGCCTAGAGGCTGGGGTAACTGGTGGGCTGACACGCCGCATGGCCGTCGCCAGCGGCCTGCTCGCACTCATCGTCGGCGCCGCCTTCGCGGCACTGCTGGTCTCGGTCGCCGACCTGCGCAGCTCAGAGCGGCTTGCCTGGCATTCCGAGCAGGTGCTGGCAGCCGCCAACCAACTGGAGCGGCTCGTCATCGACCTGGAGACCGGCCAGCGCGGCTTTGTCATCACCCACCAGGAGCGCTTCCTAGGGCCGTGGCAGGCCGCCCGGACCGCCGTCCCCGGCCAGGCCGTTGCGCTGCAGCGGCTGGTCGCCGGCAACCCGGTGCAACAGCGCCGGGTGCAGCGGATCACGCAGGCCGTCACGTCGTATGTCAGGGACTACTCGGTGCAGCTGGTGGCTGCCGCGCGGCGCGACCCGGCATCGGCGCGGACGGTGGCGGCCACCCAGGAGGGCAAGCAGCGCGTGGATGCGATGCGGCTGGAGTTCGACCGTCTGATCGGAACCGAGCAGGACCTGGCGGTAGCACGGCAGCAGCGCTCCGATGCGGCCGCCGGGCGGGCGATCGGCGCGGCGGTGGGTGGGCTTGCGGGCTCGGTCCTGCTCGTCGTGGGGTTCGCCGCGTATCTGACGCGGGTGATCGTGCGTCCTGCTCGCGGTGCGGCCACGATGGCTGGCCGGCTGGCCGGCGGCGACCTGGGCGCGCGCCTGCCCGAGCGCGGTGTCGGCGAGATCAGGGTGCTCGAGCGGAGCTTCAACACCATGGCGGGCTCGCTGGAGGCCAACCGTGGCGAGCTGGGCCGGCTCGCCGACGAGCAGGCCGCGCTGCGGCGGGTGGCCACGCTGGTCGCGCGCGGAGTGCCAGCGGCCGAGGTGTTCGCCGCGGTCGCCGAGGAAGCCGGCCGGCTGCTGGGCACCGACGCGGCGCACGTGGTCCGCTTCGAGCACGACAGCACCACGACGCTGGTCGCCAGCTGGAGCAGGGACGGCGACCCCTTGCCCGTGGGGGCACGCTACCCGATCGAGGGCGGCACCATATCGGCATCGATTTTGCGGACTGGCCAGCCTGCCCGGACCGACAGCTACGCCGATGTTCCTGGTCCCGTCGTCGCCAGCATCCGCCAGGCCGGCATCCAATCGTCGGTCGGGTGCCCGATCATGGTGGAGGGGCGGCTTTGGGGCGCGACGTCCGTCAGCTCCAAGCGGCCCGAGCCGCTGCCCGCCGGCACCGAGGCCCGGATCGCCGGCTTCACCGAGCTGGCCGCTACCGCGATCGCCAACACTCAGGCCCGCGCCGAGCTGGCCGCCTCGCGGGCACGGATCGTCAGATCGGCGGACGAGACCCGGCGGCGGATCGAGCGCGACCTGCACGATGGCATCCAGCAGCAGCTAGTCTCGCTTGGGCTGGACCTGCGCACCGTCCAGGCGGGCGTGCCCACCGAGCTCGGCGAGCTTGGGACGCAGCTGGCCCGGGTCGCGGACGGGCTGGGGGAGACGCTGGAGGCGCTGCGGGAGCTCTCGCGTGGCATCCACCCGGCGATCCTGTCGCAGGGTGGGCTCGGCGCTGCGCTCAAGGCACTCGCGCGGCGCTCCGCTGTCCCTGTGGAAGCCGACCTGAGGATCGAGACCCGGTTGCCGGAGCCGGTCGAGGTCGCCGCCTTTTATGTCGTCGCCGAATCGCTGGCCAACGCCGCCAAGCACGCCCACGCCTCGGTCGCCCACGTCGACGTCCAGGCACGCGACGGCCGCCTGCACCTGTCGGTCCGCGACGACGGCGTCGGCGGCGCCGACCCGGCCCGCGGCTCTGGGCTCATCGGGCTGACCGACCGCGTCCAGGCGCTGAGCGGAACCATCACGGTCTGCAGCCCGATCGGCGAGGGCACCACGCTGCAGGTCGACCTGCCCATCGACCTGAAAGGTGACTGACCGCGCCTGCTGGCGCAGCCACTTGGTGCGATTGCTTGCAGCGCCGCGGCTCAGGAGGCCGCAGTGCCGGCGCCGCGCCGGTCGTGGACGGCGGCCACCGCCTCCCGGCGGTTGAGCCGAGCGCCGGCGGCGAACACCTCCTCGAAGCGGTCCGCCCCCAGCGCCCGGCGGATCTGGGCCACCAGCTCGGCCTCCCCCTGCTGTTGCAGCGGCCACGCCCGCAGGCCGACCCGCCGGCGCAGGCCCTCGGCCGCCCCCGCCAGCAGCGCCGCCCGCTCGGGGTCGCCCGCCACGAGCGCCAGCTGGGCGAACGCGGCCAGGCACAGGGTCACGGTGCGGGTGCTGTGGGCCGCCAGGCTCAGGCTCAGCCCCTCGTCCAGCAGCGCTCGGGCCTCCTGCGGCCGGCCCCGCGCCAGGGCCAGGGTACCGAGCTGTTCCTGGGACCAGGCGCTGAGCCCGGAATTGTCGAACCGCTCCGCCAGGTCGCGTGCCTCGGTCAGGTGGCGCTGGGCGTCGTCGTAGCGGCCCATGGCCGTCTCCATCAGGCCGGCGTGAGGACGGCCACCGCCGTCCAGAACGGCTCGTCCTGGCCGCGGAGCTGCTCCAGGCTCACCAACTCCTCCCGGAGGGCGCTGTCGAAGTCGCCGACGACCGCTGAGATCCCCGCCATGGTCACCTGGGCCACCGCGTGCAGGTAGGGGTCCTGGATCCCGTCCACCAGTGGCGCCAGGCGCTCGCGGGCCGCCAGCGCCGCCGCGTCGTCACCCACCACCTCGAGGGCGGTCACCGCCGCCGTCCACCGCAGCTCGGCGCGGGCCTGGGGGTCCAGCGAGTCGGCCGTGGGCAACAGCTGGTCGACCCAGGCGCGGGCCTCGCCCAGATGGTCCCGCAGCCCCCAGAACATCCACAGGACCCGGAACAGGTGCGGCAGCGGCGCGGGGTCGTTGGCCAGGTACCACTCCACGGCGGCGGCCAGGTTGCCCATCTCGGCCTGCAGGCGCTCCGCCCACTGGTCCTGGTCGACTGATGCGAGCCAGCAGCTCGGCAAGGCGCGGCTCCCGGTCGGGCGCGGGCACCTTGACATACAGCAGCCGCGGCAACCCCTCAGACAGCTGGAACTCCTCCTCCAGCCCCGACACCGCCATGCCAGCGTTGACCTGCCCGTAGCGCTGCCAGTACAGCCCGACGAAGACGTCGCTTTGGCCAGGTAGGCCTGGTACAGCGCCCGTGGGGGGTAGGGGCGCGCGCCCGCCTCGAACAGCACCGGCGTCAGCCGCAGCGCCGCGATGGCCCGGCTGACCGCTTGGCGTTCCTCGGCCAGCTCGCCAAGGGTGGAGCTGACGAACACCCGCAGCCGCTGGTCAGGCGTCCGGATGACCACCTCTGCCCGCACCCCTTCGTTCACGATCGCCCCTGGCCAGCAGCACGGTGCAAGTCTGGAACGAGCCGGCTCGACCGGCAACCCGCAAGCCACCCTCTCCGTCAGGACCGCAGGGCGCGCAAGGTCGCCCAGGCACGGGTCGCCAGCTGCAGGTTGAAGTGGCTGTCAGGGTCGTTCACGTCATGGCCGGACAGCTCGCGTATGCGCTGCAGCCGGTACTTCAGCGTGCTGCGGTGCACGGCCAGCGCCTGGGCCGTGGCGTTGTAGTTCCCACCCCGCTCCAGATACACCGACAGCGTCCTGACCAGCTCCGACTGCTTGCGGGCGTCGTAGTCGAGCAGCGCCCCGAGCCAGTCGCGCACGAACCGCTCGACCTCGGCGGTGTCCTCGAGTCGACTGAGTAGGCGGTAGACGCCGAGCTCGTCGAAGACGGTAACGCGCTCCGGCCCTTGCGAGCCGGCCTGGACGCGGAGGGCGGTCTGTGCCTCCCGGTACGAGCGGGGGAAGTCGCCGACACGGCCGCAGCTTCCACCGACGCCGATGCGCACGCGGCCGCCGCCCAGCTCGTGCAGCACCGCCCGCCGGAGCTTCTCCCAGTCGAGGTCCTGGCTGGCCAGGAGCACCACCGTACCGGTCCGGGAGACGAGCAGAGAGCCGGCGCCGGTTTGCCCCGCGGCTCGCTGAACGGCGTGGAACAGCGGGTCGGCACCGCCGTCGGCCCGGCCTTGCCTCTCGACCACGACCACGCGATGCGAGCGCTCCAGGTCGTATCCGAGCGCCTGGGCCCTGGCCAGCGCGCTCTCCTCGTCAGTGCCGGCCAAGAGGTCTTCGACCAGGTCGCGGCGGAGCCGCAGCTCCGTCTCGGCCAGGCTCTGCAGGCGGGCCAGCTCCATCGCGAGCACCGTCGCCCCGTGCTCCAGCGCGACCAGCTCGTGCTCGCCGGCCGTCTCGTCTGGGTCGATCAGCACCAGTACACCGAGCACGTCGCCGCGCGGCTGGGCCACCGCGAGCAGCCGACCGCCGTGGCGGATCGGGTGCTCGCTGGCCAGCGCCCGGCGCAGCAGCTCCTCGTATCGCGCTGTGGAGTCCTTCGGGTACGGGTCGGGCCGGTGCGGACCGGCCCAGGCGCGCAGGTTGCCGTAGCGGTCCTCGACCGCGACCGGATAGCCGGTCAGCTCGTGCACGGCCCGGGCGATGCCCTCCTGGCCCTCGACCGACATCGCCACCTTGGTGAGGCGCTCGTGGATCTCCATGCTGCGCCGCAGCGCATGGACGGTCGCGCCCAGAGTCCTGTTGACCTTGGCCAGTTCCTCGGCGGTCGCGCGCTCCTGGGCATGCAGCCGCGCGTTGGCGAGGGCCATCCCGGCCTGCTGGGCCATCACCCGGAGGAGGAACTGCTCGGCCGGGACCGACGCCTCCTCGGCCGAGACGATCAGGAAGCCGACGCCGCCGGCCAGGCTGCGCAGGGGGTACGCCCAACCCCAGGACCTGCCAGGCACCTCGACCCCCCCACCGAGGGAGCCGAGGCCAGGGAGCTGCCGCTCGACCGCCTGCCGGCCGGTCTCCTGCCCGAACGACTCGGCCGTCCAGCGCCACCCTTCATCGGTGAGGTAGACCCCCTCCGGGCGGCAGCGTGCCAGACCGCCGACCGAGCTGGTCGCCAGGCGCAGGATCTGCCCCTCGTCGCCGCTCTCGGTCATCAGCATGGCAAGGACGAGCAGGCCCTGGAGGTTCGAGAGCTGGGTACGCAGCTCGACGTTCTCGCCGTCGAGCTGCGCCGGCCGTATCGTCCTCACTGGCGAAGGGCGAGGAACTCGTCCGGCTCGACGTAGTAAGGGTTGTCGAACACCATCGCGCCAAGCAGGACCTTCGGGTGGGTCTTCAGCATGTCGAGGAGCTGCTCCCCGCTGAACCGCTCGATGTCGTAGACGCAGAGGTAGACCTGCGGGTACCGGGGCATGAAGCGGTTGACCTCGGATTCGAAGATGGCGAGCTGGTCGAGGCCTGGCATGTCTCGCAGCGCCCAGGTCATCTCGCCCGCCGCGCGGAAGAACCGGTACTCTCCGCCCTCGAGCGCTGATTGGACATTCTGCTCCCAGAACTCCACCATCTTGTCCGGCACGAACCGGCCACTGCCCGGGTAGGCGCTTCCGAAATCGACCAGCTCGAGCTGGCGGCGCTCCAGGCGCTCTTGCACCTGCGGGTCGTCGAACTGCGCGAGCAGCGACTCTGGCCGCGCCGCGTCGAGGACGCAGATGCACTTGTCACCGGTCCGGAGCCCGGCCGAGAGGAACAGGACGAGTATGTCGTCCCGCTCGGCGCCGCGGGACAAGGCGCAGATGTGGTCTCCGGCGCGGACCTCGAGACCCGAGACGCCCAGGTCGACGGTTGCGGACATGCGTCGCCTCCCTTCCCAGGGGTCTGAACCAGAATCCCACACCGGAGTCCTCGGTCATAGCCCCGTAGGGCAGAAACACCGCCAAGGTTCGTCCCGCCAGGCCGAGAGAGCTCAGGCAGCGGCGGGGACCGGGGTGGGGACCGGGGTGGAGATCTGGCTGACAAGGTCGCGGCCGAGCTCGCGGAACCTCGGTCAGTAGTAGATTCCCGCCGAATGCTCCGTCCAAGAGGAGGAGGGACACGATGGCCGCAACAGGCAGACGTTCCGCAGCTCAGCTCATCGTGGTCGTCCTGGTCGTCATCGGGCTGTTGGCGCTGGGGGCCGGGATCTACTACTTGACGACTGCGTCCGGCAAGCTGCCGACGTGGTTCCCGGGGTATCTGGCCGGGTCGACGCACCACCACGTCAAGCGGGCAATCGCTGGCGTCGTTGTTGCCGCGCTCTGTGGCGTCGCTGTGTGGTTTGTCAGCCGCCGAAGGTCCCCGATCGCCTCGGCGTAGCCGAGGCTGTCGTCAGACCGGCCCTCGCATCCCGGCATGCCAGCGCTTGGCGACCTCGATACGTGCAGAGGCCTACGGCGACCTGCTGGCCGAGCTCACCCGCTGAGCATCCCAGGGGCCTGGGTTCCTGCCTGTGCTTGATGACCTCCCGTCCATGCGCCGATTTATCGCCCGCGAGGTCGAGGCCGCGGAAGGACCGACTCTCGATTCGTCAACGAGATCGGCTCGTCACAGGTCGCGGCGCCGGAACGCGGCCACGGCGAGGCCGATGCAGGTTGCCGGGTACGCGAGCGCCCAGGTCAGCATGGCCGGTGCCATCGGGGTGGTGGACGCGAACGGCAGCCCGGGGTCGACCTGGCTCACGAACGAGCCGGCGACCAGCAGGCTCGGCGGCATCAGGTGGTAGGAGGCCCCGCGCCAGACCGCGTCGGCCGGCAGCAGCAGGCTCACCGCGGTGCCCAGGTTCGCCATGAGGTCGTTGCCCGGAGGGACCGTGCCAATGAACTGGATGATCCCCCCGAGCCACGCGAGCCCGAACAGCGCCACCATGACGACCCCGTTGGCGAGCGTCGGCAGGACGGTGCTGCCGAGCAGGCTCACGGCGAGCAGGACGAGCACCTGGAGGATCATGAGCCCGACCACCCGGATGCTATCGCCGGCCTGGTAGCCGGCGACGATCCGAGCGGTCAACAGCAGCGCGCCGCTCATCACCACGACGTAGGCGGTGAGCATGCCCGCCAGGGCGAGGAAGCGGCCAAGCAGGTAGTCCAGGCGGCTGAGGGGGCGAGCGAGCACGGCGTGGAGCGCGCCCGAGTCGACCTCCGGCGAGACCGAGGCGACCCCGAGGAACAACGCCAGCAGCGCGGCAAGGAACTGGACCCCATACAGCCCGAGCACGACCAGGATGGTTGACAAGACCAGGAGCTGCTCGCGCGGGGCCAGCACGCCGGTCGGGCCGGTCGCCTGGGCTTGGCCATTGAGCAGGCCCCGCTGCTGGCTGTGGTAGAGGAGGGTGAACGCGAGCGCGAACACCACGACGAAGGCGACGCTGAGCACGACGCCGGCGAGGAGCAGCTTGCGGCGTCGGGCCTCCAGCACGGTCCAGCGGGCGACGACGAGCGTCCTCACCGCTTCCGCACCTCCCCGACCAGGTCCACGAACACGTCCTCCAGCGAGCGCTGCACCGGGACCAGCCCGTACAGCCGGTAGCCCGACCCGACAAGCACCCCGGCCAGGTCGGCCGCGACGTCCAGGGCGTCGACGTCCAGGGTGACGGCGGTACCCTCGACCCGTGCGACCTGCCCGTACCGGCCCACCAGCGCGAGCAGGTCGGCGTCGACGCGGTCGAGCAGGAGCCGGAGCTGGGTCACGGCCCCGGCGAGCTCGTCCAGCGGCCCGCTGGCGACCACCCGGCCCTGGTTGACGATGGCCACCCGGTCGCACACCACCTCCACCTCGGTGAGCAGGTGGGAGTTGAGGAACACCGTGACCCCGCCGGCGGCCAGGTCCCGCACCAGCCCGCGTACGTCGCGGCGGCCGACCGGGTCCAGCGCCGAGGTCGGCTCGTCGAGCAGGACCAGGTCCGGCCGGTGCAGGAGCGTCAGGGCCAGGCCGAGCCGCTGGGTCATGCCCTTGGAGTAGCGGCGCACGCGCTCACCGCCGCGGCCGGTGAGCCCGACGCGCTCCAGCACCTCGGGGATGCGCTCGGCCCGCTCGGCGGCGCCCAGCCCGCTCAGGCGGCCGTGGAAGTCGAGCAGCTCGGCGCCTGTGGCCCATTCCTGGAAGCGGAAGTGCTCGGGGAGATAGCCGACGCGGCGGCGAGCGGCCGGCTCGGTCGGCGGCCGGCCGAACACCAGTGCCTGCCCGCCGCTGGGATGGATCAGCCCCAGCAGGATCTTCATGGCGGTGGTCTTGCCGGCGCCGTTGGGGCCGAGAAAGCCGAAGACCTCTCCGGCGCCGACCTGGAGGGTCAGGTCGTGGAGGGCGACCCGGCGACCGAAGGCCTTGCGCAAGGCGGACGTGGCGATCGCCGGGACCGGCGGTCCGGTCCCGGCGATCGATCCCGCCTGCTCAGCCGAGGCTGTTCGCGACATGGAGTGCTTCATCAGTACTGATCACGCCGGCGACACCCCAGATGTGCCCGCCGCGCTGCCACAATATCGCGTGCAGCTTCCCGCTCGGGTCGGCGAAGCTGAGCGCCTCGGCGCCGTCGACGGTTGCCTGCTGCCATCGCGCCTGGTCGGTGGGGACCGGCAGCGGCAAGGTAGTGCGCCAGTCGCTGATGCCGCGGAGCTGGGCGACGGTCTGCTTCGGCAGGCCGGGCAGGCTCAGCACCAGCTCGCGGAGCTCCTCGAGGCTGGCGCCGCCATCGGCGCCCAGCCCGATCGTGCCGGCCTTGCCGACCAGCAGCCGCGGCGCCCCATCACCGCCCGCGTATTCCTGCACCACGATCGCGGGGACCTGAACGACCAGCTGGGCGCCGTCGAACCGCTCGGGGATCTTGGCGTTTGGCTGGCCGTTGCGCCGGAAATAGGCGAGGGCCTGGTCACGGTCGAAGGTGATGCGGACGGTCTGGGCAGGGGTCACCAGGATCCGCTCCGGGCTGGCGCCGACGCCACGCGGCAGCGCCGAGGGGCTGACCGCCTGGACCTGGAACCCGGCCAGCCGGCTTGCCTCGGCGGGGTCGCGCGCGGGTGTCGGCTCGGCCATGCTGTCCAGCTTGCCGCGCTCGCCGGTGAACACGCCGGTCTGGACCAGCTGCGACATGACCGCGTCGAGCTGCATCGACTGGCTGCTGTTGAGCGAGATGACCTGGAAGCGCTCGCTGCGGAACTGGGCGAGGAAGCCCGCCGCGGCGGCCCTGCCGCCGGGCGTGGCGATCAGCACAGTCAGCACGACGGCCGCGACCAGCGCCGCCGCTACCGCGCGCGCCCTGGTGGTCAGCCTGGCCAGGCGCGCCCGGCCGGGCAGCGGGGTCGCCGGTGCCGGGGCGTCCGCCGCTGCCGGGGCG
>JBKPDO010000341.1:0-7819 GCA_046727955.1 bacterium | reverse complement strand
CCCCCTCCAGCGCCACGCCTTCGAGCTCCTCGGCGTCTCCCACCGCCTCGGGTACGCGTAGTCAGGCAGCATCAGATCACCCCGCATTTCCGCAGGCAAACGCCCTGCCGCGCTCCACGCAGGGGGAACTTCGGCCTAGCGTCGCAGGAGGCAGTTTGCCGCGCGCAGCGCCGGTCAGATCCCCCATAGGGGACGCCGCAGCAACCACCCACAAGGCAACGTGCCTCCTGCGCGGCAAGGTGGAGGCGCCAAAGGTGCCGCCTGCGCGGCAACCTCACTCCTGCGCGGCAACCTCACTCCTGCGCGGCAACCTCACTCCTGCGCGGCAACCTCACTCCTGCGCGGCAACCTCACTCCTGCGCGGCAGGTGGGAGCTATCCGTGCGGGGCTCGCGGGGCTATCGGGTTATCGGGTCAGGCGTCCCCGAAGGCGGAGTTGGCGCCGTGGACGCCGATGCGAGCTTGCTCCAAATAGGTATAGGTGCCGTCCTCCCGCAGCTCGCGTGCCGCTTCGATCACGGCACCCAGGGCGGTGAAGGCGAAGGCGCCGCCGACCGACACCCGGCTGACGCCGGCGGCGGCCAGCTCGGACACGGTGGGAGCGCCGGGAACGGCCAGGACGTTGACGGGCAGGTCTACCGAGGCGACGACCTGGCGGATGTCCTCCAGGCGGCTCAGGCCGGGAGCGTAGAGCACGTCGGCGCCGGCCGCCTGATACGCCTGCAGCCGGCTGATCGTGTCGGCGAGGTCCTGCCGGCCGCGCAGGTAATTCTCGGCCCGCGCGGTGAGCACCAGGTGCACCGGCCCGCCGTGGGCGACCTCCGCGGCGGCGGCCACCCGTTCCGCGGCCAGCCCGACGTCGTAGATCGGCGCGTCGTCGTGCGCGGTGAAATCCTCCACCGAGCAGCCGGCCAGGCCCGCCTCGAGGGCGAGCCGCAGCGTGCCCGCCACGCCGGCCGGCTCGTCGGCGAAGGCGTTCTCCAAGTCGGCGGACACCGGCAGGTCGGTCACCTCGACGATCGAGGCGGCGTGCTCGACCGCCTCCTCGCGGGTCACCGATCCGTCGAGCCGGCCGAGCGTTGCCGCGTAGCCGCTGCTGGTGGTCGCCAGCGCCTGGAAGCCCAGCGAGGTGAGCAGCTTCGCCGATCCCCGGTCCCAGGGGTTGGGCAGCAGCAGCGGACGCTCACCGTGGTGCAGGGCCAGGAACAGCCTGGCCTTCTGAGCCTGTTCGGTCATGTCCCGGCGCTCCTCACGTGGCGGTCGGCGCTGATCCGCTGCGGAGTGTGCCAGAGCCGGTGTCGTCCGCGGGGATAGGGTCGGTAGGGCTGGCCGGGGGCCACATCACCAGGGTGAGGGCGAGCATGGCGAGGCCGCTCCAGACGAGAGTGCCGCCCCAGACCTCTGCGCTCCAGCCGAGGCCGTGGTCGTTGAGGCCGATGCCGGCGAAATAGATTCCCCAGAACAGCGCGGGCGCGACCGCGAAGAAGACCCGTATGCGGCCAAGGGCCGAGGGCGCGGGGTCGAGCAGCCGCAGCAGCACCGCGACCGCGACCGCGCCGATCAGGCCGAGCTCGGCCAGACCGAAGTCCCGGAAATCGGTGAGCGCCTGCACCAGCAGCGACTGGACCCGAGCACCACCACGGCGGCGCCGGCCGGCAGGCGCCAGCGGCGCAGCAGGAACAGCAGCGGGGCGAACAGGAACACCGTGCTGAGGATGAACCCTGACACGCCGGCGATGATGTTCTCGCGGTACACGTAGGTGTACTGCCCCGCGGTGAAGTCCTGCTGCACGAAGGTGCGGTGCCCGACGCTGACGATATTGTCGTAGATGGGATGCAGGTACATGAACATGAAGGCGCAGGTGACTCCGGCGAGCGCTGCGGAGCCGACGGCGGGCAGCAGCCGGCCCAGGGAGACGCGGGCTGCGCCGCGGCCGAGTGTTGTACGCCCAGCCGTCGAGGAACAGGCCTCCGATCAGCCAGGCGGTGAGCAGCAGGGTCACCATGTCCTCGGCCCAGCTCATGCGCCTGACGGAGCCGGCGTCCGCGGCGGTGCTCCGGGTTGCTGGCAGGATCGAGATCGGTGATCGCATGGAGGCCTCCTCTGCGCGGCGTCCAGACAACGGTACGACTGGCCTGCTCACTCGGCCTCTGGCATGGGCGCGTCCAGGAACGTCTCAGCTGGGAAGGAAGCCCCTGTGCCGTTCGTAGGGCGGTCGGACGAACAGGGACTTCCATCCCCTGATGCTGAAGGGAGGCCTCCCGTCAGGAGGGTGGGAGCGGTAAAACACGACGTCGTCCCGACCTTCCAGGTGGGCGCCGAGCTCAGCGAACAGCCATCGGGCGCAGCGGATCTCGATGCCCCGCACGCTGCCCGAGGGCTCCTGCCACCTGACGATGCGCATCGACCACTCGTTGCCCCTGGCGCCCTTCGGAGATTGCGCGGTGAGCAGCAACGGGAGCTCGGCGTTGAAGACTCTGATAAGCCTGCGGAAGTCCGCCTCCCGGCGCGAAGAGCCACCCACCAATGCGTCCTCCTCCCGCGGGCATCGATTTCACCTGATCATAGCCATACACGCCGGAACGACCAGTGCTTTCCGACTTGATCTGGAGGAGAGCCCCAGCTCAGCAGACGCAGAACTCGTTACCTCGGCCTTAGAGACGCCTGCTCTGGGCACCCGAACTGGCTCTCTGAACGAATGCGTTCTGCGTCAAGGGTCGCCACAGCCCTTGGCATCACCGCCCACACGCTGCTCGACGACCCTGGAGTCAGTGAGCTGTCACTTCGGTCGGACCTCGACGAACCCGGCCGCGTTGAAGTCACCATCGAAGGCAAGCGCCTCGCGGATCCGACGGCGCCGCATCACCGCGAAGCTGGTTGCATCGACAAAGGAGTACTCACGCTCGTCGTGGCGACGAAGCCAGCGCCAGGCGTCTGCCTCGGTGGCCGCGTCGACATGCACCACCTCGACGTCGGGGAGCTGGGCGAGGCGATCGATGAACCCGACCGCCGCGACGTGACCGGCGCGCCGGCGAAGCAGTGTCCAGGTCTCGCCGACGACATGGTTGGAGACGCAGACACGACCCACCCCAGCCTGCACCAGCGCCCTTGCGTCGTCGTGGTGGCGGTCGCGTCGCTCGGCGAGCGCGAACCAGAAGCTGGTGTCGGCGAATCTCACGCCTTCGGCCCGTAGAGCACGTCGTCGATGTCGTCGACTGGGTCGTCGTCCAGCCAGCCGATCATGGCGTCCCACGGGTCCTCTGGGGGTGGTGCGGTGGCGCCCACCTCTCGCGCGATGCTTGCGCGGATGAGCGCTGCCTTGGAGATGCCTCGGCGGGCGGCCTCTGCTCCGACCGCGGCGTCGAGCGCTTCGTCGATGTGGATCTGGATCCGTCGCATGCCAGCGATTATACACACCTCTGATGTCGAGGGTGTGTATAGTCTGGAGGCAGTTCCGCTATAGAGGCCCTTCAGGGTCATTCTCCTTCGGCTCCGGCACCTGCATACCCCCAGCGCCAGCTTCCAGAGCTCCGCCAGCCTTGGTCGATCCGGTCGCAAGCCGTTCGTATAGAGGGTGAGAAGCGGAGTGGATTGAGACCGCGTCGACAGGAGGGAGCCGCGGATGAGCAAGGTCGTTGTGTTCACCAGCTTGACGCTCGATGGCGTGGTGCAGGCACCGGGCCGGCCCGACGAGGACCGCCGCGGCGGCTTCCAGCACGGCGGCTGGGCGCAGCCCTACAACGATCCGGTCATGGGTAGCGTGGCGGCGGAAGGAATGGCCACAGGCGGGGCCCTGCTGCTCGGGCGACGGACCTATGAGGACTTCTTCTCCTTCTGGCCCCACCAGACCGACAACCCCTTCACCGAGGTGCTCAACAACACCCAGAAGTACGTCGCGTCGACGACCCTGGCCGAGCCGCTCCCGTGGAGCAACTCCACGCTGCTAAAGGGCGACGCCGCCGAGGCCGTGGCCAGGCTCAAGGGGCAGCCGGGCAAGGATATGGTGGTGCTTGGCAGCGGCGAGCTGGTCCAGTCGCTGATGCGGCGCAACCTCGTCGACCGGTACCAGCTCTTGATCCACCCGCTGGTGCTCGGATCGGGGCGCCGGTTGTTCCCCGACGGCGGTGCGTTCGCCGCTCTCCGGCTGGTCGACACCGTGACGACGACCACCGGCGTGGTGATCGCGACCTACCAGCCCAGAGGGTGAGATGCCGGCACGCCGCCGGCCGGTAACCTCGGCAACCTCGGTAACCTCGAGGAGGAACCAGATGAACCAGATGAAGCAGTACCTGCTCAGCGTGTATCAGCCTGACGGACCCGCTCCCCCGTCCGTGGACCTGGAGAAGGTGATGCGTGACGTCGCCGCCCTGCAGCAGGAGCTCAAGGCCGCCGGCGCGTGGGTCTTCGCCGGGGGCCTGCACCCCCCGAGCACGGCCACCGTGCTGCGGCTCCAGGACGGCGACGTGCTCATCACCGACGGTCCGTTCGCCGAGGGCAAGGAGCACATCGGCGGGTTCACGATCATCAAGGCGCCCGATCTCGACGTCGCGCTCGAATGGGGCCAGAAGGCCGCCCGGGCGACCACCCTCCCGGTCGAGGTGCGGCCGTTCCAGGACGAGGCCGAGGACTGACAGCTGAGAGGACTGACAGCTGAGAGGACTGACAGCTGAGAGGACTGACAGCTGACGTGCAGGCCCTCCCCGCCTCGGAGATCGAACGTGTGTTCCGCGACGAGTACGGTCGCGCGGTGGCCGTGCTGGTCGGCGTCTTCGGTGACATCGACGTCGCCGAGGAGGCGGTCCAGGACGCGTTCACCGCGGCGGTGCAACGGTGGCCGTCCACCGGGCCGCCTCCGAGCCCAGCGGGATGGATCATCACCACCGCTCGCAACCGGGCGATCGACCGCCTCCGCCGAGAGGCGTCCCGCGAGGACCGCCACACCCAGGCCGCGCTGCTGCACGCCCGTGGCGAACCGGCCGAGGAAGGCGCCGTGCGCGACGACCGGCTGCGCCTGATCTTTACCTGCTGTCATCCGGCGCTCGCCGCCGGCGTCCAGGTCGCGCTGACGCTCCGGCTCCTGGGAGGGCTCACCACCGCGGAGATCGCGCGCGCCTTCCTGGTGCCCGAGCCGACCATGGCCCAGCGGCTGGTCCGGGCCAAGGGCAAGATCCGCGACGCGAGGATCCCGTACCGGGTCCCGAGCGAGGCCGACCTCCCGGACCGCCTTCGGGCCGTGCTAGCCGTCGTCTACCTGATCTTCAACGAGGGCTACACGGCGAGCTCGGGCGACCGGCTCGTCCGCGAGGACCTCTGCACGGAGGCCATCCGCCTGGGACGGCTCCTGGCCGAGCTCATGCCCGACGAACCAGAGGTCATGGGGCTGCTCGCGCTCATGCTGCTGATCGAGTCGCGCCGGGCCACCCGCACGACCCCGGACGGCGACCTGGTGCCGCTGGCCGACCAGGACCGCGGCCGCTGGGATCGTGGCCTGATCGCCGAAGGCCAGGCCATCGTCCGGCAATGCCTGCGGCGCAACCAGCCCGGCCCGTACCAGATCCAGGCGGCGATCAACGCCGTCCACAGCGACGCGCCGTCCGCGGCCGCCACGGACTGGTGGCAGATCCTGCAGCTGTACGACCAGCTGCTGGCGCTCGCCCCGAGCCCGGTCGTGGAGCTGCACCACGCGGTCGCGGTGGCCGAGGTCGAGGGACCGGCCGCGGCGCTCGCCCTCGTCGACGGCCTCGACCTCGGCGGCTATCACCTGTTCCACGCCATCCGCGCCGACCTGCTCCGACGCCTTGGCCGCAATGCCGAGGCGGCGCTGGCCTACGAGGCGGCGATCGCCCGCACCGACAACGCGACCGAGCGCGACTTCCTGCAGCGCAGCCGCCAGGCGCTCACCTGATCAGGCCTTGGTCCTCGACTGGCCCACCCCGCCAGGTGGGCAGCGGCCGCTGGCCGACGGCCACCTCGAACGCGGCGCGGGCGAGCAGGCGCGTCGAGTCCAGCGTGGGCAGCGGCGAGCTGTCCGGCGTCACCAGCAGCGGGATCTCCGTGCAGACCAGCGCCACCGCGTCGCATCCGCGGGCGCGCAGCCGCTCGATGACGTCGACGTACCGCTGCCGCGAGGCGTCGGAGAAGATGCCGTTGACCAGCTCATCGAAGATGATCTCGTCGATGACTCGGCGCTGCTGGGCCGCGGGCACCTCGGAGGCTATTCCACGTGCCGCGAGCGCCCGAGGGTAGAGCGGGTCGTGCATGGTGAATTTCGTGCCGAGCACGCCGACGCGCCGGTAGCCGTCGAGAGCGGCACGGTCGGCGACGACCTGGGCGATGTGGAGGCCTGGGAGCGCGAGGTCGTCTCCCTTGGCTTCGAGCGCGATGTGGGCGGTGTTGTCCGGGCAGACGAAAAAGTCCGCGCCCGACCGCGCAAGCCGCGCGGCGCTCTCCCCCAGTGTGACCCGGATCGGCGCGTAATCGGCTGCTTCCCACGCCGCTATGCTGCGGGCGAGCGCAATGCAGTCGAGGGTCACGTCCGGGTGCTGGTGTGGGCCCAGCTCGCGGAAGCCTTCCTGGCAGAAGGCCCGAAGGCACAGCGCCGCGCCTTCGATGCTGTGGGCGAGAATGCCGAGGTGCTTCACGCCGCCAATGTACCTTACGGGCTCAACGGGCTCAGAGCTGCTCCCGTACGGCCGCAGGCCGCGTACCTGCCCGGCCGGCGCCCGCTACCGTCGTCTCCGTCAACGTGGTCTCCGCCACCGGGACGGGGCGGAGCAGTGGGGTCGAGCCAGCGGGCACGGCAGCGCCGTGCCCGCTGGGTGTCGTTTGGCTGGTTACCAGCCGCGGCGCCAGCTGCGGCTCTCGAGCTGGCCGAGCCGCTCGAGCAGCCGGTAGCTGAGCTGCTCGCGCTCGCCCGGGTCGAGCCGCCGCCGCAGCTCGGGCAGCAGCAGCGTCTCACTGTCCCGCGCGTGCTGACGGAACACCTGCATGAGCACCCGGATCTTGGCGTCGAAGTGCCGGTCGGCGGGGATCATGCCGCCAAGCTCGACCATGATCGTGTCCAGCAGGTGGTCCTGCTCGAGCTGCCGCTCGATCTCGGGGTCGTGGCTGGCGGTGTGGGCGCGCAGCGCCGGGTACAGCAGCTCGTCCTCGAGCGCCACGTGCGTGGCCAGGGCGGTGCCGATGGCCCGCATGGCCTGGTACTGCCTGCGCTGGCCGCCCTCGGCCTGCTCATAGAGGCCGAACTGCCGCTCGACCCGGCCGTGCAGGGCCACCAGCATGCTGGCCGCGTCTACGGCCGCGTCCACGGCCACGGGGACGAGGGCTGCGGTGCCGTCGCGGCGGGCCACACCCGCGCCGCTGGTCTCGAGTGCTTCCTGCGTCTGGACCATTTGGATACCTCAATTCAGTCGGTGTCTGCGGCCGCTGTGGCTTGTGGTCACGGCCGACCGTCGGTCACGCTTCGATCTCACGCTTCGATCTCACGCTTCGATCTCACGCTTCGATCTCACGCTTCGATGGTCGGCGCTGGCGCCGCTGGTGTCGTCGGCTCGGCGGCGGATTTCGCTGTACCGGTTGTGGCGTACGCGCGGCGAGGCCTCTGTCTCCCTGCGGCGTACGGGGGGAGCAGCGCGAGGTAGGGAGAGGGTCCCGGGCTACAGCTGGGGGAGTAGGCGCCGCGGCTCTCTGCACCTGATGACGGGCTGGGCGGGCCGCCCTACGCTTGTGCCATGGCGCCTGTGAACGTGAGATCTCGGCCGGGACCGGCTCGGCGGGCGAGCTTGGTCGCCGACGCTGCCCTGGCGGCAGGGCTGGCCGCC
>JBKPDO010000340.1:0-3090 GCA_046727955.1 bacterium | reverse complement strand
ACCCCCGGCGCTTGGGGCCGGCCAGGTCGATCTTCATGATCACGGTGGTGGACCAGGTGAGCCCCTGGTTGATGCCGAGCAGCACGTTGGCGGCGACCACCCACCCCCACGACGGCGCCCAGATCACCAGCAGCGGCACCGCCAGGCCCACCAGCCACCCCGCGGTCCCGTCGGGGTCCAACACGACCACCAGCGGGCGGTCGTCGGCCAGCAGGTAGGCCAGGTGCTCGGGGGTGTGGCCGGGGTTGCCAGCGTCCGCGGCGACAGGCCGCCCAGGTCGACCTCCTCGCCGTCGCCCAGGCCGTGATGCGCGTACTCGAGGTGGGCGGCCGCGGGCGCGACCACGGTGGCGCCCATGGTGGCCAGCTCGTGGCTGCCGGAGATGAAGTCGGCGTGCAGGTGCGTCTCCACGGTCCAGGCCAGCCGCAGATGGCGGCGAGCGGCGGCGGCCAGGTAGGGACCGGGGTCGCGCGAGGGGTCCAGCACCAGCCCGCAGCCGTCTCCCAGGTCGATCAGGTAGGAGGCGTTGCCCAGCCCTTCGTCGCGGATCGTAACGATCTCGCCCATCGGCCCTCCCCGCGGTCGTCCGCGCCCGACACCAGCCCGGACCATGCTGAACAAGTATTCCACAGAACTTTAGAATACTGGAGGGAAGGGCCGACCGACCGGGTACCGGCTGGGCCGACTGGCCTGCCCGCGACCGGGTTGGCCACCTACCATGTTCCACAGTTCATTGGACGATCAGAGAAGGGCGACGTATGGAGGGTCGTGAGGCAAAGGACCGGCTGTACGAGCAGTTCGCCCGCACCGCCAAGGCGGTCGCCAGCCCCAAGCGGATCGAGCTGCTGGAACTGCTCGCCCAGGGCGAACGCACCGTCGAGGCCCTGGCGGGCGCGACCGGAATGCAGGTGACCAACACCTCGGCGCACCTGCAGGTGCTGCGCCACGCCCGGCTGGTGGAGACCCGCAAGGACGGCACCAGGGTCTACTACCGGCTGGCGGGCGACGAGGTCGCGGATTTCGTCGCCGCGCTGCGGGACCTGGCCCGGGCCCGCCTTGCAGAGGTCGACCGGGTGGTGCAGGACTACTTCGTCGCCCGTGACGCCCTGGAGCCGGTGAGCCGCGCCGAGCTGGTGGAGCGCGCCGGCCGCGGCGAGGTCGTCATCCTGGACGTCCGGCCGACCGAGGAGTTCGCCGCCGGGCACATCCCGGGTGCGCTGTCGGTTCCGCTGGACCAGCTCGACGCGGTCTTGTCGCGGCTGCCCAAGCGGGCCCGGATCGTCGCCTACTGCCGCGGCCCCTACTGCGTGCTCGCCCCCCAGGCGGTCCAGCGGTTGCGGGCCAAGGGATTCACGGCCCGCCGGCTGGTCGACGGCATGCCGGAGTGGCGGCTTGCGGGCCTGCCGGTCGCCGTCGGGAAGGAGTGAGCCCGCGTGAAGACCCTGTTGATTCTCAAGACCCAGCCTACGACACGCTGATCAACTCCTGGATATGCCCAGCACGACGCTTGGGAGCGTGCTCCGACCAGGCGACAGCGGGCGCCTGCAAGTAGGCTGTGCTCCATGACGCCTGACGAGCGCTGGCTCACTGCGATGTGGCCGTTCGTCCGTGCCTGGCTGTCGTCCGCCCCGGCCACGGTGCTGGAGATCGGCTGCGGGCCGCTCGGCGGGTTCGTGCCGGCGCTGCTCCGCGATGGGCACGACGCGGTCGGTGTCGACCCTGAGGCGCCCGAGGGTCCTGGCTACCACCGGGTCCAGTTCGAGCGGCACCAGCCGCCACAGCCGGTGGACTGCGTGGTGGCGTGCACCTCGCTGCCCACGTGGCCGACCTCGGCGACGTGTTGGACCGGGTGGGCGCGGCGCTGACGCCTGATAGGGCGCTGGTGGTCGTGGAATGGGCCTGGGAGCGATTCGACGAGGCCACCGCGCGCTGGTGCTTCGCCCGGCTGGCGCCGCCCGCGGCGGCGGCTGAGCCGGGCTGGCTGCATCGGGGCCGAGACGAGTGGGCCGCTGCCGGCAAGTCCTGGGAGGAGTTCTGCCGGGCGTGGGCGACACAGGAGGGGTTGCACACCAGTGAGGCGATCATGCGCGGGCTGGACGCACGGTTCGACCGCCAGTCGTGCGTGTTCGGGCCGTACTTCTTCGCCGACCTTGCCGACACCACCGAGGCGGACGAGCAGGCCGCGATCGACGCCGGGCAGATCCAGGCGACCGGCATTCGATACGCCGGCAGACGGCGCTGAGAAGGGTCCCTGACCGCGTCACTCCTGGTTCGCGGCCGCCTTGGCAAACAGCTCCAGCATGGCGGTCCAGCCGCCACCGCTCTGGAGCCCCTCGCGGATGGCCTGGCCGTCGACGAGTCGTTCCAGGAGTCGGTGTTCGAGCTCGACAGTGGTCTGCTCTGGTCCGTCGGGGGTGAACCGCACCTCGATCTCGCTGGCGTGGTCGGGGTCGGGGTCGTACTGCCACTGGCCGTTGATCTGCCAGGTCACCACCAGCCGGTGCGGTGGCTCCCCGGGCCAGCACCCGGCCCCAGTCGCACTCGCTGCCGTCCACGCCCTTCTCATACCAGCGGCCGCCCTCGCGTGGTTCCAGGATGGGCTTGTCCATGTCCGCCTGGCCGATGTGATATTGCGGTGGCCACCAAGTGTTGATGGAGTCGGTGAAGACGCGGAACGCGTGGTCGACGGGAACGCTGACGGTTACGGTTCCTTGGAGTGGCGGGATGGTGGGTGTGCTCATCTGTCCTCCTGTTCGGGTTCGGGGTCGATGGGGGCCGCTTCGGCGGCCTTCTGAAAAGCCCTGAGCGCCTCGGTCCAGATGCGGTCCAGGTAGGTGCGCAGGGCCGTGACGCCGTCCGGGTTGAGTCGGTACACGCGGCGGGTGCCTTCGGGCTGGGAGACGACCAGGCCGCCGTCCTTGAGCACGCGAAGGTGCTGGGAGACCTGTAGGGTGCGTAAAGGCGTTCATGCAGCTCGCCGGTACTCATGCAGCAGTCCGCCGAGTAGGTCACGTCGACGGATCTTGCTTTGCTGATCCTCGCCAACGACGGTCAGCCCGGCAGGCGAATCTGGCGCCTGCAGGCCAAGCG
>JBKPDO010000339.1:0-35467 GCA_046727955.1 bacterium | reverse complement strand
TTCACCTCGACCCAGGGCTCGACCTCGCTGTTGAGGAAGTTCACCCCCGGCTGGCCTGAGATGTCGCAGCCGGCGAAGGGGCTGGAGACGGACACGACCTTGAGGGGGCTGCGGGTGAACGGTCCGGCGGTCGATGGGACCACCGTGGCGAGCGTGAACGCAGCCGCCAGGGCCAGCAGTCGGGTCACTGTTCGCGGGTGCATGGGCGCCTCCCTCGCTGGAGTGTCAACTGGTTGCTGCTGCGGTCGAAGGTGCCGGTCGGCCGCGGGGCCGCCCCCGCGGACGGCGGTCACACCAGCCTGCTGTCTTTGGCCAGGGTGCTGCCGAGGATCCCTGGCAGGACCACGACGTTCTTGATCGGTGACGGGTACTGTGCCATCAGCCCTCAGGACGGTGCGCTCGGCTCACTCCAGCCCGAAATGCTGCGCGATCACTCCAAGGATGTCCAGACCGAGCGGGTAGTTCACTGTTGCGTTGAGCCGGAAGGCGTGGCCAAGTCTTGGCCGTGCGTAGGCGAGTCGGCTGTCAAGAGGACGGGTGGAGCGAGGTCGTCGAGGTGATGTGGCCGGTCAGGTCGGGCAGGTCCAGCCGCATGGGCTTGTAACACCAGGTTGCGTACAGGGCGAGCTGGTCGGAGAAGTGCGGGCTTGCCGGGTCGCCGCTCTGGCCGGGGGCGACGACGTTCTCCGCCCACACGTGGCGGCCCGCGCCGAGGTGGACGATCTGGTTGTAGGTCCCGCGGTTCATCCAGATCGTGTCGGGCACCTGTGGGGTGAGCGGCAGCGCCTCCCAGCGGATGTGTGCTACCGGCTGCAGCCAGCTCGCAAGATCTGGCCCGGAGCGGGCGGCGAGCTGGTCCAGCGTGGACCGCAGCGCCGCCGTCACGGCCGCGTCGACGCCCTGGCCGTCGAGGTAGTCATGGGCAAGCGGCAGCGACCCCGGCGCCGCGCCGAGCAGCCGGGCCACCAGGTTGCCCAGCACGTTGGGGTCGGAGCCGGGCAGCTCGTCGCCGAAGACCTGCTCGACAAGCGTCTGCCACCAGGTGTTGAAGATGGCCACCGACGGTTGGTCGTAACGGCCGTCCTGGTCGGCATCGGTCTGCAGCCAGTCCCACGCGCGCAGTTGCCGGACCACTGCCGGCAGCCGCGGGTCGGCGCTGGTGTCGACGTGGCCGAGCAGGTCGTCCAGCAGCGTGGAGACGAACACGGTGTCGGCCGAGCCCGACGGCGTGTCGGTCGTCCAGCCGGCCGTGCGGTTGATCTGCTCCAGTGTGCCGACCGTCGCCGTGCCCGGCGTGATCCTGCGCAACTGGTGCATCAGCGTGGTCACCCGCTGCACCGGGCCCCAGTCCCAGAAGCCGGCCGAGGAGTTGGCCCAGCCGAGGGCGGGCTTGTTGTTCCAGCTGGCCAGCCAGCCCTGCCGCGGGTTGAGGGCGTGCGGCTGCTGGCCAAACGGCACAAACCCCTGCCACTCGTCGCTGCCGGTGCCATCGTGGGGCAGGAACGGGTTGTCGCCGGCGGGGCGGATGGGGATCCGGCCGATGTGCCAGTAGGCGATGTTGCCGCGGTCGTCGGCGTAGAACAGGTTGAAGTTGTAGGCCGCATGCGCCGCGGCGGCGGCGAACTGCGTCAGCGTGGCAGCCCGGCCCAGACTGAGCCAGGCGTCGTAGGTCTCCAGCTCCAGGCCGCGTACCGCGAGCTTGACCGAGATCGCGGTGGCCTGGCCGGTGGGAGCCGTTGGCAGCGGTGAGACGACCGGCCCGTGGACGGTCTCGCACAGCTGCTGGTCGCCGGTCACAAAGTGCTCGACGCGGCAGTCCATCGGGCGCCACTGGCCCTGGTAGCGGTACTCGGGCGTGGTGGCGCCGGCGCGCAGCCGCACCAGCTCGACGTACAGGTCGGTGTTGTCGGTGCCGCCGCTGGTCAGCGTCCAGGCGTGGTGGGAGGTGACGCCGATCGGGACCAGCGGCCACCCGGCCAGCTCCATGCCGGTCACGTCGAAGCCGGCGCCGTGGATGCCGATCTCGTGGTTGATCTGCGGGGTCGAGTAGCCCATCTGCGGGCCGCCCAGCAGCAGTGCGTGCCCATCGGCGCTCAGCCGCGGCCCCACCACCATGGCGTTGGACGCCGGGGCGCGGCGCACGCCGAACCGGGCGAAGACCCGCGCGGCGGCGTCGATCGCCCCGCGAGCGGCCGTTGCCGCCGTGGTCATGCCCGGCAGCAGCTGCGGCAGCGGTGCCTTGCCACGCCGCGGTGGGGTGACCTCGCCCGATGCGGGCACCGTGGTCGGCGCGCTGGGGTCGTCGAGCCAGTGCGTGTCGGCGAACACCCGCTGCCCCTCGACCGAACCGAGGCGGGCGACAAGGCCCTCCAGCTGCGCGAGGTTGTCGAGCTCGTCCCCGCCGAAGGTGCCAAAGAAGCTGGCGAAGTACATGTAGGTCGCGATCGAGTCGTCCACCGTCCACGGCCGGGGTGGGCCGAACACGGCGTAGGGTGCTGGCAGCGCGTGTGCCTCCTCGGCGTGCGCGATCCAGGCGTTCATCCCCTCGGCGAACGACGCGAGCACCGTCTGGGTCAGCGGGGACGCCTGCGCGAACAGCGCCGCCCGCCGCGCCTGCGACCCGAACAGCTGCCGGGCAAAGACGTCACCGGGCAGCACCGACGGGCCCAGCAAGTCCGACAGCGTGCCGGTAGCCAGGCGACGGTGGATGTCCGCCTGCCACAGCCGGTCCTGACCTTGGGCATAGCCGACGCCATAGAACAGCGCGGCCAGGCTGGCCGCATAGACGTGCGGGACGCCGTACTCGTCCCTGAGGACCCGCACCTGGCCGGACTGCCCGCCACCCGGTGCTGCCGAGGCGGGCGCGATCGCGCCGCCGACCAGAATACAGACCAGCGCAACCAGCGTGAGCACACGACGCGGGCGTGGCAGGGAGCGGCCGACCATGGGGACCTCCCGTGTCGGGCGGTGAGATTTCCGCACGAGCACCTCATTACCGAGCAATGCGGAAACGTTGTCAACATTTCCTCGGCAGGCCCGCCGGCAGGTGACGTCCCACGGCGTGGTATAAGAGGTGCTCGTCGCGCTCCGGGGTCTGCTGCTCGGCGGCCCGGTGGTCGCGCCGGTGCTGAAGACGCTCGGCGGCAGCGCGGTCTCCGCGGTGAGATGCGCTGACACCCATTCTGGGATCTGGTCTGCTTCGTGCCGCCAGCTCTACGCTACCGGTCCCGGCGTTCGCCCTGCCCCGAAGTTCGTGCTCACCCACCACGCCCCGGACACTCCGGTGCCGGGTGTCACCTTCGTCGGTGACCTCGACAGCGGCATCGCCGCGGCCAAGGCCGCCGCGGGTGACAAGTACGTCAACATCCTCGGTGCCAGCACCGCTCGGCAGTACCTCGACGCGGGTGTGCTCGACGAGATCCTCGTGCTCATCGCGCCCGTCCTGCTCGGCGATGGCGTCCGGCTGTTCGACCGCCCGGGTGGGACCAATGTCGAGCTCGAGCGCCTCAGCCTGACCCACACGCCGCAAGTGACGAACCTCTGGCTACGCGTCGTCAGGTGAGCCGCCGGGATCAGCCTGAGTCTGCTCCTCGACGTGGGCTCAGCGAGCATCGCCCGGCCTTGGAGACGACTCGAACCCGCGGCATCATGGCGACCAGGCAGGTAGAGCCACAAGAAATCCGCGCCAAGGGGTTGCGGTGGCCGAGTCCGAGGATCTCAGCGTCCGCACGGTGCTTGTGGCGTGCGCGGCGAACCTGCTCGTCGCCTCGGCCAAAGGGGTCGCGGCGGTGCTGACGGGCTCGGCGGCGCTGCTTGCCGAGACGACCCATTCCGTCGCGGACACCTGTAATGAGCTGCTGCTCTACGTCGGTGTGCGCCAGAGCGCCCGTCGCGCGGACCAGCGCCACCCGCTCGGGTACGGGCAGGTCCGCTACTTCTGGTCGCTGCTGGCGGCTGTTGGCATCTTCGTCATCGGCGGGTTGTTCGCGATCGCCGACGGTGTGCAGAGCCTGGTCCACCCCGAGCCGTTGACCAACGTGCCGGTGGGTGTTGTCGTGCTGCTGGTCTCCGGGGGGTTGGAGGGCTGGTCGTGGCGCACGGCGCGCCGGCAGCTGCGCAGCGAGGCCGCCGCCCGCCATCTCAACCTCGGCGAGCACATCGCCAGCTCGTCGGACCCGACCGCCACCACGGTGTTCCTTGAGGATTCCGCCGCGCTGGCCGGCCTGACGCTGGCGCTGGCGGCGCTGGTGCTGCACGCCACGACCGGGTCGTCGGTGCCGGATGGCGTGGCGAGCCTGCTCATTGGCGGGCTGCTGATCGTCGTGGCCTACATGCTGATGCGGCGCAATTACACACTGCTGATCGATCAGGCAGCCCCGATGGAGGTACGCGAACGGCTGCGGCAGGCGCTGGCGCAGGAGCCCTGGGTCGCCGACGTGGCCGAGCTGACCGCCGTGTTCGTCGGCCCCAGGCAACTCCTCGTGCTGGCTGACGTCGTGCCGGTCGACGGCACCGAGCTGCCTTCGAGCGTCGATCGGCTGCGCCGCAGGTTGCTGGAAGTCCCCGCGATCGCCCGCGTGGAGATCACACCCGTCGAGCCGAAGAGCTGAATTGACCCAGATCGGGTTGTTGCGGTCAGGATCACCGCCAGCGGCTCGGGCGCTCGTGTCACCCGCCGCCCCATCTCGAGGGTCGTCGGCGCGGCAAAGCTTGGTCTGACGCGATAGCGTGGCTCGGGGCCGGCGGGCAGCCCGCCGGTCGACCGCTTGCTGCATTCATCCCGCTGATGACAGTTGGCGTTGCTATGGTGAGGCGACCGGTGCCGGGCGGTGCCCGGGTGGGAGCGCGAGGCGCTGGGCGCCTCCGTTTCCGCCTCGCACCGCCCGGCAACCCGCTTCCGGACCCACCGCCGCAGGCGGCCCGGTGGGACGCGCTGCTCTACGGCGCCTCCGCGCTGTTGGCCGCGGTGGCGGCCCACGCCGACTACATCCCGTTGCAGCGCCAATGGGCCAGGCTGGCGGTCGGCCCGTATGCCGCCGCGGCGGCGGTGGCGGCCCTGCTGGCGGCCCGCTGGCGCCGGCGGCCCGCACGGTGGTCGCTGCGGGCGCGGACCGTTCTGGCGCTGGCTGTCCTTGTCGGCGCGGCACTTGTCCCCGTGAGCCTGGAGGTCGGCTGGCGGGCACGCCACGGTGACGCCTTCCATGCACAGTCTGAGGTCCTGCTCATCGAGCAAGGAGCCCAGTCGCTTGTGCACGGCGTCAATCCCTACGCCGTCTCCCACCAGGGTGGGCCGCTGGCGGGATATCCGCCCGGCGTTCAAGAGCACATCCCCTACCTGCCCGGCGTGTTCGCGTTCGGGCTAGCGCGCGCCCTGTGGGGGCCTCGGCTCCTCACTGACGCCCGGGTCGGGATCACGCTGGTCTCGCTGATCGCCGCGCTGCTGGCCCTGTGGCTGGTCGGCGGCTCCGCAACCCGGCGGCTCTGGGCCTTTTTAGTGCTGCTGGCCCTGCCCACCGGGGCACGCTACCTGACCGGTGGTGGCGACGACGTGGCTGTAGTCGCCTTGCTGCTGCTCGCCCTGGTGCTCGCACACCGCCGCCGGCCGGTCGCCGCTGGCGTGGTGATCGGGCTGGCCGCCACGGTCAAGCTGACCGCCTGGCTGCCGCTGCCGTTTTTGGCGCTGGCCGCCCGGGACCGCAACGGCCGCCCCGCCGCGGGGCGCTTGCTTGGCACCGCGGGGGCGGTCGTGGCTTCGGTGGTGGCTCCGTTTGCCGCCTGGAACGCCCCGAAGTTGCTCGACAGCGTGCTGCTGTACCCGCTCGGCCTGGCCAGGCAGCCCACCATCGCTAGGGGGCCGACGCTGGGCCGGCTACTGGCGGCGCCTTTCCCGCACGGCAGGAGTGTCGTCGCCGTGGTGCTGGCGGGGATCGTCGTCGGTGTCGGCGTCCTGCTGCTGGTCCGATGGACCCCGACCAGCGTGCGTATTGCCGCCGTGCAGGCCGCCGTCGTGTTCACCCTGGTGATCCTGTTCGCGACCGCGGGGCGGCCTGGCTACCTTATCTACCCCATCAACCTCCTGCTGTGGAGCGGACTCCTCGGGGTCGACGGGCGGCCGCCGGCCGGTGACGGTCGCTGGCGCTGCCGCGAGGGTCCTGCGCCTGGCGCCGCACCCGGCGCCGCGCCCGGCGCCGCGCGACCGCCCTGACGGCGGTGGGATGGGGCTTTCCTAAATGTCGGGTGCCGGGGTGATCATCGACTCAGGCGGATCTCGCGGAAACTGAGCACTAGGCCTTGTTTCGAATCTTCTGGGGGGCTATGGTACTTCGGCGCTACGGAAGCATTTGCTGATCGGGCGAGCCGGAGTCAGCCAGTGCATGCTGAGGGTGGCATGTTCGTCGCGGAGGAGCCGCTCCGCTCTCGGATCACCACGTGGGCTGGGCTCATGCTGCTTGTGGCCGTCGCCGTCGGGCTGTTCGGCCAGGGCCGCCTACTACGCCCGGGCGCAGTGGTCCGTCGGGGTGCTGGTCGCGGCGGCGACCGTGCTGGCACTGACCGCGTGGCCACCGACCCGCAGTGACGCTCGTCTCCTGCCAGTGGCTCCGGCGGCGGCGCTGGCCGCGTGGGCGGCCCTCGACGCCGCGCTGCACGGCGTTCCAGCCGCCAGCGCCGGGCTGGCGCTACTGCTCCTCGTGGTTGTCGCTGTGCTGGTCGTCTGCCGTCGCCTTGGGCAGGAGGACCGGGAGGTCCTGTTCATCGGGGTCACCGGGATCGGCCTGGTGGTGGCGCTGGCCGGGTGGCTGGGAGTCGCCGGCCGCGTCGGCGCGTGGGCGTTCCAGGCGCAGGGGGTGTGGCGCGCTTCGTCGCTGTTGAGCTACTCCAATGCGACCGCGGCGGTGCTGGTGCCCGTGGCCCTGGTCGTGCTTGCGCGCCTGGTCGAGACGCCGGGCTCCTTGCCGCTCGTGGTCGCGCTCACCGGCCTGCTGACGGGGCTGGGCGCGACCGCGAGCCGGGCGGGCGCGCTCGCGCTCGCCGTCGGTCTGCTCGTGCTCGCCGGGCTGCGGGGCCCACGCGCGGTCGCTCGAGCCGCGGTCGGCCCGTGCGCTGGCGCTCTGCTGGCGCTGGTCTGCCTGCTGCCGTCGATGCCGGTCGCCGGCCGGCCGCGGCCGCTGCTCGCCCTTGTGGGCCTCTGCGGCGGACTGACCTTCGCGGTCGTCGTGGCGCGGCTGCGGTGGCGGCTGCGGTGGCGGCTGCGGTGGCGGCTGGCTGCCGCGCTGCTGCTGGCCGGCGCAGTGACGGGGGTCTGGCGCTGGTCGTCGTCGTCGGCGGCGGGGGAGCGGGCGACGCCGTCCAGACGGTCGCCGCGGCACGGATCAACCTGGCCTCACCCGACCGGGGCTCCGCGCTGCGCGCCGCCCTGGGGGTAACTGCGGCGCACCCGTTGACCGGCGCCGGCCCTGGACACGCCGAGCTGCGGCGGAAGGAGCCTGACGGTGGCATCCAGTTCTTCGCCTACGCACACAACGAGTACGCCCAGACCGGGGCGGAGCTCGGGCTCGTGGGCCTCGCGTTGCTGGCGATCCTGCTGGTCGCGGTCGCCCGGCTGCTGTGGAGCGCGCGCGCCACCGGCCCGTCGGCCGCGGCCTGGGCGGGCGTGGTCGCGGCGCTGGCAGCCTTCGCGGTGCACAGCGGCTTCGATTTCGTCTGGCACCTGCCAGCGGTGGTGCTCACCGTAATGCTGCTGGTCGGCGTGGTCCTGCCGACGCCTTATGGCGCCGGTGCCCGCAAGGGGTCCGTCATCGTGCAGGGAAGGGAGGAAGTCTGGGTCGGGCGTCGCCCAGGGCACCAGTTTCACGAGCGTCGGCTGCACTGGGTCGGGTCAGCAGATCCGCGTCCTGGCGAGCGGGGGGAAGACCTTCAAGCAGGGCACCGCCGTCGCAACCGCCGACATCTTCGGCTGCACGCAGAATTTCTCCGTCTGCGGGAACGAGACAGATAGCGAGGTCATCACCATCCAAAAGTGAGGATCGCGAACCTACGATCCACGGGAGGACGCCGCCGCGGTTCCGACCCGACCGCGTCCTCCCGAGACGGCGGGGCGGCTATTCGGCGGCGCTAGCTCTCAGCTCCCGTGCCATGGCTTGCCGCTGCGTCCGTCTACGCCTGGGGGCTGCGGCCGAGGTAGGCGACGAGCAGGTCGCTGGGGCTGGCCAGCGGCGACACGGCGACCGGCGCCGCGAACAGCTGCTGGCGGGTGGCGTTGGTGACCACCAGTGGGCAGATGGCGAGCAGGGCGGTGGCCAGCGCCGCCGGGATCGGCCGGGCCTGGCCGCACGCTTGCGAGACGTCCCAGCCGTGGACGGCGATCTCGATGGCCCCGGTTGCGGCCACCGCGCTGGCGGTTAACCGGTGGCCGGCGATGGCGACCACCCGCCCGTGGCATCCGCCGGCGCTCCACGCGCCAAGGAGCCTGCCGGCGCGGTCGCGGAAGGTCACGGCCGGGTCGGCCGCCGGATCGCCCTCGCCGTCCGCGGCGCCGCCAGCCGGGTAGGGGGCGATGCGCCCGGTATCGATGCCCTCGCCAAGCACGTCGAGGCCTTCATTGAGGTGGTGGAGCAGCGTCCGCAGGTCCCACTCCGCGCACGGCGTCGGACTGGACAGCAGCCGTGGGGTGACGGCCCCGACGGCGCCCAGGGCGTAGCTGATCGCGCACTCGAGCAACCCCAGCGCGTCGGCCGGCACCGCAATGGCCTCGGTGTCCGCCATCGACGCTACCGTACCCCGCCGACGGTGACGCCGGCCCGGCTCCGGCCGCCCAGGCCATTGCCTACCGTGGCTGACATCGCCACTCCCCTGGTTGTCGCGCGTGGTTGTCGCGCGGATCCTGTCACTACTACAGATCCGTCCACGGGCGAAAAGTCATCGGCCGCAGCGCAGCTTCCTCCAGGGACAGGGCCACCCGCGACTAGTGAACTTTGCGGCGCTGAAGTCCGGCGGCTGGCCCCGGGCGGCAAGGCCCGGGGCCAGCGTCAGCGTGCAGGTGGGCGGTCAGCCGTCGGCGTCGCGGCCGGCGGCCCCGGTGGGCGCGGCGCCGTAGCGGTAGACGGGTGCGGGCACCTGGCTGTCGGCGCCCTTGATGCTCTTCCAGATCGCCTGGTTGAAGGCCTGCTCGTTGATGCGGTCCTCGACGCGCAGGTCCTGCCTGGCCGAGACCGCCGCCATCGGGGCGCTCTGGAGGTTCTTCTCGTCCAGCGGCTGCTGCGGGATGACGGCGTCGTAGGGGGTTGGGTTCGGTGTGTCGGTGAAGGCGTTCAGCATCGGCACGGCGGCCGCGTCGAACTGCGTGAGCGGGCGCACACCGACGATCAGCTCGACGGCGCGGAGCATTGCCACGGTCGAGTAGAAGGTCGAGTCGACCGTGCCGGTCTGGGTGTAGGGGCTGATCACCTGCGCGACGGTGCGGTGCGCGTCGACGTGGTCGGGGCCGGCCTGTGCGTCGTCTTCGACCACGAAGATCGCGGTGTCGGCCCAGTAGCGCGAGTGGGAGACCGCCTCCACGACCCGGCCGAGCGCGAGATCGTTGTCGGCGACCTGCGCCTTGGGGGTCGGCGCGCCGGGCGTTGTTCCCGAGGTGTGGTCGTCGGGCAGGCGCAGCAGCTCGACCGTGGGGAAGTTGCCGTCCGCCTCGAACTGGCGGAACTCGCGCAGCCACTCGACGGCGCGGACCTGGTCGGGGATGGCGTTGTTGTAGCCGGGGAAGGCGTGGTCGGTGTTGGCCTGCAGGTTCGGCTCGGTGCTGGCGACGTTGTTGGTCGGCCCGACCGTGCCTGGAAGCTGGATCCAAAAGCCGTAGTTGCGGTAGCTGACCCCGGCCTGGTCGAGCCGGTCCCACAGGTAGCCATTGTCGGGGTCGCGGCCGGGCGAGGAGGCGAGGTTGCCCCCCTCGAAGTCGTAGGGCTTGTTGCGGCCGCCGTAGTTGGGCGGCCAGCTCTTCTGGTCGTAGTTGTTGGCGTAGGCCGCGGTCGACCAGCTCCAGCCGTCGGCCGAGACCTCGGCGTTGGCGTAGAAGTTGTCGAGGGTGACGAAGCGGCTGGCCAGCTGGTGCTGGTTCGGGGTGACCGTGGGGTCGAACAGGGTCAGCGACGGGTCGCCGTCGCCCTTGCCGAGGTCGCCCAGGACCTGGTCGTAGGTGCGGTTCTCCTTGACGACGTAGATCACGTGCTTGATCGGCGAGAAGTCGCCGACGTGGCGGGGGATGACCTGTTCGGGCTTGGTGCCTTGGGTGCGGACCTGGTCGGCCGGGCCGAAGTCGTCGTTGCGCTGGACCTGCTGGGTGTAGCCGGCGAGGGTGTCCGCATCGGGCACGCCCACGATCTGCAGGCTGCCCTGGATCATCGAGCCGATGTACTGGCTCTGCCACTGCGGCGTGCCGCGTAGCTGGGCGTCGGTGTAGGGGTTGGGCCCGTTGGGGTTCGGGCCGGCGCCAAGGCCCTTGGCGTTGAGCACCAGCAACCGGCCGCCGTCCCGGCTGAGCTCCAGCCCGGTCGGATACCATGCGGTGGGGATCAGCCCGCGGACGCGCGCGTCCTCGAGGTCCACCACGGCCACGTCGTTGTCGCCGGCGTTGGCCACGTACAGCGTCCCGCCGTCGGGCGCCACCGCCAAGGCGTTGGGGCTCGATCCGACCGGGGCGCCCGCATACGGCGCCAGGCTGATCGTCCTGGTCACTGCAAGGGTGGCGGTGTCGATGACCGACACCGAGTCGGCATCGGTGTCGGCGACGTACAGCTGGCGGTCGCCCGGGCCAAGGCGCAGCGCGCTTGGGTGAGTGCCGACCTGGATCGTCCGGGTGATCTTCGCGGTGGCGGTGTCCAGTACGCTCACGGTGCTCGCGCCCCAGTTGGACACGAACGCGAGCCTGCCGTCACGGCCCAGCGCCACCGTGTAGGGGTTGTGGCCCACCGGCACAGTGGCGGTCACTTTCGCGGTGGCCAGGTCGATGACCGCGACGGCGTCGGCTAGGTTCTCAGTGGCGTACAGCGTCTTGCCGTCCGGCGAGACCGCGATCCCGGCCGGATGCGGGTTGGGGCTGGCAGTACTGGTCGGGATGGGAATCGGGTCGCGCTCGGTCAGGTGCTGGCCGGCGACGTAGGGGCGCTCGCCCAGCTGGACCTGCCGACCAGCCGGGGTGACGAACCAGCCGTTGGTGGTCACGCCGGTGCCATCGCCTTGCGGCCCAGCATGCAGGAGGGGTCCGATGAGCGCGAACGCGGTACCGCCAGCCACCAGCACGGCAACCGCGAGCAGCAATGGTAGCGGGAGCTTGATCAGCCCTCGGGTCGCCAAGCGCAAACGTGGGAGGTTCACGGTGCTCCTTTCACCCGGGAAGTGGGACGCCGCGATGCTCACACCCCAACTTGTCAGCCACGCGGCACGCAAGCGGCAGATCCGGCCCATCGGCGTGAACGATCCGCTCTGAAGGCCGCCCAGTCAGGGTTGTCTCGGCTGCCCAGGAGAAGGCAGCCAGCCGCGCGAAAGACAAGGTCGACAAGCAACGCCGCGCCTGCCGATGGTCGAGATCGACAAGGACTACGTCTTCACCGGGCCGGTTGGCCAGGCTCGCCTGGCCGACCTGTTCGACGGGCGCCGCCAGCTGATCGTCTACCACTTCATGTGGCGCCACGAGGCGACGCTCGAACGCGACCACTTCCGTATCCGGTCTGGAGTGGACGCGCACGGGGTGAGCGTCTTCCTGCGTGAGGGTGAGCGCGTCTTCCACACCTACTCGTCGTACGGCCGCGGGGTCGATCCGCTGCTCGGCACCTACCAGTACCTCGACCTGACCCCGCTGGGCAGGCAGCGGTATGTCATCGAGTTCCCGTATCACGACAAGTACGACGCAGGCTCGCGATGGTCACGGCCTTGCCCGTCAGGTGGCTGCTCACGGCGCCTGGAACCCGCTCAGCAGGGTGACGGCGTTGGCGCCGAGGGCGTCAAGGGCGTAGCCGCCCTCCTGCACCAGCAGGGTCGGCAGGGCGAGCTCGGCGAGCTGCTCCCCGACCCGCCCGTAGCTGGAGGTGACCAGCCCGAACGTGCCCAGGGGGTCGCGCTCGAAGGTGTCGAAGCCCAGCGAGACGACCAGGGTCGCCGGGCCGAACCGGGCGACGGTCTCGCAGGCGACCTCCAGCGCGGCCAGGTACGCCTCCTCACCGGTGCCGTCGGGCAGGGGAAGGTTCTGCGTGGCGCCGCGGCCAGCGCTGGCGCCGGTCTCGTCGGCAGCGCCGCTGAAATACGGATAATGGGACACCGGGTCGCCGTGCAGCGACACGTACAGCACCGAGCCGTCCCGCCAGAAGATCTCCTGCGTGCCGTTGCCGTGGTGGAAGTCCACGTCGACGATTGCCACGCGCCCTTGGCGCTGGAGCGTGCGGGCCGCGACCGCCGCGTTGTTGAACAGGCAGAACCCGCCGTAGTAGCCAGGCCCCGCGTGGTGCCCTGGGGGCCGGCAGAGCGCGTAGCTGGCGCGCGCTCCGCCGGTGAGCAGGTCGGCGGCGGTCATTGCCACGTCCACGGCGGCACGCGCGGCGGCGTAGCTGCCCTCGACCAGCGGGGTCGCGGTGTCGAAGCAGAACCAGCCGGGCCGGCCGAGCCCGCCCGTGAACGGGCGCGTCCTCGTGCGTGCGAGCCCGAGCGGCGGGAACGTGTCAGGGATGAGCACCTGGGGGCCCCTGGCCGCGCGCCATCGCTGCCAGGCCTGCTCGAGGAACTCGACCAGCGCCGGCTCGTGCACCGCGAGGATGGGCTCGGCGCCGTGCTCGACCGGCACGATCAGCGGGTGCCCGGCGGCGCTGAGGGCGTCGCGCAAAAGCTCGCCGCGCTCCACGCACTCGTGCACGGGCCGGCGGACGCGGCCGACGTTCACCTCGTAGGCCGGGTCGTGGCCGCGGTGGGCGTCGCTCGAAACGACCGGCATCGGCTCCATGTGGGCAAAGGTACTCGACCGCCGCTCCACCGTACTCGGGGCCGTACTCGGGGCCGTACTCGGGGCCGTACTCGGGGCCGTACTCGGGGCCGTACTCATGGCGTTACATGGTCACCCCGGCAAAGTGCTGACAAACATGCATGTATTGCTCGACTTCGTCGCAACTCTGAGCGAGACTGGCCCGAACCATCAGAAGGGAGAGCCATGTCTCGGAGGTTCATGGCCGCGCTGTCGGTGGCTGCCGTCGTGCTGAGCATCTCGACGGGTGGGCTAGCGTCGGCGAGTGCGGCACAGAGCTCGCAGGAGAAGACTCTAGCCTCTGCCCAGGAGTCGTCCGTTACCAGCCAGCTGCAGGACCGCCGCGAGGTCGCGGCGGGCACGCGAGCCTATTCGATCGGCTTCGAGGACGGGCGCTTCTACGCCAACGGCTGGCACATCACCGGCGAGATGGGCGGCGTGTGGACCCCGCCGCTGAAGCTCGTGGACGGCGTGTGGTTCGGCCTCGATGGCCAGTGGGTCGGACCGGCGACGAAGTTCACCAGCGGGTGGGGGTATTCGCGCTTCGACCTTCCGGACACCGCGGGCCTGAAGCTCGAGCGCACCGACTTCGCGCCCGACGGGCGCCGCGGCACGCTATTCGGTCTCAAGATCACCAACCCTGGAGGGGCGCGGACCGCGACGCTGTCCGTGGACGCCCACTCCGAGCTGATGGGGCACTACCCGTGGGGGTTCGGGGGCGTCACGCCCAACGCCAGCGACAACATTCCCGACAAGGGCAGCTTCGACGGTCAGAACCTCGTGTTCACCGACGACGGCGCGCTGCCCGGTGCCCCGGAGCACCACTACGCGGCGCTGGTGGGCACCGCGATGACGCCCGCGTCGGGCGCCATCGGCGACCAGTTCTGGGGCGCGCAGCCCGGTCACCGCTGCACGGGCAACGAGCCGGGCGCGCCCGCCGAGCCGAAGCCGTCGCAGTGCGACGACGGCCCGTTCGGCCGGGGCACCGGGGGCGAGCTGACGTACACGCTGTCCCTCCCGGCCGGCGGCTCGAAGACCGTGTGGCTGGCCGTCGCCGGCTCGGACAAGGGCATGGCGCCGGCGCGCGATGAGCTGACCCGGGTGCTGCAGGATCCCGACGCGCAGCTCGCCGCCAAGGTGGCCTCCCGCGAGCGGCTCTCGCAGATGACCAGGCTCACGCTCCCGGGCGACCCGCTGGTGCAGAACTCGATCGACTGGGGCAAGCAGAACATCGCCGACCTCACCCAGAGCGCTGAGGATCTCCAGATCCGCTGGACCGACCAGGGCAAGCAGTTCCCGGCGCCGCTGGGCACCGTGCCCGAAGCGACGTGGATCGGCGCCGGCTTCCCGGACTACCCGTGGATCTTCGGCACCGACGCTGAGTACACCGCGTTCGCCGCGGTCCCGCTCGGCCAGTTCGACGGCATCAAGGGACATCTCCGCGCCCTGCGCGACATCTCCGACATCCTCAACAACCGATCGGGCGTGGTGGCGCACGAGTCGGTGGCCGACGGCTCCATCTGGTTCGGGCACGACTCGCGCCGCACCAACCCCGACGGCAGCGTCTCGTACGACTTCAACGCCGACGAGACGGTCAAGTTCCCGAGCGCCGTCGCGCTGATCTGGCGATGGACAGGGGACAACCACTTCCGCGACGAGATGTACGACTTCGCGGTGCGCAACCTGCGCTACGTCGTGCGCACGCTGGACTCCGACCACGACGGCTGGCCCGAGGGGCTTGGCAACGTCGAGCGCAGCGGGATGGGCCCGGAGAAGCTGGACGTCACCGTCTACTTCATCCGCGGTCTCTACGACCTGGCCGACATGGCCCGCTCCAAGCACGACGGCGCCACCTTCGCCTGGGCGACGGACCTCGCTCGCAAGCTGCAGGAGCGCTTCGACGGCACCTGGTGGGACGTGGCCGCGCAGCAGTACGCCGACTCCCTCAACGACCCGGGCAACCAGCAGTCGTTCCAGAAGCACTGGATCGGCCAGACGCCCATGGAGGCGGAGCTGCGCGTCAAGGGGCAGGCGGTCCCCGGCCTGGCCCCCTTCGACCACGGCAGCACCGGGCTCGCGGGGCGGGAGAACGACTGCTTCAGCGGCGAGCACCCGCTCAACCCGGGGCTGTTCCACACCGGCTGCGGAGGCGGCGCCAACGGTCAGGGCGAGAAGGTCATCTTCGGCCTGACGACGTCGATCCAGTCGATCGGCGAGGGCAACTACGGCCGCCTGGGCCCTGGCCAGCAGCAGCGCTACACCCACGCGCTGGCCGAGACGATGTTCTCCGAGCCCGCCACCGGCGGGACACCGGACGAGCAGCCGGGAGCGATGCCGGAGATCTTCCCGTCGCCGGACCAGGGCGCCAACATCGACCGCTGCTGGACGTGCCGCTCGATGTTCATGCAGGCGTGGGGCAACTACGGCACCGCGTGGGCGGTCGTGCACCAGTGGCTGGGCGTGCGGCCCGACCTCGGCAACGGGCTCGTCGAGTTCGTCCCGCAGGTGCCGCAGGGCCAGACTTCGGTGCAGGGACAGGACATCCGCCTCGGCGGCGGGTCCGCTGACGTGCTGGCCTCCCACACGGGGAGCACCTACCAGACCGAGATCGACACCAGCAGCGGCGTGGGCGCCGGCGAGACCGTCATCGGCCACACCCTCCCGAGCGGCGCGCAGCCGCTGGCTGTCGTGCTCGACGGGCGGTCTGTCCACAACTACACGGTTCGCGCCACCAACCGCGGCAACGAGGTGACGGTGCCCACCACCGCGGGGCACCACACGCTGATCATCACGGCCTGAACCCGGTCTCGCGGGCGCACGGGGCCGCCAGCCGTCCTGGCCGGCGGCCCCTCGCCCCTTATGCCTAGAACCGGGCCGCCAGGGTGGTCAGCGAATGGACGATCTCCCGCCGCGCCGGGCCGATCGTCGCGCGCTCCACCGCCCGGCCGGCCAGCCCGCCGATCGCGTAGCGGACCTGCAGCTCCAGGCGGCAGCCCTGGTCGGCGGGATGGGCCGCCACGACGATGGTGAGGTCGAGGCCGCTCTCCAGCACGTAGACCGCCCGCCGTGGTGGCTCCAGCTCCTGGCAGACGAGCACCCCGTGAAGGCGCTGGCCGGCCACGCCCACCTCGGCCTCGTAGCGGGCGCCGACCCCGCGGACCGGTCCGCCGATGTGCCGCAGGCGGCGTACAGCCGGCAGCCAGTCCGCCCGTGTGAAATCCGTGGCCTCCTCGAATGCCTGCGAGCAGGGGACGGGCAGGGCCGTGTCAGCGCGCGCCTCGACCATGCTCCTAGGCTATATGGTCACGCTGTCGACGGCCGGCGCGTCGAGCTGGACAGCTGGCCGGGCATGATGGGGGACGACCCGCGAGCCACCAGGAGGCGTCATGCGGCTGACCAAGTTCGGGCACTCGTGCCTACTGCTGGAGGAGGGACGAGCCAGGATGCTGTTGGACCCCGGCACCCTGTCCGAAGGGTTCGAGGAGCTGGAGGGGCTGACCGCGGTCCTGTACACCCACCAGCACGCCGACCATCTCGACCCTGGTCGGCTGCGGGGGCTGCTGGACCGCAACCCCGGGGTGCGAGTCGTCAGCGACGAGGGCAGCGCCAAGTCCCTCGGCGAGGCCGGGGCGGAGGTCGAGGTCGTGCGCGACGGGGACGAGCTCGAGATCGCCGGGGTGGGCGTGCGGGTCGTCGGGCGCGATCACGCGGTCATCCACCCGGACATCCCGGTGGTCCCCAACGTCGGCTACCTGGCCGCCGGGCGGCTGTTCCACCCCGGCGACGCGTTCACGCCGCCGGAGCAGCCGGTCGAGGTGCTCGCGGTACCGGCCGGGGCGCCGTGGCTGAAGGTGTCCGAGTCGATCGGCTACATGCGCGAGGTGCGCCCGAGGATAGCCGTGCCGGTGCACGAGAAGGTGCTGTCGGCAGTCGGGATTACGATTTACTACCGGCAGCTCGAGCAGCTCGGAACCAGCGGGGGCACGACGCTGCGGGTGATGGACGACGGGAAGCCGGTGGAGCTGTAGAGCCGGTGGAGCTGTAGAGCCGGTTGCGGCGGGTCAGCGGTCAGAGGGTCGGCGGCAGGCCGAACGCCGGGAAGAGGCTGGTGCCGAAGGTGGTGATCTCCGCGATGGCGCCGCCCTCGACGCGCAGCACGTCGAGCTTGAACGCCCGGTATTCGGAGTCGCCCGGCCCCTGGAAGTAGCTGGCGGCCGCCGGCTGGCGGTTGGCGCGGGTGGGCAGCAGGCGCCATTCGCCAGGCTCCGAGAGCGCCCGCTCAATGAGCGGGACCATCGACGCCAGCCCCTCGAAGCACCACGGATGCGGAGGCATCGTGACCCGAACGTCCTCCCGCAGCAGCGCGACCGCGGCGGCGACGTCGCCATGCTCGTGGGTGTCGATGAAGCCCCGCAGCAACGCGCGCTCCTCGTCGGTCGGCTCCGAAGGGGACCATTCCGATGGTCGCGCCGGCAACCGCTCCCGCAGGGTCGCGCGTGCGCGCTGGAGCGCGCTGTTGGCCGCGGCCACAGTGGTGTCGAGCAGCGACGCGGTCTCGCCGGCCGACCAGCCGAGCAGGTCGCGCAGGATCAGCGCCGCCCGCTGCCGAGGCGGCAGGAGCTGGATGACGGCGAGGAACGTCAGCTCGATCGTCTCCTTGGCGACGACGACGGCGTCCGGCTGCGTGTTGCTCGGCGCGATCTCGTCCAGCAGCACGTCCGGGTATGGCTGCAGCCACGGGACGTCTGCGAAGGAGTGCAGCGACGGCACCCGTCGCCGGTTGCGCCTGAGCGCGTCGAGGCAGGCGTTGGTCGCGATGCGGTACAGCCACGCGCGGAACCGGGGGCCGCCCTCGAAGCTCCCGCGCCTGCGCCACGCGCGCAGGAGGGTCTCCTGTACGAGGTCCTCGGCCTCCTCGAACGAGCCGAGCATCCGGTAGCAGTGCACGTGCAGCTCCCGCCGGTAACGCTCCACGAGCACGGCGAACGCCGACTCGTCGCCGGCTTTGGCGGCCGTGACGACCGCGTCCTCCTCGGTGGCGGCGGGGGTGGTGCTGGTGATCCTGCTGTCGGCCATGAAGGAGAGTCTGCCGCATGGCCGGCTTTGGCGGCGACCGGGCGACCGGGTAACCGGGCGCCGTGTCGGGGCCAGGGTTGGCTCCAGGCGGGAGCGGTGGCGCCGCTCTTGACAGCCCCCATGGCGGCGCCCAGCATCATTTGCTACCGAACGAGCTGCTCTGCCCGTGGCGCTCGCCAGGGAGAGGCGACGGACGCGAAGGCCACCGTCGAAGGGGTCGAGGTCTCCACCCTCCACTGGATCGGGGGCGAGCGCGTCGCCTCCGCCTCCCGCAGTGCCGTTGGCGCCGCCGTTGGCGCCGCCACCTTCGCCGATGTCTCGCCGGTCGACGAGACGGTGATCGCCGAGGTCGCCAGCGGCGGGCCGGCCGACGCCGAGCGGGCCGTCGCGGCCGCCCGGAGCGCCTTTCCCGGCTGGGCCACGACCCCGTCCGGGGAGCGGGCGAGGCTCCTGCAAGCCGTCGCCGACGGGGTCGACGCGCAGGTCGAGCGTCTCGCCGTGGTCGAGACCCGCGACAATGGCTCGCTGCTGCGCTCGCTGCGCCGCTCGGTGATGCCGCGGGTCGCGCGCAATTTCCGCTTCTTCGCCGACCAGCGCCTGGCGCTCACCGGCTCGAGCGGCGCCGAGCGCCAGGCGTTCGAGCAGGACGGCCACCGCAGCCGCGTCGCCTGGGACCCGGCCGGCGTCACCGCCGTGGTCACCCCCTGGAACGCGCCGCTGATGCTGGCGACCTGGCGGGTCGCGCCGGCGCTCGCCGCCGGCGACACGGTGGTGCTCAAGCCGCCAGAGTGGGCGCCGCTCACTGCCTCGCTGCTGGCCGACGTCGCCCGCGACGCCGGCCTCCCCGACGGCGTCCTGAACGTCCTGCAGGGCACCGGCGAGGAGGCGGGCGCGGCACTGGTCGCCCACCCTGGCGTGGACCGGGTCGCCTTCACCGGCTCGGCGGCCACCGGCAGGCTGGTGGCGCAGGCGGCCGGGGCGAACCTGACCCCGGTCTCGCTGGAGCTGGGCGGCAAGTCGCCGCTGCTGGTGTTTGCCGACGCCGACCTGGACGCGGCGGTCGGCCAAGCGGCCAACCAGTACGACAACGCCGGCCAGGTGTGTCTCGCGGGCACGCGGCTGCTGGTCGAGGAGCCGGTCTACGACGAGTTCGTGGAGCGTCTGAGCGCCGCCGCCAAAACATCCACCAGGGCGACCCGCGCTCCGAGCGCAGCGACGTCGGCCCGCTGATCAGCCGCGAGCACTTCGAGCGCGTGGACGGCTTCGTGCGCCGCGCCAGGGCGGCCGGGGCGACGGTGGCGTTCGGCGGCGGGCCCAACCAGGACCTCGGTGGCCTCTACTACCAGCCGACCCTGTTCACCGGTGTGCCCGAGGGCGCCGAGATCCTGGCCGAGGAGGTGTTCGGCCCGGTCCTGACAGCGCAGCCGTTCGCCGGCGAGGACCAGGCCGTCGCGCTCGCCAATGCCACCCGCTACGGACTCGCCGCGGTCCTCTATACCGGCGACCGGGCGCGCGCCGAGCGGGTCGCGGCGCGGCTGGTCGCGGGAACCGTCTGGGTGAACTGCTTCTTCGTCCGGGATCTCCGCGCTCCGTTCGGCGGCCCGCGCGACTCCGGCGTCGGCCGCGAGGGCGGAACCTACAGCTTCGATTTCTACGCGGACGTCAAGACGGTGTGCATCGCACCGTGGCGATGAGGGAAGGGGAGGCGATGGGTGAGATCGTCGGCGCCGGGCTCGTCTCCCACGTGCCCACCATCATGCTGCCGGTCCAGGAGCGGCTCCAGCTCAACGGTGGCAGGGAGAGCTCGCTCGTCGTGGGACTCCGGCGGCTGCGGGCAGAGGTCCTCGACCGGCTCGCCCCGGACACGATCGTGGTGCTCGACACCCACTGGGAGGTCACCTTCGAGCACGTCGTCACCGCCCACGAGCGGCGCCGGGGGGTCTTCACCTCCCACCCGAGGGCGGATGGGCCGCGTGACGGACGCGGCCCCCGCGAGAAGGGGACCACGGTGGAGGTCCAACCTATGCAGCAGGCAGGGGAGACGGACCCCGGCTACGAGCTCTCGGACCTGTCGTCGGCGCCGACCTCGGCGCCGACGACGGCGACCGCCGAGTGACGGGCGGCGGCATACTGGCGCTCATGGAGACGGAGGATCGGGGCGAGCTGCTCCCGGCGGAGCGCAAGGTGCTCGAGCGGCTCGGCCACCTCCCGCTCGATTTCCGGGCGATGGCGGCCGTCTCCAACCTTTTCCGCGCATCGGTGGCGGTGCGGCGCAAGATGGAGGCCGAGGTCCTGGCCGCGGACCGGCTGTCGTGGACCGCGTTCGTGGTGCTGTGGGTGCTGTGGGTGTGGGGCGAGCTCGAGTCGCGCGACCTGGCCGCCGCGGTGGGCATCAGCCGGCCGACCGCCACCGGGGTGGTCACCACTCTGGAGGGCCGGCGGCTGGTGCGCCGCCGCCGCGGCGCCGGCGACGGGCGGCTGGTGGTGGTGTCGCTCACCCCGTCAGGGCGGCGCACGATCGAGCGGCTGTTCCCCCGCTTCAACCAGGAGGAGGCCGCCGTCACCGCCCACCTGGAGCCCGCCGAGCAGGAGGCCCTCGCCGGCCTGCTGCGCTCAGTGGTCCGCGCGCTGGACCGTCCGGAGCGGGAGCCGTCCAGGGCGACCAGAGCGGGGCGCTGATGTCTGGGCCAGGGGCGGGGCCAGGGGCGGGGCGGCTCGAGGGGAGGGTGGCGCTGATCGCCGGCGCGGTCATCGCGCCGCTGCGCCACCCGTTGCTGCTTGCCAAGGAGCTGGCCACTCTCGACCTGATGGCCGAGGGCCGCCTGGTGGTGCACCCGACGGTGAGCTGGCACCGGGCCGAGTACGACGCCCTCGGCGTGCCGTTCGGTGCCCGCGGCGAGCTGCTCGACGAGCACCTGGCCGCCTGGGAGGTGCTGTGGCGCGACAGCCCGGCGGCGTTCGCCGGGCGCCATTACCGCTTCGCCGAGGTCTGGCTCGAGCCGAAGCCGTGGTGCCCCGGCGGGCCGGCGCTGTGGTTCGGCGCGAGAGGCTGCACCAGCGGCTGCTCGACCGGATCGTCGCGCGCGGCGACGGCTTCAACCCGCTCGGCCGCCCGGCCGCGGGCGAGCTGGAGCGCCTGTGGGCCGCGCTGACGGCGGCCGGCCGCGACCCGGGCACCCTGGAGCTGGTCGGCGGCGTGCGCGACGACTTCCCCGGCCCCGACGCCGTCGCCGATCTCGGCCTGGCGCTCGCCTCGATCGGGCCGCAGCGGGAGCAGGGCTTCACCACCTTCTGCCTGAAGCCGTCGCAGTTCACCGACGACCCCGGGGCGGTCGCGGTGGTGTTCGCCGACTGGCAGTCGTGCTCCGACACCTTCGAGGAGCTGCTCGACCCGGTCCGCGCCCAGTACAGGGAGGCGTTCGTCGTGGTCCGCTGCCGCTGGCGCGGCGAGCTGTGGTCACGCTGTGTCTACATCTGGGTCGACAAGGACTTCGCCCTCGCCCGCGGCTGGCACCAGGGCTACCCGAAGAAGCTCGGCTCCATGCGCGGCTACGAGGCGGAGTCCTCCCCGGTCTGGAGCGGCGACGCCGAGCTGGCGCTGTATCCCTCTCCGGCCGAGGAGCTGCTGGCGCTGACCCCGCGGGCGATGATCGGCGGCTTCTACCGCAGCGTCGGCTTCTCCTGGAACGGCGGGACGCTGCTCGACCAGAGCCGCTCAGCGGCGCCCGACGCCCGCCCTCACCCACCGGCGTGGTAGACGTGGCCGGCGACGACACCTCAAAGGGCTCGTAGGCGGGGCCACCGCCGTCAGCGGAGCGGGCGGAAGAAGGCTCGCACGTCGCCGACCAGGAGATCGGGGACCTCCATGGCGGGGAAATGGCCGCCGCGGTCGAACTCCGACCAGTGCTCGATCTTGTGCTCGGGGTCCATCACCCGGCGGAGGAGGTCGTCGCCACCGAACAGCGCCAGACCCTGCGGTGGGGGTGCGCTGGTGGGCGCCGCGCTCCAGTCAGGGCCGGAGTGCGCGCCCTCGTAGATGAAGCGTGCCGCGGACGCGCCACTGCGGGTGAACCAGTACACGCTGACGTTGGTGAGCAGCTGGTCGCGGTCGACCGCGTCCTCGGGCAGCCCGGCCCCCGTGCCGGTCCACTCCTTGAACTTCTCGACGATCCAGGCGAGCTGCCCCGCGGGCGAGTCGGTGAGCCCGTAGGCGAGGGTCTGTGGCCGGGTAGACTGGAGCTCGAGGTAGCCCTTGGCGTCGGCCCACAGCCGGCGCTGCTCCTCAAGCCGCAGCCGGTCGGCCTCGGCCAGCTCGGCGGGGACGGGGAAGAACTGGCCGGCCAAGGCGACAGCGCGCGCGTCGCTGGTGGTGTGCGTGCCGACGACGTGGTCCTGCTGGGTGGCGCCCAGCAGGCCGGACACCCCCGCGCCGATATCGCCACCGTGCGCGCCGTAGCGCGCATACCCCAGGCGGCGCATCAGCTCGGCGAACGCAAAGCTGGTCCGCGCGACCTCCCATCCTGGTTGCTGGACCGGGGTGGAGAACCCGAAGCCGGGAAGCGAGGGCGCCACCACGTGAAAGGCGTCGGCCGGGTCGCCGCCGTGGCCGCGCGGGTCGGCGAGCGGCCCGATGATCTCCAGGAACTCCACGACCGAGCTGGGATAGCCGTGGATGACGAGCAGCGGCAGCGCGGCGGGCTCGGGCGAGCGGACGTGCAGGAAGTGGATCGTCTGCCCGTCGATCGTGGTGGTGAACTGCGGGAACTGGTTCAGCCTGGCCTCATGGGCGCGCCAGTCGTAGCCGCTGCGCCAGTGCTCGGCGAGCTGCTCCAGGTAGCCGAGCGGGACGCCGCGGCTCCAGCCGGCCCCTGGCGACTCGTCGGGCCAGCGGGTGCGGGCCAGCCGGTCAGCGAGGTCGTCCAGGTCGGCCTGGGGGATCTCGATCCGGAACGGCTGGATCTCCGTTGTGTCGCGGGCTGTCACGTCTGTCGCGTCGGCCACCGCGGACTCCTTTCCTGTCTCGGTACTCGCGGACGAGTGATGGTGGTAGTCTGCCAGCGATTGAGGAAGGATTCGTTCCGCAATAGCGGGAAAACTCTGGCATGACTTTGCAGACCTCGGCGCGACTGCTACGCCTGCTGTCGCTCTTGCAGGCACGGGTCGACTGGTCCGGCCCGGAGCTTGCCGAGCGGCTCGGCGTGACCACCAGGACCGTCCGCAACGACGTGGAGCGGCTCCGCGGCCTCGGCTATCCAGTGCACGCGACACCTGGCGTGCGCGGCGGCTACCGGCTCGGCGCGGGGGCGGCATTGCCCCGCTGCTGCTGGACGACGACGAGGCCGTCGCGGTCGCGGTCGGGCTGCGGACCGCCGCCAATGGCACCGTGACCGGGATTCAGGAGACCTCGGTGCGTGCGCTGGCAAAGCTCGAGCAGGTCCTGCCGTCGCGCCTGCGCCACCGCGTCGCTTCCCTGCAGGCGGCGACCGTGGAGATCGGGGTGCGGACGGGCCCGACGGTGGACGCCGAGGTGCTGACCGCCATCGCCGACGCCTGCCGCGACCACCAGCGACTGCGGTTCGACTACCGCACCCATGACGGGTCGCCGAGCGTCCGCAGCGTCGAGCCGCATTGCCTGGTGCACGACCGCGGCCGCTGGTACCTGGTGGCCTGGGACACCGACCGGCGGGACTGGCGCACCTTCCGCGCCGACCGCATCGAGCCCCGCACTCCGACCGGCCCGCGGTTCATCCCCCGCGACCCGCCCGACGGCGACGTCACGACCTACCTGTCACGCGGCATTGGGTCGGCGACGTGGCGCTACCGGGCGCGGGTGAAAGTGCATGCGGCGGCCGCGGCGGTCGCCGGGCGGCTCCCGCCCGCGGTGCTGGTGGAGGCGGTCGACGAGCGCACCTGCATCGTCGACGCCGGCTCCGACAACCCCCACATGCTCGCCGTCTATCTGGGCATGCTCGACGCCGACTTCGAGGTCAGCGAGCCCCAGAGCTGGTCGAGCAGCTCCGCTCGCTGGCCGACCGCTACCGCCGCGCGACCGCCGGGACGGAGGCGGCTCGCTCCGGACGTTCCCCGCGCCTACGCGGCGGCCCCCGCTGACCGGTCAGGGCCGGTCTCTGTGCCCGGAGCCTGGTCGTCGAGCCAGGTATGACGCCTGAACACCCGAACGTGCACCAGAAACAGAGGCACCACGGCGCCTGCTGATACCTCCGCTCCGAGGCGCGAAGCCGTTACCAGCCCTCGCAAGGATGATGGTGGCCGCAACAGCACGTCGCGTGACCATGCCTACCGTCGTCGCTGTCGTCCAGGCAGGGCAGCAGGACCGGGCCCACGGTGGCCAGCCGTTGGGCTCGCGCCCTGGCGAGCAGCGCTTGCGCTGCCAGCCGGCCGTTCTCACCCGTGCGCGACATGCGAGCGGCGATCAGGCCGGCGACGAGGGGGGTCGAAAACGAGGTGCCGCTCCAGCGTGCCATGCCCTCGAAGTGGCGTACCTCGCCGGCGTGCGGTGGCTCGTTGCAGGTGAAATCGCCTGTCGCGAAGGCGTTGACGAGCGCTTCGCCCGGCGCGTAGGTGTCGACCCAGCCGCCGAAGTTGCTGAAGGACGCGCGGTTGCGCCAGCTGGCCGCAAGCGCTCCGACGGACACGACCTGCTGGAAGGCCGCCGGCCAGAACGGGCGGCGGTCGCTGTTGTTGCCGGCGGCGGCGACCAGCACGACGCCCTTGTGGTAGAGAAACCGCGCCTTCCAGAAGGCCTCGAAAGCGAGCAAGGGGACGTCGTTCCGCGTCGACGTGCCGGCCGACAGGCTGATCACGTCGGCGCTGGCGGACAGCGCGGTCTCCAGCTCCGTGACAAAGTCCAGCTCCAGGGTGGCGCCGGCCCGGTTGAACGCGGCCCGCACGAACACTTCCGTTGCTGGTGCCATGCAGCGCGCCACCCCGGCGCAGAAGGTTCCATGCCCCGTATAGGACTCGATATTGCCGCCGACGACCGGGTCGAGGTCCCCCGGTGACCCCGCCGAGCCAGGTGTGGTCCAGTGCCGCCCGGTCGACCAGCCCGGTATCCAGCACGTGCAAGAGCACTCTGGCGCCGTTGCCGCCGGCCGGACAGACGCCTGGGTCGGGGATGGCGGGGAGGTCCACCTCCTCGGGCTCGGTAGCGGGGCAGTTCGTCACTGGGGTGATCGACAGCACATGGTTCGGGGTGGCGACGCCGACCCCGAGCTCAGCATCGATCACCTCCAGCGCTGCGACCACGTCATCGAAGCCCGTCCCCTCAAGCGAGAGCCGGATCACCCCGTTGACGGCGCCAGGGAGTCTGAGCTGGGGGCGCCGCCTGGCGGGATACTGCCGCAGCAGGACCTCCTCGACCCGGTCGGCGTCCGCCGTACGGACCAGGATGATTCCCTGCTCGTACAGGAAGTCGACCTCACCCTCCCTGTCGTCCCCCTCCCCGAAGCGGGCGGCGACGATCGTGATCGGGGGGTCTGTCCTCCTGAACGCCTCCTTGATCAGCTCGACCTGAGCGTCGGTCCTGGTGGCCGGTTGTCGAGGTGGTCTCCGTGCGGTGGCCATAGGTCCCCCTCTCGAACGACTGCCTACAGACGGGCGGAATGCCACGATCTAACATCAACTGCGTGGCTGTTCAAAGACGTCAAATTTCGCATGAGCCCAGCGCCACGCTCGAACTGCTGCCGCTGGCGCTGTCGCGCCCGAAGGAGGCGCTGGCCCGAGCGCGCGCGGTGCTGGCGGCTGACCCCGAGCCGCACGATGCCTCGGTTGCGCACCAGACCGTCGGCATCGTCCTACGTGATTTTGGCGACGTGGGGATGGCCATCCGCGAGCTGCGCACCGCCGTGCGCCTAGCACGGGAAGCTGGCTCGTCGCAGCGCGAGGCGGACGTGCTCGCCACGCTTGGCGTGGCGCTGGTCCTCGCCGGACGCACCCGCTCCGGGCTTGCCGCCTTTGACGCCGCCGTCCGGCAGGCCGACGGCGTGGTGGCGGGGCGGGTCCTGATGCGCCGCGGCTCGATGCTGCGCACTCTCGGGCGTCACCAGGACGCGCTGGACGCCCTGCGGCCGGCGGTGACGATTCTCCGTCGTGCGGACGACACGGTCTGGGAGGCACGCGCGCTCACCGCACGCGCGTTCGTCCACCTCGCGCTCGGCTCCGTCGAACGGGCGAACGTCGACATCGACCGCGCGGAGCGGCTCTTCGCCGCGGCGGGCCAGGAGCTCGAGTCCGCCGTCGCCAGACACAACCGCGGAGTGATCGCGTTTCGCTCGGGCGACCTGCCGGCCGCGCTCGCCTATCTCGATGAGGCGGCCGGCCGCTACGATCTGCTGGGCGCGGCCATGCCCGACCTCAGCATCGACCGCTGCGCCGTGCTGCTCGCGGCTGGCCTGCCGCGACGCGCTGCAGGAGGCCGACCGGGCGATCCGGAGGCTGGAGCGGCTGCGCGGGCAGGCCACCAAGCGGGCCGAGCTGCTGCTCGCCGCGGCGGACATCCAGGCCGCCCTGGAGCGCGCCGAGGCGGCCTATCGTCTGTTCGGCGCCCAGCGGCGGCCGTGGTGGCGGACGCACGCCGGGTTCGTGGTCGTGCAGGCCTGCCTTGCAGCCGGCGCGGTATCTGGCCAGTTGCTGCGCCAGGCTGTGCATACGGCCGCGCGGCTGGATGAGCTGGGCGCTGCCCAGGCTCCCCAGGCGCACCTGCTCGCCGGGCGGACGGCGTTGGCGCTGGCACGATCCGAGGACGCCGACCGTCAATTGGCCCTCGCAGCGCGGGCACGACGCACCGGGCCCATCCTGGCCCGCGCCGGTGGCTGGCTGGCCGAGGCGTTGCGGGCTGAGGCGACCGGAGACCAGCGCAGGATGCTCCATGCCTGCCGACGAGGACTCGACTTGCTCGACGAGCACCGACTCACTCTAGGCGCCTCGGAACTCCGGGCTCAGGCCACCGCGCATGGCGCGGAGCTGGCAGCTCTGGCGCAACGGCAGGCCCTCCGGGCCGGTAGGCCGCGGCGCCTGCTTGTATGGAGCGAACGGTGGCGTGCGACCGCCCTCGCGATCCCGCCAGTCCGGCCGCTGGACGACCACGAGCTCCAAGCCGACCTTACGGCCATGCGAGAGATCACCCGCCGGCTCGAGGAGGCCAGAGCCCAGGGCGCACCGATGACCGCCCTCCAACGCGAGCAGCGGCAGTTGGAAAGTGCCATCCGTGCCCGCGCAATGCGTGCCCGCGGCGCCGGCCACGCAGGTCGTCACCGGTTCGAGTTCCAGGTCGAGTCGCTGTTCGCAGAGCTCGGCGCCGCACGTTTGGTTCAGATCATTGACATCGACGGCGAGCTGCACGTCCTGGTGTGTGGGGCAGGAAAGGTGCGGCGTTTCGCGGCGGGTCGTGCTGAGGAGGCGGCTCGTGAGGTGGACTTCGCCCGTTTCGGGTTGACCCGCCTCGCCTACAGCCATTCGGCGGAGCGGGCGGAGACGGCGATCGCCCTCCTCGAGGTGACAGGACGGCGACTCGAAAAGGTGTTCCTCGGGGAGGCTAGCCGTCACCTCGGTGCCGGGCCGGTCGTAATCGTCCCGCCGGGCAGGCTCCACGCGGTCCCCTGGGCGCTCCTGCCCTCGCTCCGCGACCGCGTGCTCAGCGTCGCCCCGTCCGCGCGGGTCTGGCTACGCGCCCGCACGGCCGACCCACCCGCGCGTCGCAATGTCATCCTGGTGCGTGGTCCCGACCTGGGCACCGGCGGCGCCGAGGTGCCGGCGCTCGCCGAGGAGTATGGCGACATCACCTTGCTCGGCTGGGGCACGGCCACCACGCAGCGTGTGGTCCACGCCATGGACGGCGCCTGGCTTGCCCACGTCGCTGCACACGGGACCTTCCGCGCCGAGAGCCCCCTGTTCTCCTCGCTCCGTCTGGACGACGGGCCGCTGACAGTTCACGACCTCGAACGGCTGCGACAGGCCCCGTACCGACTAGTCCTCTCGAGCTGCGACTCCGGACTGTCGGCGGCGGCAGGGGCCGACGAGCTGCTCGGCTTGACCAGCAGCCTGGTGCCGCTGGGCACGGTGGGAATCATAGCGAGCGTGCTCCCAGTCAACGACGCTGCCGTCGTCCCCCTGATGCTGGCGCTGCACAGGCGGCTGCGACGTGGCGCCACCCTCCCGGAGTCGCTTCGCGACGCCCGCCCCGAGCTCGATGCAGACCCGGTCCTCACGGCGGCTGGGTGGTCCTTCATCGCGTTGGGGGCAGGCTGACCATTCGTAGGCGAGCCGGGCGATGGCGCCAGCTTGTGTGAGGGCTGTATCAGCGGTCCCGCAACCGGCTCTGTAGCTGTGGGCGCGGCCGCGGAGGACGCGCATGCGCAGAGGGGACCGTGCATGGATGCGGATCTGGTGCTCGAGGGCGGCGGGGTGAAGGGGATCGGCCTGGTCGGCGCGGTCTCGGCGCTCCACGAGGCCGACTATCAGTACGGCGGCAAGGCACGCGTCGCCGGGACGTCCGCCGGGGCGATCGTGGGATCTTTGCTGGCGGCTGGCATGCCGGTGGCGCGGCTGGAGCAGGTGATGCGCGAGCTGGACTACCAGCGCTTCCGCGACCGGGGTCCGCTCGGACCGCTCAGCAGCGGCATATCACTGCTCAGGAGCCTCGGCCTCCACAAGGGCGACTACCTCCACAGCTGGATCGACGAGCAGCTTCGCGGCTGCAACGTGCGGACCTTCGGCGACCTTCGGATCAAGGACCCCGACAGCGCGCTGCCGCCCGAGCGGTCCTACCGCCTGGTCGTGGTCGTCTCCGACGTGACCCGCGGTCGCATGGTGCGGCTGCCATGGGATTACCACCACTATGGCCTGGACCCCGACCGGCAGTCCGTCGCCGACGCGGTGCGCGCCTCCGCCTCGATCCCGTTCTTCTTCCGGCCGACCTACCTGCGGCCGTCAAGGCCCAGGCCGGCGTCGCTGTGCACCGACGGCGGCATGCTCTCGAATTTCCCGGTCGACCTGTTCGACCGCCGCGACGGCCGCGCACCGCGCTGGCCGACTTTCGGGATCAAGCTCTCCGGCCGCCGGCCCAGCGAGGACTGGGAGCCGAACGGCACGACGATCAGGGGCCCGCTCAGCCTGGCCTTCGCCCTGCTCGGGACGATGGCCTCGGCGCATGACCGGCTGCTGATGGATCTGCCTGGCATCAGCGACCGCACCGTGTTCGTCGACACTATGGGTGTCAAGGCCACGGACTTCGATCTCGGCCCCGAGGTCCAGACGGCCCTGTTCGAGCAGGGCCGCGCGGCCGCCCAAGGCTTCCTCCACGGCTGGAATTTCGACACGTACGTGGCCAGGTACTACCAGCAGCCAGAGACCGCCGCGTGACGGTGAGGTCGGGCTGGCGAGTGGCGGCGCCCCAGCGCACCGCCACTCGCGTTGCCGCGTCGAGCTGGGTCCTATTACAGGGTGATCCAGTCGGTCACCACGGAGGCGCTCTCGTCGGTGCCGGCCAGGTGACATCGCAGCGAGGTAGGCCCGGCGGGCAGGTCCTCGGCCCTGAAGCGGCCGAGCTCGTCGGCCTCGACCGCTACTGTGGTCCCCTGGTGGTGGCGGACCGTCACCAGCGCCTGCTGCGGTGGAACGAGCTGGCCGATCAGCCGCCGGCGCCCGCCCTGGACGGTGACCTCGACCTCCACCGTAAGGCCTGGCGCCTCGAAGGTAAGCAGTCGAGGGCCTTGCGCGGCGCGCACGGCAGCAACCGCGGCCTCGTCGGCCTCGGAGTCGTGGGCGAGCGTCGCGAGCTCCTCGTCGATGGTCCTCCAGGCGAAGGCGTCGCGACCTCCCTGGAGGACCTCCGGGGGTACGGGACTGGCCTCGGCGATGACCGCGCCCAGCTCCCGCCAGAGCCGCTCGTGCTCGGCGCTCGCAGCCTCCTGCTCCGAGTCGAAAGTTGCGTCGTCGTCAGCCATGTGGCGAATCTCCTGTCACGGCCTTTTAATGAGAGCCGCTCACTCGGCATAGTGATACATCTTGAGAGCCGCTCAGTCGGCAGAAAATACATCTGTTCCCAGTTTGCGGCGGAGCTGCTCCAGGCAGCGGGCTCGCGTCGGGCCGATGCTGCCGACCGGCATGCCGAACGCCTCGGCCACCTCCTCGTAGCTCAGCGTCGGGTAGGCGAGGAACAGCGCACGCAGCAGCTCCTGGCAGCGGGACCCGAGCTGCTCGAATGCCTGCCACAGCAGCGTCGCCCGCTCGCTCGTCAGGACCAGTGACTCGGAGGTGAGTTCCTCGGCGTCCATCAACCCGACGCCTCCCCGAGCGCTGTCCCCTGCCGGTCAACCTATCACACGGGAGCGTTGCCGCCGCTGGAGCCTCGCTGGGCGCTGCCAGCACGCGCGAGCAGCAGCGGTGAGCCGGACCGCCTCCGCTCCCACGGGCACGGGCTCGGACTGTCGATCGTCCGCTCGGTGGCGCTCGCACACAGTGGGCAGGGTGCGGGCCAGCCCGCTCGACCAGGGTGGCCTCCAGGTGACGGTCACCATCCCCCGGGAGGAGCCCATAGAGCGCCGGTCAGCCCGTGACCTGACCACGGCAGCCGGGCCGCGGATGTCGCCGGCCCGAATTGCCGTGAGCGGTTGCCCAACTCGGGGAGCGGCCTACACTGGCTTGGTGGGGTCGGCACGCTCGAGCCGCCCCGACGGAGAGGGGTCGCCATGAGCAGTGAGCTCGACCGGTTTGGCAGCTACCGGGTTGGCGACGCCGAGCGAGCAGGCACCGTCGACCTGCTCAAGGAAGCCCACGTCGCCGGCTATCTGACACTGGCCGAGATCGACGAGCGACTCAGCGCCGCCCTTGCCGCCCGTACCCGTGCCGACCTGGAGCGGCTGCTGGCCGACCTGCCGCCCGAATGGCGGGCGCACCAGGAGGGTAAGGACGGTCAGGTCGGTCGGCTCGAGGCCCCGCCTGAGCGCACCGGCCCGCCGGCGGCGCTGCGACTGTTGCCGCTGGTGGTAGGGCTGCTGATAGTGGCCATGGTGGTGCTGGCGGTGTCCCGCGGGTTCTTCTTCCCGTGGCCGCTGCTGTGGGTCTGGTTCATCTTCGGCCGCTTCGGCCGCTACCGTGGCGGCTGGCGCCCGCCGCCCGGCTCGGGCCGGACCACCTGGGTCTGATCGTTGGTCTGATCGTTTCGTCCCGCTCGGGCGCGGCCAGCTGACCCGGCTCAGCCCGGATACTGTACGTAGGCGCTAAACTCGGCTGGAGATGAGCACCGGGTACGTCGCCTACGAGCTGCTCGCCGGGCAGGCCGGCCTGCTGCTGGCCGCTGTGGCCGCGGTCGGGCTGAGCGCCTGGCTGGTGACCTGGCGGCGGCCCGGCTCCGCCTGGCGGATGCGGCTAGCCCCGGCGGCCGTCGTCAGGGATGCGGCGCTGCTCGAACGGTTGGCGTCGCCGGTGCAGCCTCCCCGGCAGCTCGACCCTGACGCCCCGCGAGGCCACCGGCCCCGGGCGCCATCCGCGGCCGGCTGACGTCCCGTCGCCGTCACCGCGCCAAAGGGGTCGTGGCATGCTTATGCCCGTAGAGCTCGCTCATCATCTGCTCGTCTTTCTGGGAACCATCACGCAGCCGCTGCTGGGCGCCGAGAGCGCCTGGTTCGCGATCGCGCTGCTGACCGTGCTGGTACGCGTGGCGCTGCTGCCGCTGACGATCGCTCAGGCCCGCGCCGCCCGGACCCAGCGCGCCCTCCAGGACGAAGTCGCCGCCCTTCGCAAGCGCTACGCCAAGCAGCCTGACCGGCTCCAGGCCGCGCTGACCGCTCTGTACAGGGAGCGAGGTGGGAGCCTGCTCGCCGGCTGTCTCCCGGTGGTCCTGCAGGTCCCGGTCATGTGGGTCGTGTACCGGGTGGTGCGGGCGTCTGCCTTCACCGGCAGCTTCTTCGGCGTCTCGCTAGGCACGTCGCTGCTGGTTGCTCCGCCGCCGGTGCTGCTGGCGCTGCTGGGCGTGCTGGTTGCCATCGCCCTGCTCAGCGCCCTGCGAGCGGGTCGCGCCGTGCCCGCCGGGCGGCCGGTGCCGTTGCTGACCCGGCTGCTGCCGTTCTCGGTCGTGCCCGTGGCCCTCTGGCTCCCGCTCGCCGTGGTCGTCTACCTGGCCGCCGGCAACCTCTGCGCCCTTATCCAACAGGCACTCCTGCCGGTTCGCTGAGCGCCGGGCTCCGCGCGCTCCGCGGCCTCCGCCCCGTTGCACCTCACGGCCCTGGGGGGGTGAGGCGGAGATCTCGTACGCCCTCGACCACTACTTCGAATGAGTCAGACGATCTCATCGATGCAGGCACTGAGCTGGCGCAGGTTGCGGACCTCGAAGACCTGGTCGCAGCAGGTGGCGTAGAGGCCGATGAGGGAGTCGGTGGTGTCCCACTCGCGGCGCGGCTCAGGGTTGAGCCAGTACAGCTTGCGGACCCTGGAGTGCAGCTCACGCAGGATGGTCAGTCCCGGCTCGCGGTAGTTGTTGCGGGCGTCGCCCATGATGATCAGCGTGCTGCGGGCGTCGAGGTCGCCGCCGTACAGCTCCGCGAAGCGGCTGAACACGTTGCCGTGGTCGGAGTGACCATCGGCCCAGACGACTCTGGCTCTGGCGAAGGCGCCGCGCAAGTCCATGAAGTCACCGCCACCGTCGGAGAGCAGGCCGGTCACCTCGTCGACTCCGTCGACGAAGGCGAAGCTGCGCATCTTGGCGAACTCCTCGTTCATCGCCTGCAGCAGCGACAGCGTGAACTTGGCGAACTCGACCACCGAGCCGGACACGTCCGCGAGCACGTACAGGTCGGGCTTGGAGGCGTGGACCGCCCGGAAGGCTGGGTCGACGGGCACGCCGCCGTAGGAGAGCGAGCGCCGCATGGTGCGGCGCACGTCGAGCCGCCCGTGGCGCCGGCGCCGCCGTTTCCGCGCCGCCCTCGAGGCCAGCTTGCGGGCCAGTGGCGCCACCGCGCTGCGCAGCTCGCGGAGCTGACTGGCGTTGGCGCCGAGGAAGTCGACGTCGTCGAGCTGCCGGTCGCGGTACAGCTCCGCGGCCTGCTCGGCGCCGATCCGCGCCGACAGCCGCTGGCGGATCTGTTGGGCGAGCAGCCGGCGGAAGTCGTCGATGCGCCGGCTCAGCTCCTCCCGCTCCTCCCGCTCGGAGCCGTCGGCGCCCGCCTGCCCGGCCAGTGAGGCCTGGATGAGCCGGTACAGCTCGAGCTGCCGCAGGATGCGGTACATGTAATAGCGCTCGGAGGCCTGTGGCTGCGCCTGCAGTCCGCCGAAGCGCTCCACCGCGAGGCTCGCCAGTGCGCGCAACGCGCCCTCGTCGTTCTGCTGGAACGCCTCGAGCAGCTCCCGGAGCAGCTCGTCAGAGGGCGGCCCCTCGGCCGCGCCACCGAGGCCGGCGTCGGCGTCGGGTCCGCCGCCCGGCTCGGGCCCAGCGCCGGCCTCGCCCACGAGCTCGCCGTTGGCGGTGCGCTCGCCCGCTCGCCCGCCACCGGCAGCCTGCCCGGCGGTGAGCGGGAAGCAGACGTCGAACAGCACCTCGAAGGCGTGCCGGTCCTGCGCCCGCTTCACCAGGGTGGCGGCGAGGGCGGCCCTGAGCTGGCCCCGCTCGGCGAGGTCGATGTGCCGCAGGCAGGCGAAGGCGTCGAGCACCTCGACCATGGACACGGGCACGTTCGCGTCTCGCAGCCGGTGGAAGAATTCCAGCAGTGCGGTCTCGACGCCCGTGGTTGTTCGCATACCACCTGCTCGGTACGCTACTCGAACGCTTGATCTCGTAGCGCACAGGATAGGGATTGCCAGCTTTCCGACCAACGCGACCGCCGCCGGGCCGTCTGCTCCGCCTCGGTGTCGTGCTCGACGCCAGGAACCCCGCAGCCCGACTGGTAGAGATCTCCCGCATGTGCGACCGGGTGGGGATCGGCGTCATCTGGGCCGAGGGGTGGCCGACCCTCTCCCTGGTGGCCGCCACGATCGAGCGGGCCAGCCTCGGCGTCGTCCTCCCCACCGGCGCGGATCTCCGCGCCCTGCCCGCGACCGCCCTCGGCCGGCCAGTCCCCCGGCGGGGGTCTGAGGCGGGACGGGGGTCTGAGGCGGGGCGGGGGCCTGATGTCCCCGATGCCGAGGTCGAGCGCCTGGAGCTGACTGTCGGCGACCCCTCGCCGCCCTCTCTGGAGGCCGTTCGGGAGGCGCTCGGCGGGAACGTCGCTGGCCGCCTCCGGCCAAGGCTCGCGGTCGAGCTCGGCACCGGTGCCGATGCGGTTCCCTGGCTGGGCGTGGCCGACGACGTGCTGCTGGGGCCGGGCACGATCGAGGAGGTGACCCTCGCCGCGGTGAGCCTGCGCCAAGTGGCCGCGGGGGCGGGACGCGACCCCGCGACCCTCGGCGTCGCCGCGCGACTGCCGGTATCGATCGGCCGCACCGTCGCGGAGGCGCAGGCACGCTGGGAGGCGGACCCTGTGCTCGCCGCGCTGGGGTCGCCGCGAGACGGCGCGGTCTTCGGGACGCTGGAGCAGTGTCATGAGCGGGTGATCGCCCTCGCCCACGCCGGCGTCACCGACCTGCGTTGTGCCCTGCCCAACACCCCTGACGTCCACGACGGCATCGCCCAGCTCACCGCGATGACCATCGGAACCGTCGACAAGCTCTTGCCCGGCGCCCCGCGCTCACCCGCCCCACCGCCCCCACCCGGCTGGGGCGGCCGGCCTCGCTTCCCCACGGGCTCCCCCTCGCGACCGCGCTGAGGCGGGCCACTTAGCTCGCCTCGTCTGCGGCCGCGAAAGTGGCTGCCGCCAGGGGAACGATCGCCCCACGCCACAGCCGCAAGCTGCTGTGGCGGCCGCGCCCCGTAACGTTGCCGAGACGCCGGCGGGTCATACTGCCCGGGTGATCGCCAACGCCGGGAGGTGGCAGTGCCGGTGGTGTGCTGTGGACAGCGAGGACGGCGGCGGTGACCCCGGCCGCCCGGCCGGCGCGGGCGCGCCGGTGGCCGGCCGCGCTGGCGTGGGGGCTTGCCGGTCTGGCCCTGGTGGCCCTGGTGGCCGCCGGCTGGCTCGCGCAGCTCCAGCGGCCCGCTGGCGTGGGGTCCGCGGGCGCGGGTGGCGTCATCCTCGCCACGGTGAGCGCGGCGACCGTCGGCGCGGTGCTCGCCAGCCGCCGCCCCCGCCACCCGGTCGGCTGGCTGCTGCTCGGCGTCGGCCTGGGGCTGGCCTTGAACATTACGGTCGAATGGTACGTGAAAATTGGGCTGCTGGTTCGGCCCGGATCGCTCCCAGCCGCCCGCTACCTGGCCGGGTTCACCTACGCGACCATCTTCATCTGGCTGTCGTGCGCCGGCTTCGTGCTGCTGCTCACCCCCACCGGGTCGCTGCCCTCGCCCCGCTG
>JBKPDO010000338.1:0-5375 GCA_046727955.1 bacterium | reverse complement strand
CTGCCCGAGCCGCTGCTCACCGCGCCGGACGTGGCCGAGGATGTCGAGCTCGCCGAGAGTGTGTCGATGGCGCTCATGCTCGTCCTCGAGACGCTGTCGCCGATCGAGCGCGTCGTCTTCGTGCTGCGCGAGGCGTTCGATCTCGGCTACGACGAGATCGCGGCTGCCATCGACAAGAGCCCCGCGGCCGTCCGCCAGATCGCCCACCGTGCCCGCCAGCACGTCGATGCCCGCCGCCCGCGCGAGGTGGTCTCCCCGAGCGAGATTCGGGCGGCTCTGGAGGCGTTCCAGCGCGCGGTTGAAACGAGGGACTTGCAGGGCCTGCTTGACGTGCTTGCCCCTGAGGTTGTCCTTATGGGCGACGGCGGCGGCGTCAAGCAGGCTACGCTGCGGCCGATCATCGGCGCCGAGAAGGTAGTCCGCTACTTTTTCGGCGGCTTCGGCAAGCCCGAAGGCACGCTCACCGTTGACCCCGCCATGGTCAACGGCAACCCGGCACTCGTCGTACGCCTGGACGGCGAGATCGACGGCGTCATGGCGATCCGTGTCGAGGACGCCCGTATCACCGGCCTCTACTACGTCCGCAACCCGGAGAAGCTGACCCGCGTCGAATCCGAGACCCCGCTCACCCTGCGATGAATACCGGGGGCGGTGAACGAGGTGTCCGGAGGAAGCGCGGCGACTTACACGGTCGCTGGAGTGTCCAGTCTGGCAATCCCCCGAAACCGCAGAGACCTCGGTTAGACGGATCTTGGCCTGTTGGTCTTCTCTTCTGCCCGCTCCCGACCGGTGCTGGTTGTTGCCGCCCGTAGCCGGTGTCAAGGCTGGCCGCAGGCCACCCCGGGGGCTTGGCCTTGACGCCGGCGAGGACGGTGCGATGCTCTCGGCACCGGGAGCGGGCCGGGCGTGTGCTGGTCATGCCACGGCCTCGCCGTGGTGGGCGGAGGCGAGCAGCGCGAGCTCGTGGTCGATGGGGCCTAGACCAGCCAGCCTCCCTGGACCCGGGCCGGTCCTCCTGGCGCAGGTCCGCTACCAGCTGCTGCTGGGCCGCAATCCCAACGCCTGGTGGCCGGGGTACTGCTGCCGGTAATGCTGCTGGTGCTCAGCAGCACGCAGACCTCGCGCGTCGCGGTCGCGTCGCTGGCCGGCCGCGTCGTGCTCGGGGTCACCCTGATCGCCTACACCACCCATGCCAGCCGCCTAGGCGCCCGGCCTCGTCGCAGCGAGCCGGGCCACCACCTCGACGGCGGCGACGACAACAGGCAGACGACGGCGGGCAGCCCGGGTAGCCGAACCGGACCTCTCGGACAGGCGTGAGGACCCTGCCGGTGGTCCAGCGTCACGTCGACGCTGACGCAGACCACCTTGCGGCTCAGGTCACGCTCACAAGCAACGGGCCTTGACCGGCGGCCATGGACAGCGACGTTGACTGCATTGGCGGCGACGGCAGAAGAGGGGATGTCCTGATCGTCAGGCATGGTGGCCACCAGCTCGGCGACGAGAGCCGTCAGGGTTGTGCGTACTTGATCAATGACGCCACGAAGACTGATGGGGCTGACCGACCAGTAGACCTCCTGGATGTGCTGGTACGGCTCCCCGATCTCGTGGTTCATCAAGGTGGCGATGTCGGCGCCGCCGGGCAGGGAAAAGCGGAGACCCTTGTCGTCGTCGGGCCGCCGCGCGAGCGCCTCGATCTCGCCGATACCCATCCGCAGGTGCAGCGTCTCGTCCACATGCTCCCGCACCACGTCCGGGAGGTTGTGCGGGCTGATCCGCTGGCCGGTGACGTGGAAGCGCACGTTTGTGAAGTCGACCTTGATCACGGCTGGGATCACCCGGTAGCCCGGCAACTCGTCGTCTGGCCCATAGCCTTGGAGCTCCCGTGTCGCCCAGGTGCGCAGTTCTTCGGAACCCGCCTTGCCGCCCAACATCAGGCATTTACGCAGAACAGCTCCGATCGGCGTGCGTTCGTCGAGGGCGCCCCGCTCGATCTCACCGATGAGTCCCCGGTCCCCCTTCCTCATGATGCGGCTAGGGTACGTCGATCAACTCCGGCAGTCGCGCACCGCCGCAGCGGACGACTCCTCGATCCGTTTCGCCCCTGCATCGAGAGCCCGCTGCAGCGCCGTCCCTTGGTAGCATCCATCCACCAGCTCCCCACGGGGAGCTGGGATTCTTCTGCTCTCACGCCGCCGTCGGCGCCGCTGGTTTTCTGGGTGCAGGGAAGCCACGATTCCCTGGGTAAGGATCGCTCCACGCTGGGCTGTCAGGGCGACCGCGTAGGCTCCAGGTGAAAGCATCGCCAGGACGTGCCAGTAGACTCCAAGCTGCGCATGACCGTTGACCCGTTCCCCGAGCTCCGCACGGGCGACGACCTCGCTGACACCGCCCGGTTCGCTGTCGTCCGGTCCCCGACGAGGCAGGGCTTGCCGGCCAGGTCCGGCTGGTCGTCGAACAAGCCACCGGCCGCCGCTGGTTCGCCAAGGCCGCCACGGCCGAGTTCGACGCGGCCAACGAGGTGATCTGCGCCCGGCTCGCCCAGCCGCTCGGGCTCCCACGGCCGCAAGCCAGGTTCGTGCCCGGCCGAGCAGACCGCGGCGACCTGGTCCTCATCCATCACGTCGCCGACCAGCCCGACGAGGGGGAGCTGCTCGCCGCCGGCGTCGACATCGCCGGCGAACCGTCGCTGTTCGGCCCCGACCAGGCCGCGCTCGGCCGGCTCGCCCAGGACCTGGCCGACCCGGCCAGCCTGGTTGGCGAGCTGCTGGTTGCGTTCCTGGTCGACAACGACGACGCCGGCAACGACCGCAACTGGCTGGTGCTGAGCCTGGCCGGGCGCCGCTCAAGCGGATCGTCGCGATCGACCAGGGTTTGCGCTGCTCGGCCGCGGCCCCCAGGAGCTGGGAGCCGTAAGCTACGACGAGCTACTCAGCCAGCGCCTGCAGGTCGAGCTGCCCGGCTACCTGCGGCAGTGGACCGCCCCCACCAGCCTGCGGGTCATGCTGCGCGTCGCGGCCGCCGGGCTGGTCACCGCCGACGAGCTCGCCGCCGCTACGACCGCTTCGTCGCCCTGGCCGGGCTGGCGCTGCGCACCCTGGACCTCGCCGACGTCGACCCCGCCCACGCGCGCCGGTGCTGGCGGCTGCTGACCGGGCGGCTGGAGCTGCTGGAGGCGGAGCGCGACGCCTACCTGATGGTGCTGAGCGGCGCGAGCCCGTAACGGTCGGCGAGGTGGCCGACCAGCTGCCCGAGCGGCTCGGCGGCGACCGTCGGCCCGTCGACGTGGAAGTAGCTCGACCCGCGGCACAGCCCCTGCAGGACCGCGACCGGGTCGCCGCCCGGGCGGAACCGCTGGTGGGCCTGGCGGGCGTAGGACGCCGCCAGCCCGCCGCGGCCGAGGACCTCAAGCGTCTGGCCGTCGGTGACCAGCACCGCCTCGGGGCCGGCGGCGCGGACCCCCCACACCTCGGCGAGGCGACGCACCACCGCGTAGGCTGCGGTGGTCGCCGGCGGCGCGGCGGCCTGCTCCGCCTGGTACTCCGACCTCGCCACGTCGCCTCCCTTCGGCGCTCCGCGCCTCCACGTGCCACCGTCATCGTCCCATGAGAACACGCGTTCGACAACTACGCCCTGCCAGCCCGCATCGGCGCCGGCCGGAGGCTCGACCAACCTGGGTATGCCCCAGGCACAGGTGCGCGTCGGCGAGGCCTCGCTCGAGGTGCTGCTGCGCCGGGCTGGTCGGTGGGTGGCATCCGGGCCGTGGCGCAGTCGCCGGCGGCGAGGGCCACGGGAGCAGCACGAGCCAGCAGGCACGGGGCCGTTGGCCGGCGCGGCACACGGGTCGGGCCAGCGGCCGCCGGCGCCGGCCCGGTCGCTCTCGGCGACCACTCCCCCACCAGCACACACCCGGGACAGCGCCCGTTCTGCGGAATCGCCAGGGTCACCGCCGGGCTACGCTGGTCCGATGCTTCCCTACCACCTCACCGCGCAGCAGCAGGCACAGCGCTGCCTGGGCGGGCGCTATCTGGCCTGGCAGGTCTTGGGCGCCGGCACCCAGGATGCGCGCCATGCCGATCCGGTCTGCTGCCGCTGCTGGCAATCGCCAAACACCTGCTCGTGCACGCCGACCGACCAGCCCGACGAAGGGTGCCTGGCGGTCGCGTTCTCCGAGGTTGCCGAGCCCGACGGTGAGGACGTCGACTGTGAGTAGCGCCGCGGTGACAGCAGAGCAGGCGAGCGGGTGAGCGGCCCCACCGGAAAGCCACTGCTGCCTGGGAGGGCGGCCACAGTCGTCTACACCGACGGTGCCTGCTCGGTGAACCCCGGGCCGGGCGGCTGGGCCTGGGCCGTGCCGCGGGGCCGGTACGCCAGCGGGGCGGCGGCGCGGACGACGAACCAGCGCATGGAGATCACCGCCGTGCTCGAGGCGGTCCGAGCGCTCGACGGTCCGCTTGAGGTGGTGAGCGACTCGACCTACGTCATCCGTTGCTTCCGGGACCAGTGGTGGGAGGGCTGGCTCCTGCGCAACTGGCGCAACCGCCAGCGGAAGCCGGCCGCCAACCGCGACCTGTGGGAGCCGCTCATCGAGATCGTGCGGCACCGGGCCATCAGGTTCCGTTGGGTGCGAGGCCACTCGGGCGAGCCGATGAACGAGCTGGTCGACCAGCTCGCCAAGAGGGCATGTCGGACCCAGCAGGGCCAACAGGGCAACGTCTCGGACCTGGGATCGCCACGACCGACACCGTGAGGCGCCTGCACGCACCGCACGAACGTTGCCCTTCGGGCGGCGACTACGACGGTGATACACGGTGAACTCTGTCGCGATCGCGTTCTCCGACGTTGCTGACCGAGCTGTAGCGGCGGGAGGCATGACACGCGATGGGTGAGTTGGCCACGATCGAGCACACTCCCCTACCGGCCCATTGGTGGTGTATTCGCCCACCGCTTCGGTCCTCGTCGGGCTAGACGGTCTGCGCCACCCGGCCAGCCAGTCGCCTGGTCCTCCAGGAGGCCTCGCGTAGCGTTGAGATCGCGCACAGCTTCACCGGGATGAGCAGGAAGACGTAGACCAATCCGTAGAACACCACGAATCGGAGGCTTGCAGTCTTCCGCGCCACCAGTCCGGCTGTGATCAGCCCCACAGCCCCGATCAAGGCAATCGGACCCAGTGCATGGGATGGGACCCGATCGCCTGCTGCTTGAAGCGCAACGAGTTGGATCTCCACGGTCAGCAGGTGAACTGCCCTGGGTTTGATGGAGGCCTGAACCGTTGGGTTTACCCGACCTCCTTGGACTGTTGGAGCTGACGGTAGTACAGGGCTTCGTGTTCTGCAGGTGGGATGTGGTCCAGCGCGCCGTGCAGGCGACGCTGGTTC
>JBKPDO010000337.1:0-14678 GCA_046727955.1 bacterium | reverse complement strand
GCAAACGACCGCGCCGACGCGCTGTGCCCGCCCGTCTGGTCGGGGTCGACCAGCACCGGGCGCAGGCCGCGCTCGGCCAGGTGCATGGCGACCGCCGAGCCGACGATCCCGGCCCCGACCACCACCACCCTGGGACGGTCGCCTCGTTCCATGCCGCTCCTCCATCAGGTCGCGCCCGCAGCCGGCAAACGGCCGGTCCGCGGCGCCAGTGTCGCGACCCGTGACAGCACTGTCGGGGGCCACAGGGCCCGCTGTACCAGGGCCGAAGGGTCCGTCAAGCTGGTTCGCTCGTCCACCGCACGCAACAGCCATCGTCCTGCGGACCAAGCTGGCCGCCAAGTCCGCCAGCACGCCGGCCTGGCCGGACGCGCTCACATCCACCAAGCCCTAGTGTTCCGTACCCGAGGTTCGTTTACGGGTCGCCTTGACCATGATGTCGTCGGCGTCTTTGACCCACACGAAGGGCTGGCAGCGCTGGTTCCAGCCGTCGATGAAGCGGCGGATGGCGGCGACCAGGTCGCCGACGCTGGGGAAGCTGCCCCGCCGGATCGCCTGGCGGGTGATGATCGCAAAGAACACCTCGACCAGGTTCATCCAGCTCGCCGAGGTCGGGGTGAAGTGCAGGTGGACGCGCGGATGCTTGGCGAGCCAGGCCGTGACCGTGGCATGGGTGTGGGTGCCGTAGTTGTCCAGCACCAGGTGCAGCTGCCGCCGCGGGTAGGCCCCTGCCACCAGCTTGAGGAAGGCGAGGAACCCGCCGTGGCGGTGCCGCGGGAAGCACCGGTCGGTGACGCGGCCGGTGGCCACCTCCAACGCCGCGAACAGCGTGGTGGTCCCGTGCCGCACGTCGTCGTGGGTGCGCCGCTGCGGGCTGCCCGGGCCAAGCGGCAGGTTGGGGGCGGTGCGGGAAAGCGCCTGGATCTGGCTCTTTTCGTCAACGCAGACCACGATGGCCCGCTGCGGCGGGTCCAGGTACAGGCCGACGACGTCGCGGACCTTGGCCTCCAACTCTGGATCGGTGGAGAACTTGAACGTCTCGGTCCGCCAGGGCTTGAGGTCGTGGTCGCGCCACACCCGCGCCACGGTGTTGTGGCTGACCCCCAGCTCGTCGGCCAGCAGTCGGGACGACCAGTGCGTGACCCCGAGGTGCTCGGGTGGCGGCGACAGCGTGGCGGCCAGGATCTCGGCGCGCCGGTCGCGTCGGACGGTCTGGGGCCGGCCCGTGCGGGGCTGGTCGCCCAGCCCGTCCAGGCCGGCCTGGGTGTAGCGGTGCCGCCACAAGATCACGGTCGGGCGTGAGCAGCCGACCTGGCTGGCGATCTCGGTGTTGGACAGCCCCTGGGCGGCCAGCAGCAGGATCTTGGCGCGTTCGGCCAGGGCGGCCCGGATGCTGCTGGAGCGGCTCCACTGGCCAAGGGTGTGCAGGTCCTCGGGAGCAATGGCGAGCGGCGGTGCGATCACAGGCATGAGCAATCGTGCCGCCACCCCTCCTTATCCGTCAAGTAAGTTCAGAGACGGCCTACTAGCAAAGAATTCGCCCGCCGGGCCTACACAGCACGTCGCTGCGCTCCGGCCGGTCATGAACAGTTGCCACTTTACCGCCGACCTCCCAGTTCGAGGCATGCTACGGTGCGCCGTGCGAACTCGGCTCGCCGGGCCATGCGTAGTCGTGCCAAGCCAGGGGCGAAGGCGTAAGGAGGCCTTCAATGATCAAGTAGGTCTACGAGATCGATTATCCACTCGGCCAGAAGCGCGCGTACCTCGAATGGGTCCGATCGATTGCGGATGCCCTCCAGGCTCCCGACGAACTGAAGCGGCTTGCCTCATACGACAACGTCTTCTCGGCTACACCTCATCGCGTCGTCGAGTTCAGTTCGAGTCGCTGGAGGACGCGGGGAGGTATTTCGAGCGGAAGGAGATCAGCCGGATACTCCAGGGCGAGCTACCCGCACGAGGGACCAATATTCGCATCAGAACATTGAAGCTCCTGGCGGATTACCGCAAGGACATCATCGCCGCACGGGCGCCATGACGTTCCTTCCGCGCAGAACGGCGGGACCGACCACGCCTATTTTGGCGCAGGCACACCTGCGCAGAACGGTACATCAGCTCGAAGGAGCGCAGCCGCGTGGCACGGCTTCGAGACGTGGACGAGCCTGTTCTTACAACGCCACGTCGGGCCCTCTCCACGCTGGGCGGACTCGATGACGCCGTGCCTGGTGGTGTAGGACCGCCGGGAAGGCGCGGATGCACGCGCGCTCGCGGCCCGCATCGCTGGTCTGGAGCGGGACCGCACGCCCTCCCCTACGAGGCAGGCACCAGCACCGGGCGCGCCAGGTCGTCGAGGGCGCCGCGCACGCCCTGGGCGAACACCGCGACGTCGGGACAGGCGTCGTGGTCGGCGACCGCGGTGAGGTTGAGCTGCCCGTTGTAGGAGAGCACCCCGACCGTGAGCGTCAGATTGCCCTGGATCGGCGCCACCGGGAACAGCTCCAGCAGCCGCGCCCCGGCAAGATACAGCGGCACCGGCGGACCCGGGACGTTGGTGACCCAGAGGTTTACGAAGCGCTGCCGGGCCAGGCGCCGGAAGTCCGCGCGCTGGACGACGGGGATGCGCATGACGCCCGACGCTCCTTGCGGATGGGGGCGCTGCTTGCGCTGGGTGGTCTCGGCGGCGATCAGGCCGAGCCGGCGGACCGGGTCGGGCTCGCCGAGCGCAAGCGGCACGATCATCGTCCCGTCCTGGTTGCCGCGCGCCTGCCCGGGCTGCTCGTGGTGCAGGGAGACGGGCACCGCGGCCCGCAGCGCCAGCCCCTCGACGTCCTCGCCGCGGTGGCGCAGCAGCTCGCGCAGGCCGCCGGCGACGGCGGCCAGCACCACGTCGTTGACCTTGGCGTGGTGGGCGTGGCCGATCCGCTTGGCAAGCTCCAGGCGGCTGCGGACGATCGCCAGCCGACGGTCGCCGCCGATGGGGCGGTTGAGGCTGGTCTGTGGGGCACGCTGCTCGGCGAAGAACTCCCGCCACGCCGGCCAGGCCCGCCGCGCCCGCCGCAGCGTCCTGGCTGGGTGGGTGAGGCCAGACAGCACGCGACCCAGCCCCTCAAGCGGTCAGGCGTTCCAGGGGGCGTGTCTGGGCCATGACGTCACGCTCCTGTCCGCTCGTCGTCCGCGATCTAGCTTCCGCTGGGGGCTGGAAGTGGCCAGGGCCGAAGGTCCCCTCCAAACTGGGACTAGGTGCTCCGGCGGTGGTGCCCGACCGACCCTGCAGACTCTCAGGGGTCGCTTGGACGGCGGTGCCTGGACGGGCGAGAAGCTCGCCCAGTGATCCTCGGCGGGCAGGTCGGTGCGCGGCCACCGTTTGCCGGACGACCAGGGGGCCCGGACCTTCAGGCCCGAGGAGGGCCGGACCTTCGCCACATACCAGGCGGTACCTTGAGTGCGCGGCCACTGACAAGGCGGTCCACACCTGGCCGGTTTGACTGTTGGGCGCCCAGCGGCGGGCCTCCTCGCATCCTCGCAAGGGTCACGGCCATCAGGCCGGCAATCCTCGGGCCCAACGGCCCCTGATCATGGGTTGCGCCGGTGGCATGCTCGCGGCGTCGGTCAGCAGACATCAGGCGCGCCAGGCCAGACTGGCAGGTTTCGGGTAGGTGTGCTGGCCGGGTCCTGTCGGGACGAGTGATACGGAGGCGATGCGATCGACATGCCACCCGACCATCTGGTGGGCGACCCCTGACCGGGTGCGCCTACGACTCCCCGCTCCGTCGGCTGAGGACCATCCAAATGGAACGGCGTGGCGGCGGCGACAGCCTCGCGGCCCGACCACGACCGCACGACCGATCAGCCGACGGAGCGCCGCTTATGTCCCTGCCGCCGTCGTGCCTTGGCCGCCCAGCCGGCCGGCGCGTCCAGCTGTGGATGACCCGCCCGGGGCGGAGTGAGGACCGCCGGGAGCGTGAGCGGTTCTCATGCCCGAAGTCTCACCGCATTGACCACCTCGCGCCAGTGCAACACAACCCCCCGTCCTTTGCGTCAGCCCCGGCAGGCACGGCCCCCCTGCAATGGTGGCGACGTGCCGGGACCTGTCGCACCGCCCACCTTGGCCCGTGGGCGGCATGCGAGGAAGGGCTCTTGGTCCTGGTTTGGAGGGGGCGCTTGGGCTTCGGCTCGCCGACGCGCCGGCTGACGGTGTCCCTGAGCCGAGCTGGTCAGGCGGCGGATCTCGGCACCGCCGTGCCGCCGCTTGGTTGCCGCGGCCGCGCCTTCCGGCTCGGTGGCGTCCGGGTGACCGGGCCGTGTGGCCACATCAGCCCCCAGGCCAAGCCGAGCACGACCCCGGTGCCGAACCCCCAGCCGGTCAGAAACAGCAACTGGGCGCGTCCCATTCGCGGGCTTCCGCCTCGCCGGCTGGCAGCCCCTCCGCGGTCGTGCCGACCGTGACGGCGGCCTTCCACGCCCGGCCGGGGCAAGCAGCGCATCGCTCGACTCCTCCCTCCGGCTTCTGACGCGTCGCGGTGCGGCGCGCGCATGCGACCAGCATGTACCCGCCGCCGGCTGGGGCCGAGGGCCATCTGGCTCCCGTCTTGTGGGGCCGTCGCCCCTTGGTGCCGACGGCTCGCGGACGTTCGATGGGTGCGGTGTCCTTGATCCGGTCAACGATGCGGATACCCCCTCCTCAGCCACCGTGGCCGCCTGCGGGGGCGGGGAGTGGGCCGCGCGCCCTACGCCGTGCGGGTGGCGTGGGAACCCGCATCAAGGCGGCAAACGCCCGATCCCGGCGCGAGCCGGTTGGACCAGCCCGAGCCGGCTGGTCGGCGGTCGTTGACGTGGTCGGCAGCGGGGGGTGCGCCGCCCAGTCGCTGGTGTCATCAACGTCATGGGTGGGCAACACCTTGATCAGCGGCATGAGTCACTGATGGCTGCATCGCCTCCTGGCATTCAGGACGTCGCGGCGCTCTGGAGCTGGAGCAGATCCCTGGCCGACACCATGCCGGTCACCTCGCCGCCCACCACGACCGGCAGATGGCGAACGCCGTACGCCAGCATCCTCCAGGCAACCACCCACAGCGGCGTCTCCAGGTCCACCGTGGCCGGCGCCCGTGTCATGTACTCGCCGGCGGTGCAGTCGGCCAGGTCGCGTCGGTCGGCCACGGCCCGCACGACGTCGCGCTCGGTGATGATCCCGGCCAGGCGGTAGCAGTCCAGGATGACCAGCGCGCTGACGTCCTTCTCCTGCAGGCGGGCGGCGGCCTGTTCGAGGCTGTCGTCAGCGGCTACGGTGATCGCGCCGGGACGGTAGATGTCGTCAACGATGCCGGTGAGGGTCCAGGTCATGTGCAGCGTCATCGTGGTCACCTCACCCTGGGGCTGGGCCTTGCCGCCAGCTTGACCGCGTGGCGCCGGTCCAGGCGAGGGGCGTCCGCCCCGCGGCCAGGGTGACCTTCGGCCCGGTACTGGCCAAGGGCCCGTCGAGGTCCTTTCGCATCCTGCAGGCGGCCGGCCTCGGCCGTGATGATCGGCGCATGACACCGTGAATGGTCCACGGCGCGCTGCAGCACCTGGGTGGTATTGGCGCGGCAGCTTCTCCTGGATCAGCGCGGTCGGTCCGTGGGAGCTGTGAGGCCCCTGACATCCCACCCGCCTGGCACTCGTGGCCGAGCGGCCCGAGCCAGGCGTCGTGGGACGGCCACCCCGCGGCCATCCCGCTCCCGCCGAGCACGGCTGCTGGACCGCCGCGTCCTGGGCCTGGGCCGTTCGGCTGGGGACTATCGCCCCGGCAAAGACGGGACCTCCGGCCGTGGTCGGCGGCGAGCAGCGGGTCGGACGATCTGGTCATTCCCCGGCGAGGGAGCCGGTGGACCGCTGAGAGGAGGGCCACATGGTCGAATGCCCGCGTTGCGGCAATCAGGCCGAGTACGTGGCCGGTGAAGTCTTCGTGCTGGTGTGGTGCGGTTTCTGCGCGGACCTCATCGAGGTCGGCGACCTTGACCTCCGTACTGCTCCCGCCACGGTCGCGGATGGCGTGGCGGCGACCCGCTGACCGCCGTGTGGATCAAGCCGAGGAGGCTTCCATGGGAATCCTGCGCAAGCGACCAGCTCCTGAAGCGCCACCGATCGCGTTCCAGCGCTGCCCCGGTTGCGACTATGACTTCGTGACCGGCACCGGTCAGAAGTCGTGCGGCTGGTACGACTGCCCGTACCTGCCCGAGGAGCTGCAGGTCCTCTGCCCCGAGTGCAACTACAACTTCGCCACCGGCGAGGGCGCGCCGTGGTGTGGGGAGCCGCCGGGTTGCCGCTGGGCGGCCGAGGGCTACCGGCACGCCGAGAACGCCCGCCGGTTCCAGGCCGGACAACGCTGACCAGCTCTGGTCCCGGCGATTAGCCTCGATTCCCGGTGCGGAAATTGAGTTGAGGTCGGGCGCGCTGGCGTGGGTCAGCGGGGTGGGAAGGTGAACCGTAGGGTGCGGTTGTTCCACCAGGGGATCGGGGTTTGGAGATCGGCGAAGCCGGCGTCGATGAGGACGGGGTGGTGGCTGCGTAGGTTGAGCGCGCAGGTGACTTGGTCGTCGCTGATGTGCAGGGTGCCGGTGGCGTTGAGGAAGTGCCGCCAGATGGTTTCGGGGGTGGCGGTCTGGTAGCGGGGCAGTCTGCGGGCCAGCAGCCGGTAGAGGTTGCCGGCGATGACGGTCAGGGTGGTGTCGAGGTCGACGTTGAGGGACACGCTGCTGGTGAGGGCGTCGAGGTGGAAGCCTGCGATGTAGACATCGAGTTCGTTTTCGACGAGCATGCGTTCGGCGTAGCGGGCGAACAGGGTCTTGGCGTCGGTGGTCAGGTCGGCGGTGATGATCAGGGTGGGCTGGTCGTGGCCGATGCTGCGCACGGCGATCTGGCGGACCTGGTGGTCGATGTCTTTGAGTTTGATCAGGTCTTGGTGCAGTTGCGGGCGCCGGTAGCGGCCGGCGCGGTCGATGGTGACGCGCTTCCATGCCGAGGCTGGTAGGGCGGCCAGCCGGGCGAGTTCGGTGTCGCCGCGTTTGCGGAGGGTCAGCCAGGGGACCCCGCGGCCGGTCAGCTCACCCAGGATCTTGTAGTTGGTCAGCTGCGAGTCGAACACGAGCAGGCCGGGATCGGCCCCGGTGGCCTGCTGCCAGTAGTCGCAGAACGCGATGATCTCGCGGGCCTGTTCGGTCTTGGTCAGGTCGGCGTTGGCGTAGACCATCTCGGCGCTGGTGTGGTCTTGGGCGAAGAAGGTCAGCACCGCGCGGGTGCGCTGCGAGCGGCGGGGCACGTAGTGGCGTTCCAGCACCGGGTCGTCGCCGTGGTGGCGGATGGCGTGGAAGTCCAGGTTGAACCCGGCTTCGCCGGTGGCCAGGCCGACGCGGCGCAGCGCGGTGACCAGCCCGGACAGGAGCTGTTGGTTGCAGGCGCGGCGGACCCGCCAGGAGTAGGAGCCCAGGTGGGTGGCCTTGGGGAGGGCGCGCAGGCCGAGGGTGAACGCCAGGCCGGGGTCGTCGGTGAGCGCGTCGATGTGGTGGGTGCGGGCGCGGCGGTCGCACTTGGCCAACAGCAGCGTGCCGATCGACTGCCATGCCGACAGCTGCCGGGTGGACGGGTAGCCGGCCGCGCCCACCAGCTGGTGCAGCCCGAGCTCGACCATGCCGGGCAGCAGCAGCAACAGCCCGGCGTGGTCACATGCCAGCTGGGCACCGGTCGGCCAGGTCTCCAGCTTGGCGGCCTTGACACTGGCCAGCTGGATGGGGCTGCCGCGGCGGGTCTCATCGCGGCGTGGCAGCCTGGGCAGCCCCTCGGCGTTGAGGATCTGCCAGACCGTCTGCGCAGCGATCGGTGTTCCTTCACCGGCCAGTGCGGCGGCGATCTCGGTGACGCTGTGGCCGGCCGCGCGCAGCGCCAGCACCCGCGCCCGCAGTGGCCCGACCGCCTTGCGCGGGCCCTTGGGGCCGGGCCTGGTCTTGGTGAACATGCTCAGCTTGCCGGTACGCAGCAAGGTGGCCATCTGGTGCACGCTGGCAGTGGAGTAGCCGTACCGGTCGGCCACCTGCGCGGCGGTGGCCCCCTCGACGAAGTAGGCGCGTAGTGCCTCGTAGCGCCGCTGCGCCGCGCTGCCCGGCTCGGTGAAGTACTCCGCGCCTGGTCTCAACTTGTCTCCCGGAGTTTCACACCAGCATGCTAGAGCTAGATCGCCACGCAGACAACGCGATGCGCCGCAGACATGGTGAGACACAAGCATGATTCGTGACCAGGTTGGCCAGAGGCCTCGGATGAAGCTGGTTGCGCCAGGGCCGATTAGTTCCTGAAGATCCGTTGAGGCGATGATACTTGTGGCCGGCTCACCATCCTGTGACCTGCGCGTATGCGTCCCTACGGCCGTCGGCCATCCCCCAGGACAAGATCAATCAGGCCCCCCGGGAATCGAGGTTAGGCGAGCCGGGGTGAGGCGCAACATCTGGCCCTCCGGTGCAGATCCGAGGCCCTGCGCGAAACGCCGGCGCTGGACGGTGCTGGAGGCGCTGCCATGCCCGCACGCAACAGTGGCAGGTCGGGCTTCAAGGCCAGCGAGGTGAATCCTCGCAGCCTCTCGGACGGAGGGTTGTTTGGTTGGAGGCCTCTGGACTCCTGACCCGGTTCCCAGGCAGTGGTCGTGGACCCAACGGGACTCCCGCGGACCGGGTAAGGTACCGTCAGGGTTCCCGCCGAGGCCGGCGGCCCGGTGGTTCGGCTTTGTCCAGGAGGCCCTTGCATGCAGATTCGCAACCTCATGAAGAGCCCGGTGGTGTCGGTCGGCCCCGACCAGTCGCTGCGCACCGCCGCCCAGGTCATGCAGGAGCACGGGATCGGCTCGGTGGTCGTGGAGCAGGCGGGGCAGGTCGTCGGCATCCTCACCGAGCGGGACGTGCTGCACGCGGCGGCGCGGTTGGGCGATGTGGGGCAGACGCGGGTGGGGGAGCACATGACCGCGCCGGTCGTGACGGCCTCGCCCAACTGGGACGTGACCGTCGCGGCGGCCGAGATGCAGCACCGGCACATCCGGCACCTGGTCGTCCTCGAGCGCGGCGCGGCGCTCGGCGTGGTGTCGGTGCGCGACGTCATGTCGGTCTTCCTCCCCGAGCGGGTCCACCAGCAGGAGGCGTAGGCACCCGGCAGGGCTCCACCAGCGCCCGCTCACCTGCGCCCTGCTCCAACGGGCATCGCGCCTTGATCGCCGCCAGCCTGCTGGGCCGAGCCGGGTCCCTGTCCGCCTGGTGGGCACGGGTGGCGTCGGCGAGTGGCGTGCGCGGTGTCGCCCGACGCTCGCCCAGGCTGACTGATCCGGCCCTCGGGTCCGGCTACGGAGCGAAGGTCCCCGGCGGAGGAGGCCGAACAGCCCCCGGACAAGCGCGCTGCCGTGGGGGCAGGCTGGACGTCGAACGGGTCATCTCGGCACGTCTTCGGCACGTCTATCGACTCGTCACAGCGGGCAGTGACAGCCGGGGCGACGTCCGGGCGCTGCGGCGTGCTTTGGAGGAGGATCTTGCAATCATGCCGCGGAGCGGTCGCTGCGACGAAATGGGCGGGTGAGGGGCCATGGATCCTGAGAGCAACGACGGCGTCCTGACGGTCACCGACAGCAGGACGGGACGCACCTATGAGATCCCCATCACCGGCGGTACCGTCCACGCGACCGAGCTTCGCCGGATCAAGACCACACCCGACGACTTCGGACTGCTCTCCTACGACCCCGCCTTCCTGAACACCGCCAGCTGCCGCAGCGCGATCACGTTCATCGACGGCGACAACGGGATCCTGCGCTACCGGGCTATCCCATCGAGGAACTCGCCGAGCACGGGTCGTTCCTGCAGGTCGCCTGGCTTCTATTGAACGGCGAGCTGCCCGACAAGGCCAAGTTGCAGGAATGGACCCGACAGATCACCCACCACACCTTCATCCATGAGAACATCAAGAAGTTCATCGACGGGTTCCATCACGACGCCCATCCCATGGGGATCCTGGTAAGCACGGTCGGCGCGCTCTCTACCTTCTACCCCGGGGCCAAGGTGATCTTCGACCAGCAACGGCGGGCCGAGCAGATTGTGCGCCTGATCGCCAAGATGCCCACATTGGCGGCGTTCGCGTACCGCCATGCGGTGGGCCTGCCTTACGCCTACCCAGACAACGACCTGTCGTATGCGGGGAATTTCCTCAACATGATGTGGAAGACCACGGAGCTGAAGTACGGCCGGACCCCGTGTTCGAGCGGGCGCTGAACGTGCTGTTGATCCTGCACGCCGATCACGAGCAGAACTGCTCGGCCCACGTGATGCGAGCGGTGGGCAGCGCCCACGCCGATCCCTACTCTGCCGCCGCGGCCGCCGCGGCCGCACTGTACGGCCCACTGCACGGGGGGGCCAACGAGCAGGTGCTTGGCATGCTGAACCAGATCGGCTCGGTCGAGGCGATCCCTCGCTATGTCGATCGGGTGAAGCGGGGTGAGTTCCGCCTGATGGGGTTCGGGCACCGCGTCTACAAGCACTTCGACCCCAGGGCCCAGATCATCAAGCGGGTCGCTGGCGAGGTCCTCGCGGTCACTCGCAGCAACCCGCTGCTGGATATCGCCCTGGAGCTGGAGCGGATCGCGCTGGAGGACGAGTACTTCATCGAGCACAAGCTCTACCCCAACGTGGACTTCTACTCTGGGATCATCTACCAGACGATGGGCTTCCCGGTGGAGATGTTCCCGGTGCTGTTCGCGATCGGGCGGACCCCGGGCTGGCTGGCGCAGTGGGAGGAGGGGATCCTCGATCCCGAGCAGAAGATCTCCAGGCCCCGCCAGGTCTACGTGGGCAAGGGCGAACGCCACCTGGCGATCGACGCGACGTCCTGAGCGGCTTCCGGATCATTAGCCCTTCCCGGTTCGGGTACTTCGACTCGACGTTGCCACCTGGCACCACCCCGGCCGATCAGGCCGACGCGTGCGCCCTGCTGCTCGACCATCTGGGGATCGAGCGGGCGGTCGTGCTCGGCTTCTCCGCCGGCAGCGGCTCGATCCTGGAGTTCGGAGTGCGCCACCGGAACCGACGCCAGCCCGGCTTCGCTGCGGTCATACGCCTATGAGCTGCTGGCGTGGTTCCGACCTGTTGACTGCACCAAGTCCTACTGGTGATCAGATGATGCTGATCGCGATCAAGGAGTTGGTGTGGTCGAGGATGTGCGTCGTGCCCTGGTGGAGGGGCGTTGCTCGATTCCGGCTGTGGGGTCGGTGGTCGGTGGGCGGGGGATGGACCTCCCGTTCGTGGTGACGGACGCCGGCGGGCAGGAGGTGGAGTCTGTCAGCGAGTACTTGCGGGACCTCGTGTTGGGTGACGTCAGCCCGCTGACGTGCCGAAGCTATGCGTTCGACCTGTTGCGATGGCACCGTCTGTTGTGGATGTTGGAGACACCGTGGGAGAAGGCGACCGAGGCCGAGGTGGCGGTGCTGGTGGGTTGGCTGCGGCAGGCCCGCAATCCGCAGCGCCGTCGTCGGTCCCCAGACTCGTCCCCGCCAGGGGCGATGAACCTCAAGACCGGCAAGCCGTCACTGCGAGCGGGCTACGCGCCCAGGACGATCAACCACGCGCTCACCGTGATCGCGGGCTACTACTCGTTCCGCCTCCGCTTCGGTGCCGGCCCAGTGGTCAACCCGGTTCCCGTATCGGCGGAGCGCAGGCGGGCGCTGGCGCACCGCTCCCCGCTGGAGCCGGTGCCGGTGTTCCGCAGGGCCAGGTTGCGGCAGAAGGTGCCGATGCAGGCGCCACGCGCGATACCAGACCACCGGTGGGATGAACTGTTCGCGGAGATGGGCTGCGATCGCGATCGCGCCCTGCTGGAGTTCTACGTGTCCTCCGGTGCCAGGGCGAGCGAGCTGCTCGGGGTCGGACTGGAGGACATCGACTGGGCAGGCCAACTGGTCTACGTGGTCAGCAAGGGAACCCGAGAGCGACAGGCTGTGCCGGCGTCCCCGGACGCCTTCCGCTACCTCGGCCGCTACCTGGCCGCCGACGGGCTCCCCGCTCCAGGCCAGCCGGTCTGGCGCACCCGGCGCGGAACGCAAAAGCCGCTGACCGACTGGGCGATGCGCCGCATCCTGCAGCGGCCAACGACAAGCTGGGCACGAACTGGACTCTGCACGACGCGAGGCACACGGCGGCCACCAGGATGGCCGGGGACGAGCGGCTCACGCTGGCCGAGGTCCAGGCCATCCTGCGTCACGCGCACCTGGACACCACCGGCCGCTATCTGACCGCGCGGGTGGAGGACATGCACAACAAGTTGGCCGAGCACTACAGCCGGCCCCGACCGCAGCGCGTCTATGCCGCTGGCTACGACGCCGAGGACATCAAGGCGGTGTTCGGTGGCTGACCTCGGTGGCGTGACCCGCCAGGGCAAGACGGGCCTCAGCCGCTTCGTCAGCGTGAACGCCGCGCCCGCGCCCACTCCGGCAGTCCCGCCGCGCCCCCAGGGCGATCTGACCCGCGCCAGCATCGAGGAGATCGCGCAGGCGGTGCGCACGACCTGGCCGACGAAGTCAGCGGACAACCGGTGGCGTCGAAGCCGCGGTGCCCGAGATCTCCTTGAGCATCTGAGCGAGTTCCCGGGCCAGACCTGGCAGGACCGGTGGCTGGCCAGTGGATTCAACGAGCCCGGCCGCCCCGTCTCGGTCCTGCGGTCGGCTCCCCGGGACCGGAGCCAGATCGGGACCGGCGCCGCGTGCCTGTTCTGCTCGCGCGTCATCCAGCCGTCACTGGAGGCATTCCGGTCCAACCAGTTCCTCTACTACGGCAAGCGGTTCCTCGTCGCCCAGAACGACCCGCTGCTGGACAAGTTCTGGGAGCAGGTGCAGAGCACCCCGGTGAACCCGGTCCACCACGGCACCGCGCTGTTCGACGTGGCGGTCGCCCTGACCACGCAGGGCATCTCCTTGGCCGACCTGACCCCGGCGGCTGTCCTGTACTACGCCTGGGAGTGCCGCCGTCAAGGGCTGGTGCTCGGCGCCCGCGGCGCGGGCAGCCGGTTCCCGGGGCATCTGGCCTGGCAGGCGCTACACGCGATGGGGCACTTCCCGCCGCACGGGCCGGCGACGCTGAAGGCCGCGTTGCTGACCGGCCGGTTGACCGTCCAGGAGATGGTCGACCGCTACCCGATCCGCCATGCCGGCGTCCGGCAGTTGCTGATCACGTACTTGGAGCGCCGCCAGCCCGAGCTGGATTACTCGACGCTGGACAACCTCTCCCGGCACCTGGCCAGCCATTTCTGGTCCACGATCGAGAAGCTCGCGCCCGACCAGGCGGACCTGCGCATCGACGGCGAGCTCTACCGGCGGTGCCGCGAGCAGGTCGCGGTCCGGGCCGACGGGAAGGGACGCCGCGAGTTCGAGCCGATCCTGCGTGCCATCCGAGCCTTCTACGCCGACCTGCAAGCCTGGGCTGCCGCCGAGCCCGAGCAATGGGCGATCTGGGTCGCGCCCTGCCCCGCCAGCGACGCGGAAGTCCGCGGCTTCGGGATCCGCAAGCGGCGCGTCAAGGAACGGATGGACGACAGAACCCGCCAACGCCAACCACTGCTGAGCACACTCGTAGAATACATGGAGGCCCGGTACGAGCACCGACGCGCCCTGCTTGAGCACGCCGCCGCCGAGGGCGACGGGGAAACGGTCATCCTCGATGGCCGTAGCTATCAGCGTTTGTGGAGCCGGGTCGACGAACGGCGGATCAGGCTCGGCGGCAAGGCGAACGTACGTGTCCTCGATCAGACCACCGGAAAGCACATCAATGCCACGGCCGCCGAGGACGCCGCGTTCTTCGAGTGGGCGATCGTGGAAGTTCTCCGCCACACCGGGATTGGGATCGAGGAGGCGCTGGAGCTCACCCATTTGAGTATCCGGCAATACCAGCGGCCCACCGGTGAGATCATCGCTTTGCTCGTGATTGCTCCCTCGAAGAGCGACCGGGAGCGCGTCATCGCTATGTCCGCCGAGCTGTTCAGCGTCATCGCCGCGATCGTCCGCCGCCACACGCAAGACGGCCAGGCCATTCCGCTGCTGTCGCGCTACGACCCCCACGAGCGCCAAGCCAGCTCGGCGATGCCGTTCCTGTTCCAACGCAAGATTGGGACGAACCAAGAGGTCATCTCTCCGGCCACCGTGGTGAACATGCTGCGGCGACGCTGCGAGGAACTCGCCGAACGCCATCCCGGCTTCCGCACTGCCTGTTTCACCCCGCACGATTTTCGGAGATTGTTCGCGACTGATCTCGTCAACAACGGACTCCCGATCCACATCGGAGCAGCCCTGCTCGGGCATTTGAATCTACAGACCACGCGCGGCTACGTCGCTGTGTTCAACGAGGACGTCGTCCGCCACTACCAAGAATACCTGGAACGGCGCCGCGGCGCCCGCCCTGACGACGAGTACCGGAACGTCACCGAGCAAGAATGGAGGGAATTCGAGGAACACTTCGATCGGAGAAAGGTTGAGCTGGGTGGCTGCATGCGGCCATATGGAACCTCTTGCCAGCATGAGCACTCGTGTTTGCGATGCCCCATGCTCGCCATAAACCCAAAAATGCTTCCCCGGCTCGACGAGATCGAGGACGACCTGTTGGCCCGCCGCGCCCGCGCCGAACACGAGGCATGGCTCGGTGAGGTCG
>JBKPDO010000336.1:0-9668 GCA_046727955.1 bacterium | reverse complement strand
GGCACCCCGAGCGTCCTGGTACCACCGCCATGCGGCTTTGGTATCTCCACCGCCTTCACCGGCGGCGGGACGTAACTCCCCGACGACAGTGAAGTAGGGAGCAGGCGCGGTAGCAGTGCCCCGTTTCCTGCTCCCCCTTCCCAAACCGGACATGAGGTTCTCCCTCATCCGGCTTTCCCCCGGGCAGTCGACCGGCAGCATTCCCTGTTGCCACCCAGGTTGGCCACCGGCCCCAGCGACCCGCGAAGCTCCTCGACCAACGGTCTTGGCTGTTGCAGTCGCCACCCGGCTAGAGGCCCTTCGCTACGGCGGGTTGTGTTGTCCGCTCCGATCCTCGCTACGTATGGCCTCCTCCGACTTCCGCTCGACGCTCCACCACTTCGCGGGGCTACCGCTTATAGGCTTCGCTGCTGCCAGGCACCCTGGTTGGCACCCAGGGCCATCTCTCTGCTGGCGCCGAGACGGACCTCTCCTGTTCCACGATGGGCTATGTGAACGTTCCGCTCCCCTTGCGCCGGCGGGTCCATAGGTGCCGCCCATCCAAGCTCTTCGCACCGTCCATGGTCTTCGCCCAACCGAAAGAGGCTCGACTCCCGCTCGTTTCCCGCTCTCGCGGGGATCTGTAACGACGCTGACTCAGGATTCCTCATCGTACGGACCGCTCACTTGCTCGCCGCCCAAGGCGACTTTGTCGTGGCGCTTCAACGGTCGGATCTCTCCTTCCGCTGGCCACCAGCTACGGGGCTGCTTGGCCACTACCCCGGCCGGACTCTCACCGGCAAGTCCATCGCAGCTTGCAGGACACACTCCGATTCCAGACCTTGTACAGGTTGCCCCGCAGATCCTGCTCGAAGTCGGCGATCGAGCACTCATCCACCCCGGTGCGCCCTTGTTGGCCTTCACCTGCCGGTACGCCTCCCACACCTCCCACCTGGAAATGTCGAACGGCTTGCCTGACGACTTCAGCTCATCCACCCGATTCCTCCCGGACACCCGGTTGACCACGGTGAACAAACCACGGAGGACCCGGCCCCTTCGCTCCACCCCGATTACCGGGGCTTCCCCACTCCTACAGGCCGGTCCGCCAGCGCGCCCCGCGACGGTACTCAGGCCCTCACGGTCTCACCCCGCTTGGGCTGCTCCCTGCCGCCACCCGCCACCAGGCAGGCCGCAGTGTCGAGACGCGCCTTCCCACGTTCTGTGCGGGAGCCGCACACCGGGCTCACGTCGCCTGCATGCCGGGCACCACCTGGCCAAGAAGCGGGCACCCGCCAGGCTCATCCCGGAGTAGCATTGACACCCCGGTTTCGATGCCACCTTCCGAACTAACGACACCTCAACGGCGATTCGCTCGCGCTCGTCTTCCCGGTCCCCACCTGACGCCTCTGGGGCGCCTTTCCCACATCGCTCACCACGACGGTCTCCAGCCAACGCAGCATGTGGTGGTTTGAAGCCTCCCCCCGCAGGCGGCTCCGAAGGGCCTTCCCTCCTCTCCCACACAGCATCGCTTCCAGGAACTCTGCCTACATCAGGGCTCCTCTCTGCGTTCGTGGCGCAACAATGCCATTCGGTTTGCTGCTCTGACGTGGTACCAGCGTGTCGCTCAAAGCCAGCATGAGCAGGGCCGCCAGAGGTCTGTCGGGTCTTGGAACCCTGCGGCGGGGTCTTGCTGACCGGTAGACGGCGCTCACCGCCACGATCGTTCCGCCCTGGGTCGCGGCTCAGGCGATGGCTGGCGTGGCGGCCGGTCGGATCACCGTGTGCCGCCACAGTTTGAGCAGGTTGTGGGTGCCGCACAGCAGCTTCCACTCCGCCTCGTACGCCGCCAGCCCCGGCGCAGGAACCGCCTCGCGCCGCGACCGTCCTTGATCTGGCCGAACACCGGCTCGACGGTCTCCTTGCGCTTGCCATAGCAGGCCTTGCCGTCGTCGCTGGTGAGGTTCGCGGTCATCGCCGCGCAGTCCGTCACTGTTGGACGCCGACGGCTTGCCATCCTTACGCGGCTTGCCATGGCGGCCGTGCTGGGGCGGCGGGATCAGCAGCTGCGGCGCGTCCGGGATCTGGGTCAGGTTGGCGATCGACCAGTACCCCGAGTCAGCCGCCAGCGTGCCAGGCCGCTCCGCGATCCCGGCGGCCGCCAGCGTGGCTGTGGTCGCCTGAAGCATGGGTTGCAGCTGCTGGAAGTCGCCTGCGTCCTGGGTCAGCTCGGCCGCCACGATGACCTGTTCGCACGTGGTGACCGCCTGGGCGTTGTAGCCCTGCACCCGACCCTTGCGGGTGTGCAGCAGGCGGCTGTCAGGGTCGGTGACGTTGGCGGTCGCCTTGGGGTTGGGCGCCTCGTCCCGCGCTCGGGGTTTGAGGGTTGGCGGCGGCTTGCCCTTGGCGGCGGCCGCCGCGGCACTGGCGGCGACCCGCTCGGCGAAGCGCCGCGCCCGTTCGGCCGCGTCCGCGTCCAGCCGTGCCTTGGCCTGCCGCAGCCGCGCCAGCCGGCCGGCCTTGCTGGCCAGCGCGTCGGGCAGCTCGTCGCCTCGTGCCTGACCGTATTCGAGGTCCTCACGCTGGTCGGCCTCGGCCGCCTGGCGGAGGATCTCGGCGACCTCGGCGTCGAGCCGGTCCAAGGTGCGGTTGGCCTTGTCGGCGGCGTTGCCGGCCAGTTTGGTGCCGTCCAGGGCGACCACGCCGACCTTGACCATGCCGGCGGTGGCGCACAGCTTCAAGGACTGGATCAGGAACCCGGCCAGGGCTTGCTCGTGGCGGACGCGGAAGCGCGCGATCGTGACATGGTCAGGGGTCTGGTTGCCCGCGAGCACACGGAAGGCGATGTCCTCGGTGCAGCGTCGCTCGATCTGGCGGGAGGAGCGGACGCCCAGGCAGTAGCCGTACAGCAGCACGCCGAGCAGGGTCTTGGGGTCGTAGGCGGGATGGCCGTGCCCGTCATCGCGGTACGCCCGGTAGAAGGGCTGAAGGTCGAGCTGGTCGACCACGTCAAGGATGAACCAGGCGAGGTGGCCGTCGGGGAGCCAGTCGCGCAGGTCGGGTGGGAGCAGGAAGGGCTGGTCGCGCCCTGCGCGCAGAAAGTCGTGGGCCATAGCCCGTTCTATGCTAGTGCTACCTTTGCGGCAAATACGCTGTTGCCTAAAACTAATAGTCCCACCGGACCGAGTGGGACTTGGGGCGTTCGGCCGGTGGCCGCAGCCACAGCGACACCGTGGTCGGCTGCATTGCCCGCTCCACCACGCCAAGCAACTCAACAGTCAAGGCGTCCAGGTCAACCTCGTCACGGAGGCGGGCGCTGAACGCCGCGATCGTTTTGGCCGCGTCGTAGCGGCGCCGGTTGAAGCGCCGGTCCACCACGGCCTGCACGCGCCGGCGGGCCGGTCGGAACGCGGCCGCGACGGCCAGGGTCGCGCCGGCCACCGAACAGCTGCGAAAGGCCAAGGACCACCCCGGTGTAGCCGAGGCCAAGGATCGCGGTGAGCAGCCCGTAGACCACCGTGCGGTTGATGATGCGGTCGATCTCGTACAGCCGGTAGCGGCCGATGGCGATGCCGATGCTGATGGGCAGCAGCGGCAGGACCACGATGAACAGCGCGCCGTACACGGGCGGCGGCACCAGGGCGTGGGCGATGAACGGCAGCGGGATGAGCGCGGCGGCGTAGCTGCACCACTTCAGCTGCTGGCGCTCCACGCCCCGGGCGCGACGAAACCGCACCACCACCGCGGCCACCGCCCCGCCGATGCTGGGGATCAGCAGCAGGCCGGCCAGGTCGATGAGACGGTCGAGCAGCGGCGTCCAGGCCGCGGGGACCGCGACGGGATTGCGGACGGTCCCCAGGCCGGACACCGACAGGTTGTCGGGGTGCAGGCCGTTGCCGACCAGGGCCAGCAGCATGAACGCCAGGCCCGCGGCGACGACCAGCCGCCAGCGGGGCCCAAGCAGCCGGCCGGTCGGGAACGACAGCGGCAGCAGGACCACCGTGAGCACGAAGATGGGCGCGAACGACAGCCCGCCGACCAGGGCGACCGCCACGGCGCCGGGCAGCGACCCGGGCGAGGTCAGCAGCGCGTAGCGGGCGTAGGGGTCGCTGGACAGCTGCAGGGTGAAGCACAGGCCAAGGGCGCACAGCTCCCAGCCGATCGGGTTGCGCGGCTGCCGCGCGGCGATCAGCGCGCCGACCAGCGGGTAGGTGAGCAAAACAACGCCCAGCACCTGGCCGGAGTCGAGATGGCGGTTGCGGGCGGCGAGCACGATCCCGCCGATCGTGCCGGCGACGCATGTTGCGCAGATCGACCAGGCCAGCCACGCGGCGATCCGCGGCGGCGCTGGCGCGCTGGGGCGTGCCGGCTGCCCATGCGGGCGTGGTGGGGAGTCCTGGTCGCCCGCTGCGTCCTGGTCCATCGCCGCCTCCACCCGCACGCGTTGCACGGCCAGCTCAGCCTGGCCGGGTTCATCTTGCGTGGCGACCGTGACGGGTTCGTTACGGCCGGCCCAGACGACCATGACAGCCCGACACCGCAGCCGGCCACATCAGGCAGGGTGCCCTGCGACCTGCCCATGCCTTTGCGCAGCAAATTGGTACGAGTCAGTGCGACGCTGCCCGTCGGCCAGCCGCGCGCCTTGCCGTCAGCCTCCCGCCGACCGCACCGCAGGCCAGGCACCAAGCTGGTATCGACCGGCGAGCCCCACCCCCGGCATTCGTAACCGGAAGCGGGGCTCAGGGCGGCGGGCTGAAGCCACACCAGGACAGCTACGCGCTATCTGGTGCAGCTGTCCTTGAAGAACGCGTTGGTGTTGCCCAGCGGGTTGACGTTGATGTGCCCGGTGGCGTGCTCAAAAACCCTGGACCCGTCGGAGCCCGTGCCCCGCACCGTGAACGTCATGGTGTCGACCCACTTGTCGGCCGAGAGGATCTCACCCTCGTCGCTGATGACCGGGTTGAAGGCCATACCACCGTCCCACGTCGTGAACGTGCCGGTGCCCGTGGGTCCCACACCACTCACCGGCACAGCCGTGAAGGTGCCGGTCTGGGTGAAGGTGAACTGGGCGACCACGGTGCCGTCGGGCAGCGTCCGCAGCTGGAAGTGCTCGACGCCGTTGGACACCGTGGTGATCTGGTAGGGGATGTCGGTGCACGGCAGGACGTCGACGAAGGTGTCGACCTGGCGGTGGAAGGTGAACGTCGTGCCGGGGTTGGCGGCCAGCGCGGTGGCCGCGGGGAGCGCGGCGATCAGGGCCGCGAGCAGCACGACCAGCAGGGATCGCCGCAGGTGGGTTGGCACCATCGAGTAGATTCCCCCCTTCGGGGAGTCGGCGGTGCGGGGTGTCGAAGGGCCTGGCTGGTGGGTGTCGCTGCGCATCGCTCCCAGGTTCCCGACCAGAGCACCAAGGGGCCGGCTCCCGCTGGCCGCGACGCTAGCCCTATCCGGCTACAGCAGTCAACGTCGTATGAGCATGGTCAAACCTTATTTCCTCTGTAACCGTCGAGGTCGGCGCTGCGGGCGACCTATCCCGGCCGGCCTCGGCCGGCAACGACACCGTGGGAACGGGCCTCACCCTGAGGTCCAGCGGATTCCCAACGCGAGGGCCATTGCCGTAACGCTCGCCCAGGGCCTTTGAAAGCGCGGCCCCGGATCGGCTTTGTGCAACAGTCGGTCATGGCCCTGTCGGGCCACCCTGAAGGGATGAAAATCCCGCCAGCTCGAGGATTTCGACTCAGGCTGGTACGAGTCAACCCCGGCCAACTCCAAGGACGAGGGGACGCCGCCGCAGCAGCCAGGTAGCCTGGTTCCTCGGAGTGTCGAGCCCGAGGAGCGCCAGTGCGGCGGCTTGGTCCCAACGCCTTTGGTGAGCAGCTCCAGCCCGGCCGGGTCGCTGACTGCTACCTCGGTGTCCTGCTGGATCAGCCGCTCGCTGAGATCGCGCCCGAGCCCGGCCGCGTCCTGGTGGTCGCCCCTGCGGCGCTGTTGCACCAGGAGATCCCGCAGCCGCACGGGCAGGTGCTGTACGAGCTTTGTGACCGGCCATCCCGACCGGGCGCCGCAGGAGCTGGTGTTCCTGGCAGACCTCACCGTCGAGCTGCGCGCCTGGCCACAGCAGACCTGGAGCGCGGTGGGGATCAGTCCCGAGGCTGCGCTGCTCGCGGTGGTGGACCGCTGGCGCGCCGGCCACCTCAAAGGCTTGGAGCTTGGCGGGGTGAGAGTCGAGCAGGCCCGCGCGCTCGGCCGGCCCCCCATGGGCTACCTGCGCGAGCAGCTCCGCGCCCGGCTGGCTCGGGAGATCAGCCGCCAGTACCTGCGCTGGCTGCACCCGACCAGCCGCCGCCGGCCAGGTGAGAGCTTCCTGTAGCGGACCCGACGACGCCCCGGCGCCGCCTCCAGGAATGCGGTCGTGCCGGGCGACCATGCGACCAACGTGCAGTGCCGGAAGCGACTATGTGACTGCCTCGGGCGGCACGTGCCGCTGCGACCACGGCGGCACTGTGGCGCACGGAAGGTGACCACCTGAGTGGAGGCGACCATGCCGCACTGCGGCACTGCGGCAATGCACGATTGACGCTCAAGAGCTTGTTTCACAAACCCTACGACCTGATGGTGGAGCTCGTCGGCCATGACCTCCACGGTGGATCGGGCGCTGCCATCCGCAGTGGTCCAGCTGTGGCGCTGGAGCCGGCCAACAACCACCACGCGGCTGCCCTGGCCAGCGACTCGGCCGCGGACCCGGCCTGGTTCGCTAGACCACCACCGCACAGAACGCCAGCCCGGCCGAGGTTCCGGCTCAAGGGTGGGCGACGACCAGCAGGACGATCACCGCGTACAGTCCGAGGCCGAGCACGGTGACCCAGTAGTGCGGATGGCGCTGCTGGGTTCGCGCGTCGCGTTGCAGCGCGGGCAGCACGCGCAGCAGGATCGGCAGCAGGGAGACCGCGAGGCCGACCGTGACCAGGACCGCGCTCCACCGTCCCCTGCCTTCACGGATGGCTTCCAGCGAGCCGAACACCGTCGCGGTGAGCACGACCAGGAGCAGGACTCGTATCCGCGGATCTACCTCCGACTCCTCCGGCGCGTCCTTGCCGGTGGTGAAGAATCGAATCTGGAACAGCAGGACGTCCTGTACAGCCAGGGCGACCTCGACGGCGCCCGCACCCTCCACGAACGCGCCCTGGCGATTGACCGAGCCCGGCTTGCCACGCTGAAGGTCTTGAAGGTCGGGGCGGTGAAGCAGCCACGAACGCCGGGGAGCAGGTCCACGAGCGAAGGCGGCAGGCTCCATTCGGGCATCGGGGGCTCTTTCCTTGGCGGGTTGGAGCCGCCGATGCTTCCTTCCTGGAGTCGGCCAGGCAAGCCGGTCACCTCACCGGCCCCGCCCGACCGGGTCGTCCACGACCTCGAGTACCTGTGCCGCCATGGCGGCGCATCAGGCCTGCCATCCCCGATCCCTGTCGGACATGCTCACCCGTTGGTGGGAACCCGTTCGCCACATTGGGTGTACCAGCGGCAACCGTCTCATAGGAGGGCCGACCGATGAGATCGCTTCTGGACGCAAAGCGCGTCACCGCAGGGCTCGGGATGCTGCTGGTGCTGTTGGCCGCCTGCACCACCCCGGCCGCCAAGCAGCCTGGGCGAGGGTCGGACCTGGCGCCGCCAGCCAGCAGGCAGCCGGCTCTGCCGGCTTCCCAGGCGGGAGCGCCGATCAAGGTTGCGACCCTGCCCGGCCGCATCGTCTTCGACAACTTCCACGACGTCTGGTCCATCAACGCCGACGGCACGGGTCTCACCCGCCTCACCCGATCACCCGGGCCCGGATTCGACGCCACGTGGTCGCCGGACGGAGCTCGGATCGCGTTCCGCTCCGAACGCAACGGGGATCCGGAGATCTGGCTCATGAACGCGGACGGGTCGGGCCAGCGCCGGCTGGCCGACGGCCTCTCTCCGGCCTGGTCTCCCGACGGCTCGAGGATCGCGTACGCCAGCCCCGGGGACCAGCCGTGTCCTCCCGGCCGGGGACCCCGGTGCTCAGGGCTCTCGATCATGAACGCCGATGGCTCCGGGCAGCGCCGCGTGCCGCACACCGACGGAGGCGAATACCCGTCGTGGTCCCCCGACGGGAAACGGATCGCCTTCAACTCCAACCTCTCCGGCGATCACCTGATGTACATCGTCGATGTCGACGGTTCCCGGGTGGTGGATCTCTCCAGAGCGGGAGAGGGGTGGCAGGTCGATTGGTCGCCCGACGGCCGCTCGATCCTGTTTACTTCGCATCGAGACCATCCGGACAACTACACGGACATCTACGTGATGCGCCCGGACGGGTCGGGTGTGAAACGGCTGACACATAATCGGGGGTACACGCCGGCGTGGTCTCCCGACGGCAGCCACATCGTGTTCTCCGCCCCGGGGCTCTTCGTGATGCGAGCGGATGGTTCCGGCATCACGTCACTGCCGGTCGAGGGGATCGGGGAAACGGCCCTACCGGACTGGCTGTGAGGGGAACCGTCTCCGTAGGCGACAGCACGGCCCCGGCGCGCCGCGCTTCAGGCGTGGAACTCGGCCAGGCGTTCGGCCTCCTCGTCGAGCTCCCGCCCGCATTGGCCCGATCGAGCCGGCGGAAGGGCTCCATCCGAATCCGGCCGCCCTCGTATTTCCACCAGCCCGCCACCGCTCCGGGCGGTGACCTCGGCTTGTTTCCGTTGGCCCACCTCATCGGTCCGTCGAGACTCCTCGATCTGCGTGAGTTGACGTTGGACGCCGTAGCCAAGCCAGGCGATCCAACCAAGGACGAGCAGGTTGAGCAGGCCGACCACGACGTTGACCGCGTCCACGAGCGTGTTCCTCTCCTGTGGTGGGTACTTACTGACAGCGGCGGATCGTAGCGCGCACGGCTGACACTCAGTTGCCATGGACCATAGGGCTGTGGCTCACTGCCGCCTTGACTGCCGACGAACTCGCTCGATTGACGCTTACCAGGCTGTTGCACAAAGTCGTGAGCTGGGATTAAGACGGCGTTTCGCTCCTTTGGGGTTGTCTGGCAGGATCCCACGCCATGACGACCCCCGCTGATGGGCTTGTGCCGGACGACCTATGGGCGCCGGTCGAGCCCTTGCTGCCGGTCCCGCCACGTCCAGAGCACCCGATACCGGAGGTCTCGCCACCAACCAGGCATGTCGTACTGGATGCCGGTGAGCGAGACAAACAGGTCCACCACAGCCGCCCCCAGATAGGCCGTCGTCATGCATGCCCACCGCCGGCGCCCCCAGACCGGCGGCGGCCTCCTCGCCGCTGCGGCTGTAGCCGATCGTCTCCTCGGCCAGCTCCGCCTCCAGCCGGGCAGCGACCTCTTCGGCGCTGAGCCCCTCCACGACCGCCATGCTCAACACCCAACCCATAGCAACATCCCCAGTTGGTGTTGCCCCGGTCGAATCGACCCTCGGGCCTGCCAGGATCCGGCAGCAGGGTAGCGGATGGGTGTGCCTTCTTGGCAGTCGGCAGGGCTGAGGGTGCTTACCAGCCAAAGGGAGCGAAACGACCTCTAAGGCGAAGAGTCTGTTGCTCACGGACGTGATCGGTGGTTCGTGACGGCGTTGCAGACCAAGCCGAGCCAGCCTCGGAAGCCAACAGGAGCCGCTGATCCCTTGAACCCGTAACGGGCGCGTAACGACCCCGGGACGGTC
>JBKPDO010000335.1:0-20429 GCA_046727955.1 bacterium | reverse complement strand
GCGCTGAGCAGCCGGCCCGGCCGCACGCCGCCCGCAGCACCCGCCGGCCGAGGCCCGGCGGGAGCTCCGCCAGGTCCCGGGCGAGCAGGGCCACGGTACCGCCCGGCGCGGTCGCGGCCGTGGCCTGGACCTCCGCCAGGGTGCCGGCGACCAGCGGCTCCAGCCATTCGCGGTCCTGCCTGGCCAGGTCGGCGGCACGAGCCAGGGTGCGTGCCGCCCCGGGCCGCAGCTCCTCGAGCAGCGGCAGCGCCCGCAGTCGCACAGCGTTGCGCAGTAGGCGCTGATCGGCGTTGGTCTCGTCGTATCGCCAGGCGAGGCCGAGCGCCTCGCAGCAGGCGCGCGTCTCGGCCCGCCGCACGCTGAGCAGCGGCCGCAGCAGCCAGCCGTCGCGCACCGCCATCGCTGCCAGCCCGTCCGGCCCGGCGCCGCGCAGGAGCTGCAGCAGCACGGTCTCGGCCTGGTCGTCGAGCGTGTGGCCAGTGGCGACCAGAGTGCAGCCGGTCGCTTCGGCCGCCGCCTCGAGCGCCCGGTAGCGCGCCACCCGGGCGGCCCCCTCGGGCCCCGCTCCGCGATGGGCCTCCAGCTCGGCCGCTGAGATGGTGACCAGGTGCCCCCCAAGGCCGAGCGCCTTGGCGTGGTCGACGACGAAGGCGGCGTCCGCCGCTGAGCCCGGCCGCAGGCCGTGGTCGACCGTGACCACCTCGAGCCGCCAGCCGGAGGGCCCGGCCAGCACCCGCAGGGCGTGCAGCAGAGCCAGCGAGTCCGCGCCGCCGGAGACCGCCACGGCGATACCGGTTCCGGGCGGCGGCGCGGGCTGCCCCTGCAGATCCTTCAGGGCACCGCCCGCCCGGTTGGCGACCAGGCGGAGGGCTGCCGGCGCGCGCACCGGTCGCCTCCCTCGCGCCCCTACCCGACGCGGGCGAGGTAGCGGTCGGGGTCGCGCACCTCGTCCATGGTCGGCAGGGCGACCGGCGCGGAGAAGGCTAGGTTGACGGCCGCCATGCCGCCGCGCGCGTAGAGCCGGCGCACGAACGCCTCGCCCTGGCTGTACTGGTCCATTTTCTGCCGCAGGCCGAGCAGCTCCTGGAGCAGGCGGGCGCCAGGTCCGGCGCTCTGGCGGCGCTCGTGGAGGACCTGTCGCATGCGGTCGTGCCCGGGGACGAGCCTGGCGCCGACCTGGTCCATCACGAACTCGCCATGGCCCTCGAGCACGGTCATGGTGGCCTGGACCCGGTTGAGCGTGCCGCGCTGCTGGGGTGAGACCAGGAGGTCGAGCAGGTCGATCCGCTCACCGCTGAGGACGCGCCTGGCCAGCTCCTCAGCGCGCTGGGCGACGCGCCTGAGCCCCTCCTCGTCCACCTGGACCGACCCGAGGTACTCGTCGAGCAGGCCCTGGACGTGACCGGCGAGCCACGGCACGCCGCGGAACTGGCGCCGGTGGGCGGTCTCGTGCAGCGCGATCCAGAGGCGGAAGTGCGCCGGGCGGAAGCCCTGGCGCCGCTCGGTGGCGACGATGTTGGGCACCACGTACCAGACCGTGCCCTCACCGTCGCTCTGGACGGCAGAGGGCACGAGCGCGCCGCCGTTGGGCCTGGGCACCGGCAGGTCGTACTGGCCGAGGACCCGCTGGCCGACATAGCCGAGCAGGGTCCCGGCCTCTGCCCCGGTCAGCACGCGGGTGCTCGAGCGCATCGCGCTCGGCACCGGACCGGTGGCGCGCCAGGCGCGGCGGGTGGCGACCTTCTCGGCCAGAGGCCTCAGCACCCGGCGCAGGGTCGCCAGGTTGGCCTCGACCCACTGGGCGCGGTCGAGCGGCTCGGCCACTGGTGGCGGCAGTTCGCCACCGAGGCCGGTGAACTCGGCCACCGCTTGGTCGGCGGTGGTGGACAGCTCGGTGAACTGGCGCGACCAGGCGGGGCGGGCCTCGAGCTGGGCGCCGCCGGCGACGCGCCGCCCGACCCGGGCGGCGAGGTCCCAATCGACCAGCTCGGGAGAATCATGAGTTGGCGAGACCACGGCTGCTCCTGGGCGAGACGGCACAACGATATGAACCAGCCTACGCGCGCGCAGCTCAGAACGCGGACCGGGCCGCCGACGGGCTCAGCGGCCGCCGCGGCGGAAGCCCGGGGCGAAGCGCAGGTAGCCGACGATCGCGGCGAGGGCCAGCAGTGCGCCCAGCGCGAGCAGGCCGTAGCCGAGCCAGAAGATCCCCGGCTTGCTCGGCGTGGTGGGGGGCGCCGCCGACGGCGCGCTGACCACCGGCGTGCCACCGCTGCCCGCAGCTGTGCTCGCGGGCGCGGAGCCAGGGCCGCCGGAGCCGACCGTGATCGTGCCGGTCATCCCGGACGCGTAGTGGACCTGGCAGAAGAAGGGGTAGCTGCCCGCCTTCTTGAAGGTGACTGTGCAGAAGGAGCCGTTCGCGGTCATCTTGGCGATGACGCAGGCCGAGGCGTCGAAGGCGGTGTCGCCGCTGGGCGGGGAGCCCGATTTCACCGGGTGAGGCCCTCCAGCGATGACCTTGAAGGTGACCGTGCCGCCGACCGGGATGGGGACGTTGGCCGGCTCCCACTTGTTCTGAGCGGTGCCGTCGACAACCGCGTTCTTTGCCTGAGCGGCGGCCGCCCCGCCGGCGGCGAGCAGTAGGGCGGCGCCGAGGACGGTGACAACGAGAGCGAGGAGACCGAGACGGCGCGCCGCCACGGTCGGGCGGCTGCGAGCGAACGAGAACATCAGGCTGACGACGCTCCTTGGCGTTGGCGCTGGCGCACGAATGGGGCCGCCCCGGCGGAACCCTCCTGGCCGGGGGATTGTAAAAGCGGTCCCGGTGGCCCGCAACCGATAGACGGCCCCTTACTGTGTGTTTGAGAACCTTCGGGTGCTGGTGATCTCGGCGCGGTTGTCTTGTCCATGTGGGGGGAGCTCGCTCCCCCCACGGCCCCCCAAGAGCGCCTGTGCCATGGTCGCCGTGATCCCGTCGGAGTTGTCAAACACTCCCTTAGAGGCCTCTCGAGGGGCCCTACCGGGGCGCCGGTCAAGTATCCGGGTCGAGGGATCGCGTGGTCGGCGGGGGCGGCGCGCAAGCTCCAAGGCGGCACGCCAGCCCGGCGCAGCATCATGCTGCGCCGCATACTTGACCGGCGCCCCAGGTCAAGGTCGACGCGGCCGTCTCCGATGAAATGAGGAGAGCCAAGGGCGCGAAGGGCGCTTGGGCGCCCGTCGTTTGGATGCCATCCGGGAGGAGCTTTGACCGCGCTGTCCAGGAAGCTCGGACAGCTCGCCGTGCCGGCCGCGGCCATCGGCGTGGCGTCGGCCGCCGTGGTGCTGCTCGACTCAGGAGGTTGGCCGGTCACGCTGCCCGCCCTGGCGCTGCTGGCGCTGGCGACGGGCAGGATCGCGTCGCTCGCCGGCGCCGCTGAGCTGGACCGCCTGCGCCGCGAGAATGCCGGCCTGGAGCAGCTGGTCCATGAGGTCAGCCGCCTGCGCGAGGCCGAGCGGGCCAAGGCCGACTTCGTCGCCACCGTCTGTCACGAGCTGCGCACCCCGATCACGCCCATCAAGGGCTACGTGGAGCTGCTGCGCACCAGGGGCGAGAGCATGCCCGAGGACCTGCGTCAGGACATCCTGCGGACCATGGCCGAGCGGACCGACCACATGGCGCGCCTGATCGAGGACCTGCTGCTCGCCTCCAGGATCTCCTCTGAGGGGCCGGGCGCGGTCGTGCTCGCGCTCCAGCTCGAGCTCACCGACCTGGTCGAGGTGACCAGGCAGGCGGCCGCCGACTACCTGCGCGAGCCCACCTGCCGACTGACGCTGGAGCTGCCGGCACAGCCGCTCGAGGTCCGCGCGGACCCGCTGCGGCTCTCGCAGATCCTGGTCAACCTGCTCTCCAATGCGCACAAGTACTCGCCACCGGACGCTCCGATCCGACTGCGGCTCTGGAGCGACGGCGGCTGGGCCAGGGCGGCCGTGGTCGACCAGGGTCAGGGCATCCCCGACGAGGAGCTGGAGCGGATCTTCGACAAGTTCCACCGGGTCGACGACCCGATGACCATGACCACCGGCGGCACCGGCCTCGGCCTGTACATCGCGCGCGAGCTGGCCCGGGCGATGGGGGGCGAGGTGCAGGCCTCCAGCACGCCGCGGGGCGGCTCGACCTTCACCGTGCGCCTCCCGCTGGCCCGCCAGGCCGGCAGGGCGACGATCGGTCCGGTCCCGGTCCGCGGGGCGTCCGGGGCGGCGGCCGAGTAGACCCGGCCGCCCTAGAGCGTCGCCCAGGGCGTCGCCTAGAGCGTCGCAAAGCCGAGCTTGCGCTGCTTCAGGCCTTTGATGATCCTGGGCAGGGCGGCCACCGTGGCGGAGCGGTCGCCGCCGCCGTCGTGCATGAGCACGATCGAGCCCGGTCCCGCCGTGCCCAGGACGCGCCGCACGATCTGGTCCGGGCTGGTGCCGCGGCGCCAGTCGCCCGGGTCCACGGTCCACAGCACGGTGCGCAGCCCTCTGCGCTTGGCGCCGGAGAGCACCGCCGTCGTGATGGCCCCCCCAGGTGGGCGGAACAGGTGGGTGCTCACGCCGTTGTCGGCGAGCGCGCTCAGGCCCTGGTCGATCTCCCGATCGATGGCGACGTCCGGGAGCGGACCGAAGGGCTGCGGGTGGCTGAACGAGTGCGTGCCGATGGTCATGCGGGCCTTCACCTCCTGGTCGAGCAGCTCGGGGTGCCGCCGCACCTGCTGGCCGACCAGGAAGAAGGTCGCGGGCACGCGCTCTTGCCGCAGGATCCCGAGGATCTTCGAGGTCCAGTCCGGCCAGGGGCCGTCGTCGAAGGTGAGCGCGACAGCGTTGGGGGTGTGCTGCGGCCCGGAGGGCCTGAGCACCGACAGCTTCGCCTGGTGCGAGAGCGAGCCGCTGGTGAGCACCTGCCGGCCGGCGCCGGTCGCCAGCGAGAACTGCGGGTCGTGGGGGCCGTCGGGGCCGAACCTGAGCACCAGCCGGGTGACCGGCTCGACCCGGCTCCGTCCGGGCCGCAGCGTCACCGTGGCGCCGGCCTCCAGCCGCGTCGAGCCGGGCGCGGCGTGGCCGTCGAGCAGCACCTTCCCGGGATAGACGCCGGCGGCCAGCACGGTCCCGTCGACCGCCAGCAGGCTTCCCGCCGGGGGCCGCAGGTGGAAGCCGCGAACTGCGTCGTCCAGGGTGGCCCCGAGCGGTAGCCAGCGCGACCGGCCCAGCATGTCGAGGCGGATCCGCGGCCCGCTGGCGTGGGGCAGTCCGAGGATGCCCTGGACCGGGAACGGTGGTGACCGGGGCGACAGGCCGCTGCCAGGGACGACCGTGGCCAGCGCGAGCGCGAGCAGTCCCATGCGGAGCCAGGTGGCCCGCGGGTCCAGCATCAGCCGACGACCGGCCGTGACGGTCCTCAACATGGGCCAATGGTACGAGGGCGGCGGACCGATCGAGTAACCGCGTGCTCGCGGGTGTCGGCCGCGCGACCGGCAAGGACGGCGGTGACCTGGGATACTTGTCGCCGTTTCGCACGGATTAGGAGTTGAGCAGACCGAGCAGACCGAGCAGACCGAGCAGACCGAGCAGACCGAGCAGACCGAGCGCACGGAGCGGAGAGCGGTGTCGGGTTCGCTGTTGCACAGGCTGGCGCACGCGGATGCGCAGTGGGACCAGCATGGGCGGCGGCCGGCGCGCGGGGCGGGGCCGCCTGCCTTCGCCCCCGAGTCCAACGGCGGGCCGGGCCGGGCCAGTAGGCTGCGCAAGTACATCGCGGCCGAGGCGCTGGCCATCGCGCTCGGCTACGCCGTCACCACGATGCGGGAGGGGCCGCCGCACACCCTGACCGACTGGAGCTTCGTGCTCGGCGGAGCGATCGCCGTGGCCGTTCCGCTCTACGTGAAGTCCAGGCGCGAGCTGCGCCAGGATGCGGCCACGCGCTCAGCCGAGGCGCTCGCCATCGAGATGGACAGCAAGCTGCACCTGATCCTCGGCGACGTCATCACCCCGATCGCCGAGGTGGTAGGGCGCATCCACCGGGCGGCCGGCGAGCCCGAGCGCAGCTCCCTGCGCGGGCAGCTCAAGCAGCTGGTGGTCGAGGCGGTGGCGCACCTGTGCGGCAGCGACCGCACTCGGGCGATCTTCTTCGAGCTGGAGGGCAGGGTGATGCGCCCGGAGGCGTGGACCGGCCGCGCCGACCCGCCGCACACGACCTTCACCGACGACTTCAGCGACCGTCGCGGGCAAGAGGCGCTGCTGCTGGTCGAGCACCACGACTTCCTGCTGGTGGACGACACCGGCTCCGAGGCGGTGCCCCCGGGCGTGCAGGCACGGCCCGGCTCGCAGTACCGGTCCTTCATCAGCATCGCCGTCTTCTGCGGCGACCTGAACTTCGGCATGCTGACGGTGGACGCCCCTGAGCCCTACGCCTTCGACGGGACCGACCTGAACGTCATGCGGGCGATGGCCCAGCTCCTTGGCACAGGGCTTGTCGAGCGGCAAGGAACCCTGTCAAGGTTGTGGGGCAACTGATTGCCGAGGGGAGGACCGCGATGGTACGTGGCCCGGTCGTGGCCGCCGAGGGGCACGCCTGGAGCACTGGCAGGATCAGCTCCAGCGACTATTTCCCCTGGGCGCGCCGGCGGGCGCTGGCCAAAGCCAGCGACGCGGTCCGTGAGCGGCTGCGGCGCGTCGCCCAGGGCAAGGACAACGGGCGGGCGCAGTAGCGACCCGCCCGTCTGGTCGACCGGCGCTCCCGCCGCCATCCGTCCTGCCTTCGTAGGCCGCCATCCGTCCTGTCTTCGTAGTATGTTGAGCCTGAGCGCGCTGTTACGGGCGCCGCCTTTGGGTGGCCGCCCACTCCAGGGCCCAGGGGCCCGGCGGGCCTACATCCAGGATTCTCTCCGTACAAGGCGTTCACCGTTATGCAGACACAGACCGTTGCCACCGACAGGCGACTGCTCGTCCGGCTGGGCGGCGAGGTATGCACCAAGTCGCCGCGGACCCGGCGCCGCTTCCTCGCGGTGCTCGTCAGGAACGCCAGGCGCGCGCTGCACCGCGCCGGCGTGCCCGGCGAAGTGCGGCAGGAGTGGACGCGGCTGGTCGTCTCGACGCCAGCGCCGGCCACCGCGCGCGACGCGCTGTCGCGCGTCTTCGGGGTCCACTCGGTCCAGGAGACCCTGGTGGTCCCGTACACGTCTCTGGCCGACCTGGTCGAGGCCCTGGTGCCGCTGTATGCGGAGCGGGTCGCCGGGCGCTCCTTCGCGGTCAGGGCCAAGCGCCGCGAGCCGGCGCCCTTCAGGTCCCACGACCTCGCGGTCGAGCTGGGCGCGGCGCTCAGGCCGCTCGCCGACCGCGTCGACCTCGACAACCCCGACGTCGAGGTCGTGGTGGAGGTCCACGCGGACCACGCCGACGCGGTGCTCGAGGTCAGCGCCGGCGTCGGCGGGCTGCCGCTCGGCACGGGCGGCCGGGCGGTCGCGCTGTTCTCCGGCGGGTTCGACTCGCCGGTGGCCGCCTGGCGGGTGATGCGCCGCGGCACCCAGCTCGACCTGCTGATCTGCGACCTGGGCGGGTGTGGCCAGATGGACCAGGCGCTGGCGGTGGCCAAGGAGCTTGCGCTGCGCTGGACCGCGGGGATGGAGCCCCGGTTCTGGGTGGTGGACCTGGCGCCGGTGGTGCTCGCCCTCACCCAGCGGGTCGACTCCCGGCTGCGACAGATCCTGCTGCGCCGCGCGATGTACCGGGCGGGCTCCTGCCTGGCGGAGCAGATCGGCGCCAGCGCGATCCTCACCGGCGAGTCGCTCGGTCAGGTGTCGACGCAGACGCTCGGCAATATCCGCACCTGCGAGGAGGCGGCCGCCGTCCCGGTGCTGCGCCCGCTGATCGGCATGGGCAAGGACGAGATCATCGCCCAGGCTCGCGCGATCGGCACCTACCAGACCTCGAGCAAGGTGCAGGAGCACTGCTCGATCTCGCCGGGGAGGGTGGAGACGTGGTCCTCGCCGGCGCGGATCGACGCGGTGGAGCGATCGGTCGACGCTGAGCCGCTCACCGAGGGGTGGATCCGCGCCGCGGTGGAGCGGCGCCGCCTGGTGGAGCTGCGCTCCTGGACCCCGGGCGCACTGCCCGACCTGGTGGTCCAGTCGCCGCCAGAGGGCGCGGTGGTGGTCGACGTGCGCGAGCCGGAGGAGGGCCCGACCGCCGGCGACCTGCGGCTGCCGTTCAGCCAGGCGGAGGAGCTGCTCGACGGGCTGGACCCGGGCAGGGCGTACGTGCTGGTGTGCGCCAGCGGCCAGCGCTCCTACACGATCGCCCGCGAGCTGGCCCGCCGCGGTTTCACCGCCTACAGCCTGGCCGGTGGCGTGAAGTCGCTGCCGTCGCGCGCCGCGTAGGGCCGCAGCTCCGTGTAGGCAGCTCCGTGTAGGGGTGCGGCCGGTCCCGGGTCCCGGGTTCTGGCGGCTTCGCTGGCGGCGCGGGGTCCTACGGCCGCCGCAGGTGGGCCAAACCACAGGAACCGCCCGAGGTGGGCTGCCCCGGTCATTGCCCACGGCTCATTGCCCACGGCCTCATCGTGGCCTCTCGTGCTGCTCTTCGTGCTGCTGGAAGTTGTGGTGAACGCCGCCGGTCACAGTTTGGGACATGCTGAGAATCGTCACCGTATATACATGGTAGGGTTCTTCACCGTGTGCCTTGCCGAACCATGGCAAGGCGGGACAGAACCGGAAGATGGAGCGTGTCAGTGGCTAGGAGTAACACCCGAATGCGCGCGTACGTCCCCGATGTGCGCGCTGCCGCGGTGCGCGAGTTCACCGAGCGCTACCCCAGACTCAGCTTCGCCCCGGTCGTCGTCGTGATCGCGGCATACAACGAGGAAGAATCCCTTGGCGAGGTGCTGCGGGGCATCCCGACCGAGGTGGCCGGTGCCCGCCTCGACACCCTTGTCGTCAACGACGGCAGCTCGGATGGCACGGCGCGGGTCGCCCTGGGGCACCCGGGCGTGTACCTGGCCTCCCTGGGCCGCAACTGCGGGCACGGCATCGCGCTGCGGCTCGGCTACGAGCTGGCCCGCGAGTACGGCGCGACCTACCTGGTAACCCTCGACGGGGACATGCAGTGGGACCCGGTCGAGATCCCCGGGGTGCTGGAGCCGCTGCTCAGGGACGAGGCCGACTTCGTGATCGGCTCCCGGGCTCTTGGCGCCGCCGAGACCGAGGACGCCTTCAGGCACGCCGGCGTCAAGTTCTTCGCCCGGCTGGTGCGGCTGCTGACCGGCGTCCCGGTGACCGACACCTCCAGCGGCTTCCGCGCTCTGCGCACGGAGGTGACCGCCAAGGTGCCGCAGGTCCAGGTGCAGTACCAGACCTCCGAGCTGCTCATCGGCGCGATGTACGCCGGGTACCGCATCGCCGAGCGGCCGGTGACCATGCACAAGCGCTTCGCCGGGGAGAGCAAGAAGGGGCACAACCTCCTGTACGGCCTGCGCTACGCGCGGGTCATCGTCACCACCTGGAGGCGGGAGAGCCGACGGGCCGGCATCCCGGGCCGGCGGGTGAGGCGGTGAAGGCGGCCACGGACGCGCCGCAGCGCAGCCGGGCCGAGGTATGGCACGGGCACGCGGTGCGCGCCTACGAGGCCGCCAGCGCGCTGCGCCAGCGGGTCCCTCGGCTGATCGCCATCCTCCGCGTCGTCTACTACCCGGCCGCGCTCGCGCTGGTCGTCTGGATGGGCGTCGAGGCGGCGCACGGCCTCCAGCAGGAGCGGGTCAACTGGGCCGCGGTGGTGGGCTCCTTCCTGACCGCGCTGGTGTGGTGGCTGACGCTGGCCTATGGCTGGGCGAACCTGGTGACCGAGCGCTTCGACCACGCGCAGGTGGCCGGCTGGTGCCGGACGCAGGTGGCCAGGTACCTGCCGGGCGGCATCTGGGCGCCGCTGGCCAGGTCGACCATCGTCCGCGGCCGGGTGCGGGACAAGCTGGCCGCCGTCGTGGCCGAGAACGTCGTCCAGCTTTGCGTGGCGCTGGCGATCGGGGCCCTGTGGGTGACCGTGCACGACCCGCGCTGGCTGCCGCTCGTGGTCATCGCGGCCCTCCCGCTGGCGCTGGCGGGCTGGCTGCAGCGCCGCACCCGGGTCACCCGCCGCGGCGTGGTCCGCGCCGGCCTCATCTACGGAGTCGGCTGGATCGCCTATGGTCTCAGCGCCCTGCTGGCGCAGGTGGCGGTCACCGGAGTGCGGGACCCGACCTACCCGCTGTACGTCGCCGGCGCCGCTTGCGTGGCGTGGGCGATCGGCCTGGTGGCGGTGTTCGCGCCCAGCGGTGTCGGTGTCCGAGAGGTTGTCTACGTCTGGTTCCTGTCCTCTCTGTACCCTCGGGCGGGTCTGGAGGGGGCCTCGGTCCTGCTGCGGCTGATCACGATCGCCGCGGAGCTGTCCGTCCTCATCGTGGTGGGGCTGCCGCGGGTGCACCGCCGGTCGGCGGGACCACCGTCCCAGCCCCTGGAGGGACCGCCGCTCGAGACGGGAACGCCCCCGCTCCAGACGCCCCCGCTCCAGGCGGGCCAGCGCTGATTGGCATGAAGCTTATTGGCAAGAACATGTCCGTGACAGTGAACAGAACCCAGACCGAGGAACGGGCGGAAGGCACCCGCTTGGCCACCGACCAGGCCACGCCGCCGCCCGCGGCGGCCCCGCCGCGGCCCTCCCGCGTGGGAGGGCGCACTCCCGCGCTGCTGGCGCACCTGCCGTTCGCGGTCGTGCTGCTCGCCGGCGCGATCCTTCGGTTCCTGTCGTGGCGCGCCTACCGTCCGGCCCTGCTGTACCCGGACAGCCGGAGCTACCTGCTGGACGCCGTCCATCACGAGTTGAACAACATCCGGCCCAGCGGCTACTCGGTGTTCCTGTGGCCCTTCCTGCACCTCGGCGGCCTGGCGACGATCACCTTCGTGCAGCACCTGATGGGCCTGGCCATGGCCATGGCCATCTACCTCCTGCTGCTCCGCCGCCGGGTGTGGCCCTGGCTCGCCGCGCTGGCCGCGGTGCCGCTGCTGCTGGACAGCATGCAGCTGGTCCTCGAGCAGTACGTCATGGCGGACGTCCTGTTCGAGGCGCTGCTGCTGGCGGCCTGCCTGCTGCTGCTGTGGCGGCCGCGCCCCGGCGGGCTCCTGGTCCTGGCGGCGGGGCTGGCGCTCGGCCTGGCTGCCGTGGTGCGCGGGGCGGGGACGCTGCTGGTGCTCCCGGCGGCCGTCACCGTGCTGGCATTGGCGCTGACCTCCGGCTGGCGGCGGACCGTGCGGCTGCTGATCGCTCTGGCGCTCGGCTTTGCGCTGCCCGTCGCCGGCTACATGGCCGGCTACGACGTCCAGCACGGACGCCTGGCGGTGACGAGCTACACGAGCCGGTTCCTGTATTCGCGGCTGGCGCCGATCGCCGACTGCCGCGGCCTGACCCTACCCGCCTATGAGCGGTCGCTGTGCCCGCCCGAGCCGCTCGGCCAGCGGATGCCGACGAACAGGTACATGTGGGACCTGCGGCGGTCGCCTCAGTACCACGTCCAGGTGCCGGCCGGGATGCGGGTCGAGCAGGTGCTGGCGGACTTCAACAGGCGGATCATCCTGCACCAGCCGGTCCGCTACGCCCAGCTCGTCGGTCGCGACCTCCTCCGCGGCTTCCAGCCGTTCCGCGCCATCGAGGGCGACGACGTGCCGCTCAGCCCGTGGCTGTTCGCCACCTCGCTGCCCGCCAACGTGGTGCGTGACCTCCCCGGGCTTTACCGGGCATTCGCGGGGTGCGGTCCGGTGCTCGACCGCCCGCTTGCGTCCGCGCTCACCAGCTACCAGCGCGTCGGTCACACCCCTGGGCCGGTGCTGGCGGCGTGCGCCGTGGTCGCGCTGCTCGCCGCGCTCGGTGTGGGACGGGCGCGGCGCTCGGGGCTGCGGGTGGCGGCGTGGACGTTCGCAGCGGCCTGCACCGTCCCGCTGGTGACCGCGGCGATGAGCTCGACGTTCTCCTGGCGCTACCAGCTACCGCAGCTGGTGCTGCTACCGCCTGCCGGTGCGCTGGGCCTGACCGCGCTGGTCCGGCGCCCGGCTCCAGACGACGAACCAGACGACCAGGGCGGCGGGTCGACGTGAGCGGGGTCGACGTGAGCGGGGTCGACGTGAGCGGGGCGCGACGGTCTGCTAGGGTTTGCCCTGCCGATCCTGACGCTCGGCCTGACCCTCGCTGCTCCCGGGCGCGGCACGGGGCGGTGTCCGGCGCAGGCGCGCCCGGCGCTCCCGGTGCAGAGCGCACAGCCCATTGGAGGTGACCATGCGGATCATCGTCCTCGGCGGCGACGGCTTCTGTGGATGGCCGACGACGCTGCACCTGTCCAACCTCGGCCACGAGGTCACCATCGTCGACAACCTGGCCCGTCGTAAGGCCGACGTCGAGCTCGAGGTGGAGTCGCTCACCCCGATCCAGCCGATGAGCACCCGGCTGCGCGCCTGGGGCGAGCTGACGGGCCGCGACGTGCACTTCGAGTACTTCGACGTCGCCGACCACTACCACCGGCTGCTGACGCTGATCGAGGAATGGCAGCCGGACGCCGTGGTGCACTTCGCGGAGCAGCGCGCGGCGCCGTACTCGATGAAGTCGTCCTGGCACAAGCGCTACACCGTCAACAACAACCTCAACGCCACCAACAACCTGCTGGCGGCCATCGTCGAGGCGGACGCGGACGTGCACGTGGTGCACCTTGGGACCATGGGGGTCTACGGGTACGGCACCGCCGGCATCAAGATCCCGGAGGGCTACCTCAAGGTCCAGATCCAGACCGACGAGGGCGGGGTCGTCGAGTCCGAGATCCTCTACCCGCCGAACCCCGGGTCGATCTACCACATGACGAAGACCCAGGACCAGCTGCTGTTCGCCTACTACAACAAGAACGACCGGATCCGGATCACCGACCTGCACCAGGGGATCGTCTGGGCCACCCAGACGGCCGAGACCGTACTGGACGAGCGCCTGATCAACCGGTTCGACTACGACGGCGACTACGGCACCGTGCTGAACCGGTTCCTGATGCAGGCCGCTGTCGGCCACCCGCTCACCGTGCACGGGACGGGCGGCCAGACACGCGCGTTCATCCATCTGCAGGACGCCGTGCGATGTATCCAGCTGGCCATCGAGAACCCTCCATCCCCTGGCTCCCGGGTTCGGGTGTTCAACCAGATGACCGAGGCCCATCGCATCCTCGACCTGGCCAAGATGGTCGCCCGGCTGACCGGGGCGGAGGTCGACTACGTCGACAACCCGCGCAACGAGGCGCCCGAGAACGACCTGGCGGTGGAGAACCGTCAGCTGCTTGACCTGGGACTACAGCCCATCACCCTGGAGGACGGGCTGCTGCGCGAGGTCACCGAGATCGCCCAGCGCTATCGCGACCGCTGTGACCTGGACAAGATCCCGGCGCGGTCACGATGGACAAAGAACCAGTGACGAGTGCGCAGCCCGCCGGCGGTGGGCGCCGGCTGGCCGACGACGCCAGCCTCAGGGCGGAATGCGCCCGCGCCGCCGAGGAGCTGGAAGGAGCGACGGCCGAGGCCATCCTGAGCTGGGCCGTCGAGCGCTTCCACCCCGGCCTGGTGATCGCCTCGTCGATGGGCGACTGCGTCCTGGTCGACATCGCCGCGCGGGTGCGGCCGGGCCTGCCGGTCCTGTTCGTCGACACCGGCTACCACTTCGCCGAGACCATCGGGACCCGCGACGCCGTCGCCGCCCGCTACCCGGTCCAGATGATCACGATCCAGCCGGCCAGGACCGTGGCCGAGCAGGACGCCGCGGAGGGGCCCGAGCTGTACGCGCGTGACCCGGACCGGTGCTGCGCGCTGCGCAAGGTCACCCCGTTCGAGGTGGCGCTCGGCCGCTTCACCGCCTGGGCGTCGGGGGTGCGTCGCGACGAGACGAAGTCGCGGGCGCACACCCGCGTGGTCGACTGGGACAGCCGGCGGCGGATGGTCAAGGTCAACCCGCTGGCCACCTGGACGCAGGACGACGTCGAACGCTACATCGCCGACCACGACGTGCTGGTGAACCCACTGCTGTACGACGGATACACCTCCATCGGCTGTGCGCCGTGCACCCGGCGGGTCGAGGCCGGGGAGCACCCGCGCGCCGGCCGCTGGTCCGGGACCGGCAAGCGGGAGTGCGGGCTGAACCTGTGAAGCCGTGAGCCGAGCGGAGCCGAGCGGAGCCGAGCGGCTGGCCGGCACTCGGCCGTGGTCGCGGGCGAGCGCGACCGCCGCGGCCACCAGGTCGCCGTTGTCGCGGGCCGTCGAGCCGTCCGGCAGCACCAGCGTGTCCTCGAGCCCGATGCGGGCGTGGTGGCCGACATCGAAGCCGACGTCAAGCACTCAGACTCAGGCGCTGGTCGACTGAGCGGCGTCGTCCAGCGCTTGGCCCAGCCCGTCCGCCAGCTCGCCGAGCTCGTCGGTGCTGATCACCAGCGGCGGGGAGACGTGGATGGCGCCGGTCGCCAGTGTCCTGGTCATCACGCCGGCCCGCCGCGCGGCGCCGACCACGCGGAGCGGCAGGCCGGCGTCCTGGGCGATCGCGGCCGGGTCGATCTGCACCGCCGCCAGCACGCCCTCGGCCACCCTGACCTCGCTGACCAAATCGTGGGACTCAAGGGGGCGAAGAGTCTCGGCCAGGTCGTGCTCCAGTGACCTGGCCCGGGCGACGAGACCCTCGCGCTCGATGATGTCGAGGTTGGCCAGCGCCGCCGCGGCGACCGCCGCGTGCCCCGAATAGGTGTAGCCGTGCCGCCACATCCCAGCGGTCCCGTCGAAGAACGGCTCCGCCACGCGGCCAGCGGCGATCAGCGCGCCGAGCGGCAGGTAGCCGGAGGTGATGCCCTTGGCGCACACGATCAGGTCGGGGTCCAGACCGAAGCGCTCGCTGGCGAACCACGAGCCCACCCGTCCGAAGCCGGTGACGACCTCGTCCGCGACGAACAGCACGCCGGTCTGGCGGCAGATGTCACGGACCTTGGCGAGGTAGCCGGGCGGGGCGTGGAAGACGCCGCCGGCGCCGATCACCGGCTCGCAGAAGAAGGCGGCGACGCGCTCGGGACCGGCCTGGTCGATGAGCGCCTCCAAGGCGTCCGCCGAGTCCCACGCCACCGAGTCCGCGCCCTCCATGAGCGCGCCGTAGCCCTGGCGGTTCGGCTCGATCCCCGCCAGGGCGGTGCCGGCCAGGTGCATGCCGTGGTAGCTGCCCGTCCTGCTCACCACCAGAGCTCGGCCGGGCTGGTCAAGGGCCTGCCAGTAGCGGCGGGCGAGCTTGACGGCGGTGTCGATGGAGTCGGAGCCACCACTGGTGAGGAAGACGCGAGGCTCGTCGACAGGCGTGAAGTCGGCCACCCGCTCGGCCAGATCGAGAGCCGGGCGGTTCGCCAGGTCCCCGAAGGTCGAGTACGCGGCCAGCCGGCCCATCTGGGCCGCGGCGGCGTCGGCGATCTCGCGCCGGCCGTGCCCGACGTTGCAGTACCAGAGGCTCGCGGTGGCGTCGATGTAGCGCCGCCCAGCGGCGTCGTAGATGCAGGCCCCGTCGCCTCGGTCGATGACCAGCTCGCCCTTGCTGACCACGGACCGCATGTCCGCGAACGGGTGCCAGAAGCGCTGTGGAGACATGTCCGCGATCCTGCGTGCCTTTCTCGCCCACGTCAATCCCCTCTGGGCCTGCCAGGCCTTGAGGCCGCGGAGAGGACGTCGAGGCCGAACTCGAATTGAACCTCGGAGGGCAGGGTCGTGACGGTCTCCGCCACGAGACGACATTGGGGAACTCGGCCAGCGGGAACGACGCCGCCCTGACCGCGGTCGGGGTGCTGGAGTTCCTGGACGCCGGATAGCCGGAGGGTCTGGCCGGAGATACCCAGCCACGAGGTACCATCTTCGAGCAGCACGAGAGCTGGTTGAGAGGAGTGCCTAGTGTGGCTGTTCGGCACCCTGTTCGCACTGCTGGGCGGGCTACTGCTCGCCGGCGTCGTCGCGCTGGCGAGCGTGGGCGTCACCATATGGGCGATCGTCGACGCCTGTCGCCATTCTGAGGTGGCCTGGAGCCGTATCGGCCAGAGCCGGCCGCTCTGGGTCGTGCTGCTGGCCGGCGGCTGGCTGGTGACGGTGATCGGCGGCCTGTTGCTTGCGCTCGTCTACCTGTTCGCTGTCCGCCCGCGGCTGGTGGCGTCCGAGCAGGCCGCGGTGCCACGGCCGCGGGCCCAGCCGCGACTGCGGCATGCCCTTGTTCCGGAGCACCTGCGCCTCGCGCAGCGCGCCTCCGACGCCGACCGCGACCACGCCAGCGCCTGGCTCCGCCACCACTACAGCGTCGGCCGCCTCACCTACGACGAGCTGCTCCAGCGCCTCGACGAGGCCTACGCCGCCCGCACTGTCGCCGACCTCGAGCGCTCCCTCCGCGAACTGCCCCAGTGGTAGTCCGCGGCACGGACAGCCGCCTCGCCGTCGGCGAGGGCTATGGCTGATGTACCTCACCTGGGCTGCCGTGCTGAACATCGCGAGCGGCTATCACCTGCCTCTGTAGGCGCCCGGCCCGCCGATCGTCCTACGGACCTCCGGGACCTCGGGCCGCCCGTCGGCCCTGAGGCGGTAGGGCGGGTGGCGGATGACTTCCCAGACGTGCCCCATCGGGGTCGGCGAGGAACGCGCAGGATCCGCCCAGCGGGGTGGTGGGGCTGTGACCATCACGGCTGTCGGGGCACGGCTGTCGGGCTGGGACGTCACCGGTTGATCGGGAACTGCAGCCCGTGCTGCTCGCAAAGGCGGCGGGTGCGATCGAGGTCCACCTGGGTGCCGTAGCGCGCCTGGTACTCCTCTGGCGAGCCGACGCCCGCGGCGAGCTCGTCGAAGTAGTGCTCGAAGCCGGCGGGCGAGATGATCTCCAGGATCCGGCATGGGCCGTCGCCCGCGTTCCAGAAGGTGTGCCATTGGTCGCGCGGCTTGAACGCGAGGTCGCCGGCCTCGGCGTAGACCACGTCGTCGCCGAGCTGTGCTCCCAGCCGGCCCTCCAGCACATAGCTGTATTCGTCCTCGCGGGTGTGGCGGTGCCACGGCGCAGCCAGATGTCGTGGCCGGATCGGGTGCTCGACGAGCGAGAACCCGCCACCTGACTCCTCGCCCCAGACCATGAACCGGACCCCGACCGCCCCGAGATCGACCGTCCTGCCATCCCGTGGGCCGATGATTCGGGGCCCCTGCGATGCGTCGTAGCGCCTTGCTGGCTCCAGGCCTGAGCGTTCTGTCATTGAGCGACGCCTTTCTGTGATGCGCGGGGAAGCCATGGTCGCCTCGTCGGGTGGCGACTGGCCACTGGGAGACGTGATCTACTTCGCTACCCGTGACCCCGTGCTGTGGAGGGAGCGTATGTCTTCCGCGTCCAAGATCGTTGCGGCGATCCTGCTGATCGCGCTGCTCAGCGTGGAGTTCGGCGGCGCCTCGCTACTGGCGATGCTGACCCGCCGCATCCCCGGCTACCTCGACAACCCGCTGCGCCAGAACATGTTCCGCGCCGGCCACGCCCACCCGGGCGTGTGGATCGTGCTCGCGCTGGTCGGCATGATCCTGGTCGACCAGACAGCGCTGTCTGGCGGCCTGAAGACGCTGGTGCGCGTGACGCTGGTGGCGGCGCCGGTCCTGGTCTCGCTCGGCTTCTTTCTATCGGTGGTCTCCCCCAGGGCCGAGCGGCCGAACCGGCTCATCGGTCTGATCTACCTTGGCGGGCTGTCGCTGGCCGTGGGAGTGGTGACGCTCGGCATCGGCCTGCTCCAGGCGTAACCCTGAGGGCCTCCGGGCGGACCTCGAGCGGTCCGGCTGGGTAGCTGCCGACGGAGGGTGATCGTCTCTGGCCGGCCGGGACCACCGCGGAGACAGGCCGCTCTTGCCACGGTGCTATACGTGTGTATAGTCTGTTGCCACCAGAAGCACCGCATGATACCTATGTATAGGAGTCGAGGGATGGCAGTAGCTCATCCGGGCGGCGATCCGGCATTCGAGGATCTGACCGCCCGCGCGCGGATCAGGGACGCGGCGCTCCGCCTGTTCGCCGAACGCGGCATCGACGGCGCGACGATCCGGGACATCGCCAAGGCGGCGGGCGTATCGGCGGGGCTGGTCCGCCACCACTTCGGGTCCAAGGAAGCACTGCGCGACGCCTGCGACGCCTACGCGCTGGACCGGCTCATGCGCATCAAGGAGCAGGCGGTCCTTGAAGGCCAGATGGCCGACCAGTCGTTCCTGCCCGCCGTCCACCCGACGGTGCTGTCGCTGTACCGGTACCTCGCGCGTTCATTGCTCGATGGCTCGCCGGCAGCCGCGTCGATGTTCGACGACATGGTCGAGCTCGCCGAGCAGTGGCTGAACCGCCACCACCCGGGCCAGTCCACGGATCCACGGGCCTACGCCGCGGTACTGGTCGCGATGCAGGTCGGCATGCTTGGAATGCACGAGCACCTGTCTCGGGCGCTGGGAGCCGACATCCTCAGCCGCGAAGGACACCTGCGCATGAGCAGGGGAGTGGTGGACTTCTACTCGCATACCCTGCTCAGCCCGGACCTGGCCGCCCAGGCACACGCGGCGTACGACCGGCTGCAGGCACGACCTCCCGCCGCGGCGGAGCCGTCCTCCACGCCTGAAGGAGCACAACGATGACTGAGGCGATCCGCACCGACGCGCTGGTCAAGGCGTTCGGGCACACCCGCGCCCTGGACGGCCTGGACCTACAGGTACGCACCGGCGAGGTGCACGGCTTCCTCGGCCCCAACGGCGCCGGCAAGACCACCACTATCCGCATCCTGCTCGGCCTGCTGCGCGTCGACGCCGGCACGGCCCAGCTGCTCGGCGGCGACCCCTGGCACGACGCCACCGCGCTGCACCGCCGGCTGGCCTACGTGCCCGGCGACGTCACCTTGTGGCCCAACCTTTCCGGCGGTGAGGTGATCGACCTGCTCGGCCGGCTCCGCGGCGGGCTGGACACCAAGCGCCGCGCCGACCTGCTGGAGCGCTTCGACCTGGACCCCCGCAAGAAGGGCCGCACCTATTCCAAGGGCAACCGCCAGAAGGTCGCCCTCATCGCCGCGCTCGCCTCCGACGTGGAGCTGCTGCTGCTGGACGAGCCCACCGCCGGGCTGGACCCGTTGATGGAGGCCGCCTTCCGCGACTGGATCAACCAGCAGGAGCGCGCACGCGGACGCACCGTGCTGCTGTCCAGCCACATCCTCGCCGAGGTGGAGGCGCTGTGCGAGCGGGTCACCATCATCCGCGACGGCCGGGCGGTGGAGACCGGCACCCTGGCCGAGCTGCGGCACCTGACCCGCACCTCTATCCAGGCCGAGCTGGCCGCCCCGCCAACCGGGCTGGCCGCGCTGCCCGGCGTGCACGACCTGCAGACCCACGACGGCCACGTGCGCTTCGACGTCGACACCGGCGCGCTGGAGGCGGCGCTGCGCCAGCTCGTCGAGGTGGGCGTGCGCAGCCTCGTCAGCCAGCCCCCCACCCTGGAGGAGCTGTTCCTGCAGCACTACCGGACCGACCAGCCGGCCGACGCCGCCCAGGGCGGCAGCCGCGCGGAGGTGGCGCGATGAGCACCCTTGTGGGCACCGGCAAGCTGATCCGCCTGATCCTGCGGCGCGACCGGCTGCTGCTGCCGCTGTGGATCTACCCCTTGTGCCTGGTCCTGATCAGCTTCCCGAGCTCCCTCCGCGCCGTCTTCCCCACGGCCGCGGAACGCCTGCAGTACGCCGACAACCCCGGATTCGTCGCGCTCTACGGTCGCCTGTCCGGGCCAAGCCTGGGCGAATTGGTCGCCTGGCGGGCCGGGTTCGTCCCTGTCATCGTCGGGCTGATCAGCGTGCTCACCGTCATCCGGCACACCCGCGTCGAGGAGGAAACCGGCCGCCGCGAGCTGCTGGGCGCCACCGTGGTCGGCCGGCACGCCGGCCTGGCGGCGGCGCTGGCCGCGACCTTCGGCGCCAACCTGGTCCTCGCCGCGCTGGTGGCGCTGAGCATGCTCAGCCAGCACCTGCCCGCCACCGGATCGTTGGCCTTCGGCGTGGAGCTCGCCGCCGCCGGCTGGGTGTTCGCCGCGGTCGGGGGGGTGGCCGCGCAGCTCACCGAGAGCGCCGGCAGCGCCCGGGGCATCGCCGTCAGCGTCCTCGGCGCGGCCTACCTGCTGCGGGTCGTCGGTGACCTCAGCGGCCGGGCTGGCGGTGGCCTGGCCTGGGTGTCGTGGCTGTCGCCGATCGGCTGGGTCCACCGGATCCGTCCCTACGGCGGCGAGCGCTGGTGGCTGCTTCTGCTGGCCGCCGGCCTGGTCGCGGTGCTCGGCGCGGCGGCCGCCGGGCTGTCGGCGCGGCGCGACCTCGGCGCCGGCCTGCTGCCGACCCGGCC